>CAZXGB010000068.1:0-13956 GCA_964640005.1 uncultured Actinomycetes bacterium | reverse complement strand
CCCATGTAGATGCCGGCGAGCAGGATGCGCCAGCTGAGGCGGAACCAGGGCAGCCGGTAGACGCGGGCGACGAACCACCAGCCGGCGACTGAAAAGGCGGCTTCCGTGATCACTGTCGTGGCGCTGGCCGCGAGGTAGCCGGCGATCGGAATCAGGATCAGGTTGAGCCCGACGTTGACCACGACCGCGATCGCCGTCGACCAGGCGAAGCGGTCCTGGCGGTCGATCGCATAGAGCATGGCGGTGAAGGCCGAGTTGGCGAAGAGGAAGACGATGCCGAGACTGAGGATCTGGAGCGACGGCTCGGACTGCGGGTAAAGGCGAAATAGGCGGCCAACCGGGTGGACCAGCACGTACGTGCCCACGGTGAGCGGCCAGCCGAGCAGGATCAGGACTTTGAAGAAGCGCTCGTAAGCCGGACCCAGGCGACCGGGCGACTGGCGATGGTAGACGGCGAGCACCGGGTAGACCACCGTCTGAATGGCCAGGGGCACGAACTGAAGCGCCTCGAAGGGCTTGTAGGCGAAGGTGTACCACCCCACCTCGCTGAACGGCCGGAAGTGCTGGAGGATGGGCACGTCGGCGCGGAAGTAGAGGTTGGTCAGCAGGAAGCCGATGGCGAAGGGGAAGCTCAGCCGCAGCCAGCGCTGGAGGAGGCTGACGTTGAGCTCGACCCCTAGCCGCGCCATCTTCGTGGCCGCGATCACGACCGCCGCAAAGACGGCCGTGCCGAGCGCGGAGGCCACGTAGACCCAGACGAAGAAGGAGACGCCCGCGCCCAGCCGGACGCCAGCAACGATACCCGCGGCCTGGATCGCGATCTCGAGCAGAATCGCGACCGCTTCGAACTCGAGGCGGCCCAACGCGTAGAAGGTGTTCCGGAGCAGCGCCGAGTAGGTGGTCGCGACGAGCAGGCAACCGCCGGGGAGGGCAAGGTCGCCGACCCCCGCCAATGCCAGCGCCACCGCGAGCACGGCGAAGGCCAGGAGACCGAGGAAGGCCTTGCCCCCGAGGAGGCTGGCCAGGAACTGGCCGATGCGCTCAGGCTGGCGCGCAGCTTCGCGGGTGAAGAGGGTGTTCAGGCCGAGGTCGGCGAGGACGCTGACCAGCGCGCTGTAGGCGACCATGGTCGTGTAGCGGCCGTAGGCGGCGTCGCCCAGGTGGTTGGCCAGGATGACCACCGTGATCAGAGCGACCAGCCGCGAGATCACCCGCGAGCTGAGGACCAGAACGCTGTTGCGCACGGCGCGGCCGCCGAGCCGGGATGCCGTCGCGGGAGCCTCTTCGGTCATGCGGGGAAAGTTTGCCCGGTGCCGACGCTGGAGCGGCGGCCGCTATGGTACGGAGGCATGCTGAGGTGGGTCCAAGTCGCGTTCGCCGCGATCGCGGTCCTCGCCGGCGCTGGCTCAGCCGGCCTCGCCTACTATGACTCGCGGCACGCGGGCCTGGTCGTCCTGCCGCAGCCGAGCACCGCTGTGGTGATCTCGGCCCCTCCCAGCGCCACCCCCACTTCCTTGCCCTCGGCCACACCCACCCCGACGGCGACGCCGATCCCGCCTTCGCTGTTCATCAAAGGCGTGCCTTACACGGTGCAGTCGCCCTTCAACCAGTGGGGAGCCAACGATCCGCACCAGGAGTACTGCGAGGCGGCGGCGCTGCTGATGACCGGCCGGTACTACAAAGGCCAGGCCTACCCGAACGACCGGATACCCCCGAACGATGCCGATCAGGGGATGGCCCAGATCGTTCAGGTCGAGCGGCAGACCTACCCCGGAGTGCTCGACCTCTCTCTGGACAAGGTCGCTGCGGTCGGCAAGAACGTCTACAACCTCGATGGCCAGATCCAGCCGGCCACCCTCGACAATGTCAAAGCCGCGCTCGCGTCAGGTAAGCCGGTGCTGATCCCGGTCAATACGCACGGGGCCCCCGGCGGCCAGAAGATCGCGCCCTACTACGGCTCGCCCGGCGTCTACCACGTGGTCGTGCTGATCGGCTACGACGGGAACACGGTCTACGCCAACGACGCCGGGTTCTCGCAGGGACAGCGCTACCAGTACCAGTGGTCGACGCTCGAGTCGGCGATGGACGCCCAGGCGTCGCTGCCCAAACCGCAGAGCCAGGGGCGGGTCATGCTGACCTTCACGCCTGCCAGCTAGACGCCCATGTGAGGGCGCAGTCGCGGATGGGCTCGTTTACTGGCCCTGGACGTCCAGCCTGGCGCCTGTACGATGAGCCAGCCCATGAGTGCAGCTGCCGTGCGTCCGCGACCCCTTGATCTCGGTGAACTGTTCGACGAGCTGTTTCGTGTCTACCGTTCGCACTTCGTCCTCCTGGCCGGCGTTTCGCTGCTCGTGCAGGTACCGACCATCGTCTGGTCGGTCATGTTCGGTGCGCGCTTCGCCGGCTTCGCCAATGTCAGACAGCCTCTCACCTCCCAGCAGGCTCAGGGCCTGTTTCTGGACCCGGCGTTCATTGCCGGCCTCCTTGGTTTGGGGGTGGTCAGCCTCGTACTGGCACCGTTCTTCTACGGATCGGTGCTGCAGGCCGCGGCGGACGCGGTGCAGGGTCGCGATCCGAGCTACGGAAGCGTTTTCACCGAGGTGGGCCGCCGCTACCTGCCGATCTGGGGCTGGATCCTCTCTTACACCGTGGCGCTCTCGCTGATCGCGGTCACGTGCATCGGCTTTCCGGTGGCGGTCTGGTTGGGGGTCGCCTGGTCGCTCTCGGCGCCCGTCCTCTTCATCGAGCGACTCGGCCCGCTGCAGGCGATCAGCCGCAGCTGGCAGCTGACCAAGAATGCCTGGTGGAGGACCTTCGGCGTCCTGCTTCTGGTTCTCGTCCTGACGTACATCGTCGGCGCCGCCCTCGGCCTGGTCGCGCAGCTTGCGGGGCTCGCCGTCCCGGGCATCGGCGCCCGCCTCGTTGTCACTACCGTGGTGAGCTCGATTCTGCAGTGCCTGGTCAACCCGATCCCGCCAATCCTCCTGATGCTGCTCTACATCGATCGCCGGGTCAGGGCTGAGGCGCTGGAGCTGGAAGTGATGGCTCGGGCCGCAGCCCAAAGTGGCCCGGGCTACGGCGGCCAGGCGGTGCCCGGGCAGCAGCCGCCCGCCACCTATCCGCCGCCGCCACCGCCCGGCCAGTATCCGCCGCCGCCACCGCCCGGCGATTACCCGCCGCCGCCCCCCGCACCGCCCGCAGGCCAGCAGCCGAACTGACTCCTTCACCCGACCCCGACGCGGCGCGGGCTCAGGTCCACCGAATCCTGTCGGAGGCCCGGTTTGCGCCCCTCCACCGGCCCCCGGGGCCGCTCGAAACCGTTCGCAACTGGCTGCTGCACTCGGTCGAGCAGGTCCTCTCCTGGCTGCTGCGGCAGGTGGGGCCGGGGCTGCCGGTAATCGGCTGGCTCCTGCTCGGCGCCCTGATCGTGGCCGCGCTGGTGACGCTGGCCGCGTTGATTCGGCGGGTTCGCAGACCGCGACGTCGAGGCCGGGCCGAAGCGGTGAGCGAGGAGAACGCGGACACGCAGGATCGCTTTCGAACCGCCGCGGAACTGGCAGCACGCGGCGACTTCGACGGCGCGGTGCGCGAGCTGGCGCTGGCGGTGGCGATGCGGGTCACGCGACCCGAGCGGAGCGACCTCTCAGCCAGCCCACTCACGGTGCGCGAGATTTACCGCGCCAGCGGTGACTACATGCAGCTGCGGCCGCTCCTGCTCGCGTTCGAGGAGTCTTTCTACGGTCATCACCCGGTCGGCGAGGAGCGCTATCGCGCCGTTCTCGCGGTCGCCAACCGCTACCGCGACCTGGTCGCAGAGGCGGCGTGAGCGGGCGCTGGCGGTGGTACGGGCTGGCAGCCCTCGGCGCGCTCATCGCCGCCCTCGCGTTGGCGACCGCGCCGCCGGCCGACTCGCCTTCTCACGAAGCCACCAGTGACGCACGCGGCGGTGCGTCGGCGCTTCGTGAGCTGGCCGCTCTTCGCGGTCACCCGACGGCGATCGTCGAAGGCAACTTCGAGCTGCCGCCCGATGGCGAGCTCTTCGTGTTCTCGCCGTCGGTCGCGGTGAGCCAGACGGAGGCCGACCGCCTCCGTGACTGGGTCGCGGCGGGCGGGGTGCTGGTATTGGCGTCCGAGGTCGCGATCCCCCCGCTCGACTCGACGCTCGGTCTGAAGCGCGGCCAAGGCAGCGGCGCCACCTCACTGGGCGACGGGCTGCTCCTGCCCGACGTTCACGCGGTGACGGGAAGCTTCGATTCGACCTTCGTCAAAGGGCCGGACCAGAGAGCGCTTCTCAGCAGTGCGGCTGGTGATGCGGTGGCGGTGACGTATCAGCTCGGGGCGGGAACAGTGGTCGCACTGGCGGCGGCCGAATCACTGGCGAACGGCTTCCTCGAGAAGACCGACAACGCGGTGTTCGCGGCGGCGCTCCTCGACATGGGAGCACGCGGCGCGAGCGTGCGTTTCGACGAGTACCACCACGGGGCTCAGGTGGGCGGCAGCGCTGTCAACGCCCTCTACAGCTTCGCCTGGGGCCGGGCGCTCGCCTGGTCGGTGATCGTGGTCTTCGCCGGCCTCGCCTTGCTGGGTCGCGTTGTGGGCGCGACGGACGCGTCCAGGGAAGCCAGCGCGCCCGCGATGGACGAGCACGCACAGGCGGTGGGCCGGCTCCTGCGCCAGGCCGGCGGCCGCAACCTTGCGGCGGACAGCCTGTCCGCGGCCGCCCTCCGGTCCGTGGCGCGGCGAACGGGCCTCGCCGCCGATCCCGGCGGGCCCGACTTCCATTCGCTTCTCGGGCGCTTCGACCCCGACCTCGCGAGGCGCCTGGAGCAGGCCCAGGCGGCTGCGCAGTCGGTGCAGAGTGATGCCGACCTTACCGCCGCAGCCCGCCAGCTGCACACGCTGGCCTACCCTATGCCGCCACGCCCGTGACCGAAGCCAGCCGCGCCACGTCCTTCTACTCGACCCTCCAGGAAGAGGTGTCAAAAGTGCTCGTCGGTCAGGAGGAGGCGATCCGTCTCTGCGCGATTGCGCTCGTGGCGGGCGGCCACGTGCTTCTGGAAGGCGTCCCCGGACAGGGCAAGACCCTCCTCGCCAAGTCGATCGCGCGCGTGCTCCGCCTCGACTACCGGCGGGTGCAGTTCACGCCCGACCTGATGCCGGCCGACATCGTCGGGACCTCCGTCTACGACCTGCACACGCGTGAGTTCCGGCTACGCCCGGGACCGATATTCGCGAACGTCTTTCTGGCCGATGAGATCAACCGCGCCCCGGCCAAGGTGCAGGCGGCGCTGCTGGAGGCGATGGAAGAGAGTGGGGTGACTCTTGAAGGCAGCCAGCACCCGCTACCCGACCCTTTCCTGGTGCTGGCGACGCAGAACCCGGTCGAGTACGAAGGCACCTACTACCTGCCCGAGGCGCAGCAAGACCGGTTCTTGTTCAAGGTCGTGGTCGCCTACCCGAGTCCGGAGCACGAGCTCGAGGTGCTCGAGCGCTGGAACCGCGGCGTTCCGCTCAAGGACCCACTGCAGGCCGGCATCGAGCCGCGGCTGGACGCGGACGCGGTCGCAGTCAGCCGGCGCGAGGCGGCTGCGGTCGTGGCGGACGCGGGCATTCGGCGCTACATCGTCGAGCTCGCCGCCGCCACCCGAACAGCGCCGGAGGTCGCGCTCGGGGCGAGCACGCGCGCCCAGGTCATGCTCCTGCTGGCGACCAAGGCAGCAGCGGCGATCGAGGGCCGAGACTTCATCACGCCGGACGACGTCAAGGAGCTGGTCGTTCCCGCGCTTCGCCACCGTCTCGTGCTCCGGCCGGAGGCCGAAGTCGCCGGGCATACGCCGGACAGCGTGCTCGCGGCCGTGCTCGCGCGGGTGACGCCGCCACGCTGAGCGAGATTCGCTCGCTCGTCCCCCAGCCGCGCCTGCTGGCGGCGCTCGTCATCGGCGCCTGCCTCTACGCGCTCACTTCGATCAGCTGGGTGGCCTGGCCGGTCGTGATCGCCTACCACGCCGCCCTCGTCATCGTGGCAGCCGGCGACCTCCGCCGCCTGCCCCGGCCGGCGTCCCTTAGCGCCGAGAGGACGCTGGCGAGGCCGCTTTCGCTCGGAGTCGAAGAGCTCATCCGCGTCAGAGTGCGCTGCCCGGCCGCCGCCGGGATGGCGGCTCGAGTCGGCGACCACGCGCCGGCCGGCCTCCACCCGCATCCGCCCGAGGTCGCCGCCCGCTTCGACGCCGAGGGCGTTCTCGACGTGACCTATCGCTGCCGCCCTGACCGGCGCGGCGCTTATCGCTTCGGACCCGTTGACGTGCGCTGCGGTCGTGATCGGGGCTGGTGGTTCCGCCAGGTGCGGATTCCGGCCGCCGAGGAGGTCGCCGTCTACCCCGACGTGGTCCAGATCCGCACCCACGAGCTGGCTCTGCGGCGCGGCCTGCGCCCCACCTCGGGGCTTCGCCGGGCCCGCCCCCCCGGTTCGGCGACGACATTCGCGGCCCTTCGCGACTACGTTCCGGGCGACGACATCCGCCGCATCCACTGGAAGGCGAGCGCGCGCCAGGACCGGCCGATCAGCGTGGAAGTCGAGGCCGAACGAGGCCAGCAAATCGTGATCGCGATCGACTGCGGGCGCCTGATGACGGCGCGCGCAGGGCACCTGATGAAGCTCGACCACGCGGTCAACGCGGCGCTCCTGCTCGGCTGGGTAGCCCAGGCGCAGGGAGATCGCGTGGGGATGCTGACCTTTGCCGATCGCGTCCTCGGCTTCCTGCCCCCCCAGCGCGGCAGCGCGCAGATCAACCGGCTCAGCCGCAACCTGTATGCGGTCGAGGCCCGGTACACCGAGCCGGACTTCGCGGGCGTCACCGGCTTTCTCACTCGTCGCATCAACCGCCGGTCGCTGGTCGTGATGCTCAGCGACGTCCTCGACCCGGAAGCCTCGAACGAGCTTGTCGCCAACGCCCTGCACCTATCGCGACGGCACCTGGTCCTCGTGGTGGCGATGGCGGACCCCGCGCTGCTCGGCGCGCTGAACAACCCGATCGACGACGCCGGCCGCGCGTTCGAGTGGGCGGCCGCCGAGGAGCTCATGAGCGCGCGCCGGACTGCCTTTGACGTGCTCGCTCGGGGCGGGGTGCTCGGCCTCGACGCACCGGCCGAGAAGCTCAGTCCAAGCCTGGTCGAGCGCTACCTGGAGTTGAAGGAGCGTGCGCTCGTGTGATCACCTCTTGCGGCCCGCGGTGAGTAGGTAGCCGTGCAGCAGGATGCCGGTCGCCAGGCCGACGGCAAGCTTGACCGGGAACGGAGCGCCGGAAGGGCTCAGGTTGCCTTCGATGAGGCCGGCGATCACCAGGAACGGCGCCAGGCCGAGCACTATGACGACCGCGCGGCGGGCCGCCTCCGCCAGCGCCTCGGAGCGGCGCCGGCGGCCCGGCTGAACGAGCGCCCACCCGAGCATCAGCCCGCCGGCGCCGGCGGCGACCACGACGGTCAGCTCGAGGAAGCCATGCGCGACCACGAAGTTCAGGAGGCCTCCCGAGAGCGCGTAATCGTGGGTGAGGCCGAAGGCCGCGCCCAGCGCGATGCCGTTTTCGACGAGCACGAATGCGGTGCCCAGTCCGCCCGCGATCCCGAGCCCGAATGCCAGGAAGGTGACCTGCAGGTTGTTGACCATGATCGACGCCGCCGCCAGGCCCCGGTTCTCCTGGGCGATCTGCGTCCACAGCTGGTGCTTGTGCACCCTGTCGACGAGCTCGCCGGGCAGCAGCTGCCAGGCCAGGTCCGGGTTGACCAGCAGCACGAAGAAGGTGAGGAGCATCGGCAGGAACAGCAGCGCCGCGGCGGCGGTGAGGAACGGCCACGACTCCCGCCACATCACGGGGAGGGTCCGGGCGTAGAAGCCGCCAAGGCCCGATAGGGTCCGCCGCTGCCGGTAGAGGACGGCATGGCCACGGCCGACCAGGCCGTTCAGGTAGCCGGTGACGGGATCGCCGGGCCAGTCGCGCTGCGCGCGGGCGAGGTCCGCGGTGGCTCGCCGGTACAACCCGACGAACTGGAGGGCGTCGGCCGGCGTCAGCGTGGCGCCTCGCCTCGTGGAACCCGCCGCCCGCGCCAGAAACGCCTCCAGGCGTTGCCAGTCCGGCATGCGCCGGGCCGCGAACTCGTTCACCATGCCGGGCCACATTCTCCGGCACGCGTTCTTACAGTTGCGCATGGTGGACGGGCCGGCCGACTACGAGATCCTGGTCGCGACGCCGGAGCTGGTCGCGTTTCGCTACGACGTCGCCGGAATCGGCACCCGCTTCCTCGCGCAGGCGATCGACGGCTGTCTTATCGGCGCGGCGCTCGTGGACCTGGTGCCGCTCTCAGTGCTGATCGCCGCCGCGACTTCTCCTCAGACAGGGCTGGCGATCGGTCTCGTTCTCGGCTTTGTCCTGGTGATCGCCTACTTTCCCGGGTTCGAGCTCGCCTGGTCCGGGCAGACACCCGGCAAGCGGGCGCTCGGCATTCGCGTCACCGGCCTGCGGGGCGAGCCGCCAGACCGGACGCAGCTGCTCGTGCGCAATCTTCTGCGCCTCGTGGACTTCCTGCCCGGCTACTACGGAACCGGCGTGGTCGCGATGTTCGCCACCCGCAACAGCCGCCGGCTCGGCGACCTGGCGGCAGGAACTCTGGTCGTAAAAGACCGCGAATCCGTCTCCTATGAGGCGCTGGAGGCGCGACTGGCCGGCGACCAGCCGATCGCCACCGAGGGCCTGCAAGGCCTGGAGCCGAACCTCCGGCAGCTCGTTCTCGCCTACGCCGCCCGCCGCGACTCGCTGCCACCCGGCCGCCGGACCGAGATCGCGGCCAGTGTCGCCGGTCCGCTTTCGGCCGCTGCCCCCGACGCGTATGCCGCCGGCGGGCCGCTGGCGGCGCTCGACGCCCTGGCCAGTCGCAACGTTCCGATGGCGGGCTCGATCACCAGCGTCCCCGAGGCGCGCCGGTCGTTACTCGCGGGCGCGCTGGCGTGCGTGTGCGCTTTCCTCTGCCCGCCGCTCACGCTGGTGCTCGGGATCTACGGTCTCGTCCAAGCCGCCTCGGCACTGCGCCGCCTCGCGGCCGAGCCCAGCGGTCTGGCGACAGGACGGGCGCAGGCAGAGGTGGGCCGGATGCTCTCGATCGCCGGGCTCGCCGCCGCCGTGGCGTTGGGAGCAACCATCGCGATCACGGTCGCCGCCGGCAGTGCCTTGCGCGGCTGACGCGCGCGCTTCAGCGCCGATTGACGCGGACACGCCCACCGATGCGCCCTTGCGCGCTCAGTTCAGTGCGGCCACCCGCTGCTGCTTGAGCCACTCCTCTGAGATCTTGACCTCGTACCGCCCTATGCACTTGGCGCACCAGATGCGCTCGCAGCGCTCGCACGCAATGTGCTGGTGGTCCTGCGTCAGGTCGAGCTGCATCGTGAACGTCCCGCACTCCAGGCAGGGAACCGGGCACTTCACTTCGACATGACCCTTCCGAACTCGGGGAAATAGTGCTCGATGTCTGAGAGGTCGAAGCTCTTGAGGATCTGCTGAGCGGGCTCCCGCTCGAGCAGGAACTCGAACGCCCGCCGCACAAGGTCTTCTGGGGATCCGCCGTGCCCCCAGCGCTCGAGGTCGGCGTGGGTGACGTGGACGTTGTGCCGGCTGGCGCCGGCTTCGCCGGCGTTGATCTCCACGGTCGCGTCCCAACCGCTCCGCGTGGGCAGCGATTCGACCTCGATCATCGCTTCGAAATGCTACCCCCGACCATGTTCGCCAGTCGCTCTGCGGTGATCGGAGCGAGCAGGATGCCGTTGCGATTGTGGCCGCTGGCCACCAGCAGATTGCCGTAGCCGGCCGCCGGGCCCACGATCTCGCGGCCGTCGGCGGTGGCCGGTCGGAGAGCCGCCCACAGCCACTCCACCGTAGCCTCCTCGAGCGCCGGAACCACCGACCGCGCGAAGCGAAGGAGCGACTCGACGCCCGCCGCGGTGACCCGCGCGTCAAAACCGACGGCCTCCTCGGTGCTCCCCGCGACCACCGTCCCGTCCGGCTTCGGCACCAGGTAGCGGCCGCGCCAGGTCAGCATCCGGTTCAGCGTCTTCTGCCCGCCGGGCAGGCGGAAGCGGACGAGCTGGCCGCGGCTCGGCCACACCGGCACCTCCAAACTCAGCCGCGCCGCGACCTCCGCCGTCCAGGGGCCGGCCGCCAGCACGACGAAGTCGGCGGGCAGGCGGCGACCGGGAGCGAGGACGGAGGTAACCGAACCAGCGGCCACCTCGAAGCCGGTCGCGGGCGCGCCCTCGAGTATCTCCGCCCCTCGCCGGGCGGCGGCGGTCACGAGCGCGGCAGTGAAGCGAGGCGGCGTGACCTGCGACTCGGGAAAGATCACGGCGCCCCGGGCATCCGGATGGACCGCGGGCTCGCTGCGCTGGAGCTCGATGGCGTCCAGCCAGCGACCTGCGGTCAGAGCCCGGAGCGCAACCTCCTCCTGAGGGTCCATCGCCGGCGTGAGGCTCTCTCCCGCCCGGTACTCGATGTCGATTCCGGTCTCCTTCTCCAGCCGCTCGGCAAGCTCCGGAAACATGGCCAGGCTGCGGGAGCCCTCGTTCTCCTCACCTTCGCTGTGGGGCGCGAGCAGGCCGGCGGCAGCGCCTGAGGCGTGGGCGCCGACGTGGTCGCGCTCGAGCAGGACGATCGAGTGGCCATTGCGCGACAGCCGCTCGGCTGCGGCGCAGCCGATCACCCCTCCGCCGACGACCACGATCCGGGCCATGACTAGGCATTTTCCGGGCTTGCCTGTTCGAACATCTGTTCGCTACGATGAGCCTGCCTCCGCCCTCACTCGCGTCTTTCCATCGGAGGCTCACAAGAAAGGAGAGATGCAGACCGAGACACAGCGCCTTCAGGGTGCAATAGACGCCATCCATGTCCGCTTCGGCGACCAGGCACTGCTGCGCGGCAGCCGGCTCGGGACCGTCGAGCCGTGGTCGACCGGGATCGGCGAGCTCGACCGGCTGACCGGCATCCACGGCCTGCCCGCCGGGCGGCTGAGCGTGCTCCAGGGGCCGGAAGGATCGGGCAAGCTCTCGATCGCGCTCGCGCTCCTCGGCCGCGCCACCCGCGAGCTCGCGCAGGCGGTCGTCCTCGACCATGGGGCTGGCTTCGACCCCTGGGCGCTGGAGCCGATGCGGCCGGAGCTGACCCGGCTCATGCTGGTCCGCCCGCCCGACGCCAGCGCAGCCGGTGAGGCGGCGGTCGCACTCGCCCGCGCAGGGGCGCCTTTCCTGCTCTTGCTCGGCACCCTGCCGGAGCCGGCGCTGGGGCCGCTCGAGAGCTCGGCGGCGCGCAGCGGAAGCATCGTCCTGGCGGTTGCCAACAGCCGCGACGCGGCAATGGCGCATGCCTCCAGCCTGACCCTCGGCGTCGAGCGCTCGCTGTGGCTGCGCGAGCGCGGCCAGGTGGTCGGTCTGCAGGCGTGCGTGACCTGCCTCAAGAACCGGCTGGCGGCTCCGGGTGCGGCGACCGAGCTCGAGATCCACTACCCGCTCGGGTCCAGCCACTTCCCGGAGAGGCCGATCGGAATCGTTCAGCACGAAGGAGACCTGCGATGGGTGGTCCGCACTGCTGTGGGCTGATCCCGCACCTCGAGCTCGCCCACCACCCCGACCTCGCCGGCCAGCCGGTAGTGGTCGCCGAGTGGGCGGGCGGGCGCGTGCTCGCCGCCAGCGAGGCGGCGGCCGAGCAGGGCGTGCGGGTCGGGATGACGCTGCGCAACGCCGAGCAGCTCTGTCCGGCGGCGGCGATCGTCGAGCCCCGCCCTGAGGAGACGGCGCGCCTGCGCGAGCGGCTGGCGGCCGCGCTCTACGACCTGGCGCCGGCGGTCGAGGTGCGCAGCACAGGCGTTGTCTGGGCGAATCTCGAGGGTCTTCCCGCGCGCGTCAAGGCGGAGGCCGTGCGCGAGATGCGCCGGCGGCTTCGCGAGGTCGCGCACACCGAGCCACGGCTGGGCATTGCTCCCGGCCCCTTCGCCGCCCGCCTGGCCGCCAAGCGTGCCCGGCCAGGTCGTGTGCTGCGCGTCGAGGACGCGGCCGAGTTCCTCAAGCCGCTCCCCGCCACCGAGCTCGACCTCCTCCCCGAGCTCCACGACCGGCTCGACCTCCTCGGCCTGCGCACGCTGGGTCAGGTGGCGGCGATCGGACCCCGCCGCCTGGAGTCACAGCTCGGACCGCCCGGCCGCCAGGCCGTGCTCCTGGCCCGGGGTGACGAGCCCGACCCGCTCACGCCCTGGAGCCCGCCCCGGTGCATGGCCGCCAGCCGGCAGCTGGAGCCGCCGGTGGAGGACCGCGAGGCACTGCTCTTCATCGCCCGCGCGCTGTGCGCCGACCTGGCCGCCGAGCTCGGCCTGCGCGGCGCCGGCGCCAAGCAGCTGCGGGTGCGGCTGGGCATCGAGGGTGGCGAGCCCGAACAGCGCGAGTCGCTCGTCCGCCACCCGCTCTCCAGCACCGCCGAACTCCTCGGGCTGGCCGGCGCCTGGCTGCGGGAGTGGCAGCCGGCGGCGCCGGTCGACGAGCTCGCGATCGAGATTCCCGAGCTGGAGCCGGCCGGGCGCCGCCAGCTGCGGCTTTGGGTGGGCGGTGACGCCGCCGCCGAGGAGGTGCAGGCCGCGCTCGAGCGGCTCCAGGAGCGGCACGGCGACGAAGTCGCCGTCCACGTGCGCCGCGCGCTCACCAGCTCCGGCATTCCGGCCCAGCGCTACACCGTCGAGCCGGTGTGATGAGTCCAGATAACGTCCATGCGCCCGCATATGCACCCTTCGTCAACGATCGCAGGGGTGCATGCGCCCGCATATGCACGTTTTCCTCTCCCCGGGGGTGGGCGCGATGACCCGGCTGCTGCAGCCGGCGCCAGAAGTCACGGTTGAGCTCGGCCCGGAAGGCGCGCCTGCGCGCCTGCGCGGGCCGGATGGCGGCTCGCTGGAGCCGGTCAGCCGCTGGCTGGTCGAACAGGACTGGTGGGAGTGCCCGGTCGCCCGCGAGTACTGGAAGGTGTTACTCGGCGACCGCCTGCTCCTCGAGGTCTTCCACGACCTGCTCGAGGACCGCTGGCACCTGGAGCGCGTCTATGACTAGCCCCTTCGTCGAGCTCCACTGCCATTCCAACTACAGCTTCCTGGACGGCGGTTCCTTCCCCCACGAGCTGGCCGTCCGCGCCAAACAGCTGGAGATGCCTGCGCTCGCGATCACCGACACCGGGGGTGTCTACGGCGCCGTCAAGTTCATGCAGGCGTGCCGGAAGCTGGGCGTCCGCCCGGTCATCGGCGCCGACCTGGAAGTGCAGGGCGAAAACGTGCGGCTACTCGCCAGGAATCTGAGCGGCTACTCGGCGATGACCCGCCTCCTGAGCCTCGCCCACAAAGACCAGCCCAAGGGCGAGGCGCGCACCGATCTCGCCACTCTCGCGGAGCAAGCCACCGACCTCTTCGTGCTCACCGACACCGACTCCCCGGAGCGCCTGGCGCAGCTCCAGGAGGCGGCCGGCCGGGAGAACGTCTTCGTGGAGCTGGTCAATCACCTGCTCCCAGAGGACCGCTGGGTGATGCAGGGCCGCGCCTCCATGGCTCGTCGAGCCAGCGCGCGCACGATCGCGACCAACCAGGTTCGCTACCACGACCCCGCCCGCCGCCCCCTCCACGACGTGCTGGTTGCAATCAAGCACATCAAGACGCTCGACGAGGCACGGCCGCTGCTGCACCCCAACAGCGAGCGCTACCTGAAGGGCGGGGACGAGCTGCGACCGCTCTTCAAGGACTTTCCGGAGGCGCTTGCCACCCCCTGGGAGCTGGCCCAGGAGTGTGAGTTCGACCTCGACTTTCGCGGCGTCCGCTTCCCCGGCTATCCGGTGCCTAAGGGCGAGACGCCGTTCAGCTACCTCTACGCGCTCTGCCAGCAGGGCGCGCGCG
>CAZXGB010000067.1:0-13960 GCA_964640005.1 uncultured Actinomycetes bacterium | reverse complement strand
ACGTCGAGCACAACGGCTTCAAGGTCAACATTCTCGACGCCCCCGGCTTCTTCGACTTCGCGGGCCAGGTCGCGGCCGGGCTCCGGGTTGCCGAGGGCGCACTCCTGGTGGTCAGCGCCCAGCCCGGGGTTGCGGTCGGCACCGAGATCGCCTGGGAGCAGCTGAACCGGGCCCGCAAGCCGCGCCTCGTGGTGGTCACCAAGATGGAGAAGGAGAACACCGACTACTTCGGGACGCTGGATGCGATGCGCGAGGTGCTGAGCCCGAAGCCGGTGGCGCTGCACCTTCCGATCGGCGCCGAGGCCGGCTTCCGGGGCGTCGTTGACCTCCTCCACAAGAAAGCCTTCGTGACGACACCGGACGGTAAGGGCACTGAGGCGCCGATCCCGGAGGACATGCGGGGCCTGGTCGAGCAGCGGTCCGAGGAGCTGGTCGAGGCCGCCGCCGAGGGCGATGACGAGCTGCTGGAGAAGTACCTCGAGGAGGGCACGCTGACCGACGCCGAAGTCGAGCGGGGCCTTCGGGAAGGCATCGTCGCCGGCAAGGTCGTCCCGGTCGTCTGCTGTTCGGCAGCCAAGATGCTGGGCGTGCGAACGCTGCTCAGCGCGATCTGCGACCTCCTGCCGGCGCCGGCGGCGGATCCCGGCAAGCCGGCCCAGGCCTTCGTTTTCAGCACCGGTGGCGACCAGTTCGGGCGCCTCAGCTACTTCAAGGTCGTCAACGGATGCCTTCATTCGGACACCCATGTCAACAACGAGCGGAGCGGCGACGAGCGGTTGGGCTCGCTTTTCTTCCCGCTCGGCAAGGAGCACGAGAACACGCAGGCGGTGTGCGCTGGTGATATCAGCGCCGTCTCCAAGCTGGCGCACACACTCACCGGTGACACGCTGGGCGAAAAGGGAGTGGACGCGCTGCCGCCGCTGGAGCTGCCCTCGCCTGTGTACTCGCTGGCCGTCCACCCTAAGTCACGCGGTGACGAGGAGAAGATCGGCACCGGGCTCGCCCGGCTCGCCGAGGAGGACCCGACACTGCATGTCGAGCGCAACGAGACAACCCATCAGCTGCTGATCTCAGGGCTGGGCGACGTGCACCTCGACGTGACGCTGGAGAAGCTGCGCCGGAAGTACGGCGTCGAGGCAGTCACCGAGACGCCGCGGGTCGCGTACGAGGAGACGATTTCGGGCACGGCGCGCGCCGAGGGCCGGCACGTCAAGCAGTCGGGCGGCCATGGGCAGTACGGCGTCTGCACCATCGAGGTGGCGCCGACCGGCCGCGGCGAAGGTTTCGTGTGGGAGGACAAGATCTTCGGCGGCGCCATCCCGCAGAACTTCCGCCCATCAGTGCAGAAGGGCGTGGTCGACACGATGGCGCGTGGCGTGGTCGCGGGCTACCCGATGGTCGATGTGAAGGTGACGCTTATCGACGGCAAGTACCACACCGTCGACTCCTCCGACATGGCCTTTCAGATCGCCGGCTCGCTCGCGATCCGCAAGGCCGCGAGCGAGGCGGGGCCGGTATTGCTGGAGCCGGTCATGGACGTCGAGGTGCGGGTGCCCGAGCGCTACCTGGGCGACATGATGTCCGAAATCAACACGAAGCGCGGAAAGATCCTGGGGACGGAGCCGGACGACGGCGTCCAGATCGTCCGCGCCCAGGTGCCGGAATCGGAAATGCTCAAGTTCGCCCTCGACCTGCGCTCGATCACGCAGGGGCGCGGAAGCTTCACCATGAAGCTCTCGCACTATGACGAGATGCCGTCTCACCTCGCGCGCACCCTCATCGACGAGTTCCAGAAGGAGCACGCGGCCAAGGATTAGCGGCCGTTCAGCGTGCCTGTGCTGGTGGTGACCGGGCCGATCGGGGCCGGCAAGTCGACAGTGGTGGGCGAAATCGGCGATCAGCTCGAGGCGGCCGGGGTGCCCCTGTGAGCGCGGCGTCCAGCGTGCACGACGTCATCGTGGTCGGTGGCGGCGTCACCGGAGCCGGCGTCGCCCGCGATCTGGCGCTTCGCGGCGTCTCCGTGCTGCTCCTGGAAAAGAGTGACTGGGGCGCTGGGACGAGTGGCTCCTCCTCCTGGATGATCCACGGCGGCCCCCGCTATCTGGAGTTCGACTGGGCGACGACCCAGCGGTCATCGCAGGACGCGGGCTACATCGTCGACATCGCCCGCCACCTCGTACATCGAGTGGTCTTTCTGATCCCGGTGCTGCCCGGCGACAAGAACAACCTCGAACGGATGGAGACGGCGATGGAGGTGTACGACCGCTTCCAGCCGCTCAAGCACGCCAACCCGCACGCCCGTCTGACCAAGGCCGAGGCACTCCGCCTGGAGCCGGGCCTGACGCCCGAACTGGTAGGTGCGGTGACTATGGAGGAGTGGGGTGTGGATCCCCACCGGCTGGTCTGGGCCAACGTTCTCGACGCCGTCGAGCACGGGGCGCGCTGCCTCAACCACGCCCGGGTGACCTCGTTTGTGCGCGACGGCGCGAGCGTGATCGGGGTCCGCTACGTCCGCGACGGCGCCGAGGTCGAGGCGCGAGCGAGCGTGGTCGTCAACGCGGCCGGCCCCTGGGCTCCCGAGGTGGCCGGGATGGGGGGGCAGGAGGTGCGCCTGCGGCCCGCCAAGGGGATCCACGTCGTCTACGACCGGCGGATCTCCAACTTTTCGATCTCTGCGGAGTCGATCGACGGCCGCGACCTGCTGCTCGTGCCGCACGGGCCGATCACCATCGTGGGGACCACCGACGACGATTACTACGGCGACCTCGACGAGGTGGACGTCCGCGCCGATGAGGTCGACTACCTTCTTCAGGGCATCGAGCGCGTCTTTCCGCCCATCCGTGAGTACAGGCCGGTTCGGGCGACCACCGGCGTGCGCCCGACTCTCCATCGCTGGCGGCTCTACGAGGACGACCTCTCGCGCCGTTACCAGGTCTTCGATCACCCGGCGGCCCCTGGGCTGTTGACGATCACTGGGGGCAAGCTGTCGATGTATCGGGCGATGGCCGAGGAGACGGCTGATGCGGTTTGCACACGGTTGGGTGTTCAGAACAAATGTTCCACGTTTTACACGCGGCTGCCGGGCTCTGAGGAAGAAACCCCGAAAGCCGCTGACGTTGCCGCGGAGTTCGGAATGACCGATCTCAGCGCTGCTCGGCTGCTCCGGCGGCACGGCTGTCGGGGATCCGGCGTTCTGGCCGAGGATGCGCGCCACGGGCGCGTCGTCTGCCGCTGCGATGCGCTCTCCGAGGCGGAGCTCGCCTTCGCGGCTCGGCACGAACAGGTCCGCACCCTGGCCGACGCTTTCCGGCGGGTTGGGCTAGCCTCCGGCCCCTGCGCCGGTGCGGCCTGCCTCGACCGTGCCGCCGAAGTCGTGGGGCGGGAGCTGGGCTGGAGCGTGTCGCAGCGACAAGAGGCGGTCCACGACTATCTCGCGGCTGCGTGGCTGAGCCGGGCCCCTCTGCTCGATACCCGCGGCTGGGCGCAAGAGGAGATGGCGCGGGCGCTGAGGCCGATCGCCGGCCGGTGAGCCGCTCTACCGCCCTCGCACGCCTCGCGGCCGCCTACGGCGCCCATCAGCTACGGCGCCTGCGGCGTCGCAGCAGGACTTTGCCTTCGGGAGAAGCGGTGGTCCTCGAGACGTACCACGCCGACCGCCTGTTTCCGCTGATGCCGGCGGAGCGCGAGCTGCTGCCGGCTGCTTCCCGGTGCATCAGCTGCGGGCTGTGCACCGTTGTCGCCAAGCGAATCGCCGGTCTGCGCCCGGACGAGCTGGCCTCCGCCTATCTGCGCGACTACCCCGGGTTGGGTTCTGTAGCAGGCGAGGTGGGGACCGGGACCGTCACTGCCGAGGAGGAGTCGCTGCTGAAGGAGGCCGCGGATGCCTGTCCGGTCGGGGTCCCGCTCCCCGGCGTGCTCGAGATGGTGCGCAGGTTGGCAAGCGCTTGACGGCGCGTGAGAGGCAGCCTCGAGAGGAGGCGGAGCTGCACAGCCACGACGTGATCAGCCGGACTCGGCGAGCCGTGCCGCGCCTTGCCACCGAGTCACTCGTCCACATCCACGGGCTTTTAGAGCGGGCGCTGACCGGTGAGGCGCCTGGCGATGAGGTGCTAGGCGAACTGGCGAGAACGCTCGACCGCGGCGCCTGAGAGAACAGGACCGCGCGCGCGCCGCTCGCGACATCGGTTGCAGTATATCCACATTCTGGGTACAGTTTGTGGAAATCCCACAACATTTTGGGGTCTAGCGGAAATCTCAGTACTCATCGCAATCCTCCGCCGCCAGCCCGCAGTCGACCGGTTCTTGTCCTGGGTGGCGGGCCACTTCACCACCTGGCCGGCCGACGAGTTCGCGCGCTTCGTGCGCTCGGCTCCGCGCGAGCCGGAGCCGGTGGTCTCCGCACTCCCGCCGGAGGCTCCGCCTGAGCGCTCCCCGGAGCCGACCTCGATCGCGCCCGGGACCTTCGAGCTGAAATTCACGAAGCTGCACCAGAACCGCTCCTTCGAGGCGATGTGGGACATGCTGGCGGAGGACGCACAGCGGTCGTGGGGAAGCCGGCAGCAGTTCGTCGAGCGCATGCGCCGCCAGGCGGCCGACTATGAGCTCTTGGGGGCTGACGTCGACGAGAGCCACATCGTTCCTGAGTGGACGGACCGCCGCCGCAACCGCACCTACCGCAACGTGGCGTGTCTACAGGTGCGATACCGGATCCGCCACGGCTTGCACGAGCTGGCGATGCGCCGAGAGGTTCACCTGGTCCCCGCCGCCGGCGGCTGGCGGACGCTCTTCTACCCGACCGAAACGCCACGCTGAGTACGCGTTAAGGACGCTGGCGGCGCCACACGCGGCTGCTATAGTCGGGCGCAGGTCATGATCCAGCGAACTGTCGAGGAGCAGCAGCGAGCGCTCTACTGGCACCGGCGGCGGGAGCGTGAGCGGATGACCTCGCGCAATCTGCTCCGCGAGTCGGACGAGCTGATGTACTGGCTCGAGGAGTGTCTGCTGCAGGGTCTGCGCATCGTTCCCGGCTGGGTCATGCCTCGGCTCGTGGCTCTCCTTTCGGAGGCCGATCCCGACCTCCCGCGGGAGCTTGGGCGTGAGCGGCGTCCCGGCCAGGTGATGGAGTTCGTCTACCGCGCCCAGGAGCTTTTGATGGAGCAATCCGTCAAGGCGCGCCGTCCGGCCCGGATCATCCCGCTCTTTCGCCGCCGCCGCTGAAGCGGCGTGCTGAAGGTCGACCTTCACCTCCATTCGAACTGGTCGCCTGACAGCCGGACGACGCTCGAGCAGCTGATCGAGCGTGCGGCCGAGGTCGGTCTCGATCGCATCGCCCTCACCGACCACAACACCGCAGAAGGCGCGCTCAAGCTAAAAGCCATCGCTCCCCAGCTGGCGATCGTGGGCGAGGAGGTGCGCACGACGGAGGGCGAGATCATTGGCCTTTTCATCCAGCGCTCCATCCCGAGCGGCCTCTCACCAGAGCGCGCGTGCGACCTCGTTCACGAAATGGGGGGCCTGACGTATTTTCCGCATCCACTTGACCACTTCCGAGCGCACTTCTCCGCCGACCGGCTGGTGGAACTCGCCGATCGCATCGACATCATCGAGGTCTACAACCCCTGGGCGCGCTCGCAGAACAACCACGCCGCCGCCCAGATCTGCGCCGAGCTGGGCAAAGTGGCCGCGACCGGAAGTGACTCCCATGGCACACAGGAGCTGGGCCAGAGCTGGATGGAAATCGAGGAGTACACGGGGCCCGCGGACTTTCTGGCCAAGCTCTCCGGTGCGCGCCACGTCGTGACTTCTGAGAGTGGGACGCGCCGCCGCGCCTGATCCATCCGACCTCCTCGTCGTCGGCTCGATCGCGCTCGACACCCTGGAGGGCGAGTATGGCCGGGTCGAAGACGAGCTCGGCGGCTCAGCGCTCTACTTCGCCCTGGCCGCCTCGCTGGTCCGCCCGCTGCGCCTCCTCGCTCCAGTCGGGCGGGATGGACTGCAGAGGGTCCGCGACGCGGTCGCCGGACGGCCGGTCGACATCTCGCTCCTCGCGCTGGTGGACGCTCCCACCTATCGCTGGCGCGCGCAGGCGGTCGCGGGCCGCAACCGGGATCTCGGCAACCGCGATTCCATCTACGACCATTGGTCCCCAGAGCCGCCCGACGGGTACTCCGGCTGGGCTTTTCTGGGGTCGATGCGGCCCGACCGCCAGCTGGAGGCGGCGCGCGCGCTGTCCGGTTCTGCACTGCTCGGAGCGGACGCGATGCTCTCCTACATCTCGGCCCGGCCGGCCGAAGCCTCCGAGTTGCTGCGGCTCACCCGGTGGTTCTTCTGCAACGCCGACGAGCTGGCCGCCCTGGGCGGGCGGAGTCGCGAGGAGTTCCGGCGCCGGCACAACCTCGAGGGGCTGGTGGTCAAGGCGGGGCCTGACGGCGTCACCGCGTACACCGCGGAGAAGACGGTGCACCTACCCGCGCTGATCGTGGGACCGGTGGTGGACACCACGGGCGCCGGCGACTCCCTGGCCGGGGGCATGCTCGCGCGCCTGTCCCTGACAGGCGACCTGGAGGATGCGCTCCGCTGGGGCGTGGCGGCCGCCTCGATCACGATCGAAGCCATCGGCATGGCCGCCCTACTGCGCGCCACGCCCGCGGACCTACGGGAGCGGGTCCGCCAGCTCGAGAACTAGGTCTTTACAGGCTCTATTGACACTCCTCCTACACTCGGGACGTCCCCCTCAGGGGCGGGTGGGTTTTGGTGGGTGGGTGCAATAACCACAGGGGTTTGGGCGGCGTAGGAGTTCGCTCGACCGGCTGCCCTTGTAGCGTGCGCGAGCTTGACGCGGATGGCTTATCCCGGGTTCGCGTCATAGCCTCAGAACATCGGTGGCGACACGGGAGCCAGACCGACGGCGATGGCAGCGGACCGCACGCTCAAGCCATTCGTTGATGCCCTCCCAGGGATGAGCCGGAGTGACGACGGCACGGGCAACACGCCGGAGGCGCAGGACTCGTGGTGCCCGCGGCCAAAGTCGCGCAGACGACCCGCGGAAGGCTCACCGTCCCCCATGATTTCCGCCCCCCGAGCAACCACCGCGAGGCTCTTTCAGGCGCCCCGTGTACAACCCCCTTTTGGGGGTCGCGGCCAGGTTCAGGTTGTATTGGAGGTGAGTGGGGGCTAGAATACGGCCGGTTGCCATGTGGCACCAGCAAAACTTGAGCGAAGGAGTGTGAGATTTCCGACATGGAAGGGTACTGCCTTAAGGACAAGCAGAAAGTCGAAATGCAAAACCCTCAGGCGATAACGATGAAGAACGGCAAGCCCGCCACGGTCGGGACCTGCCCCAAGTGCGGCACCAAGATCTACAAGATCGGCGCCAGCAAGAAATAGGCAGCGACTGATCCAAGGAGGGCCGCCAATCCGCGGCCCTTTTTTATTTGACCTCGATCTTTGGCTCGAGGGCGCCGAGTAAGACTTCCGTCGCCGAAACCGCCTCATCGACGCCGAGTGTCTTGAAGATGTCGACGTTAGCCGGGTTGTTGACGCGCGCAACCGTCCGCGGCACGTTGAACCGCTTCTTGGCCAGCTGCAGCGCGACCAGGTTGTCCTCGTCATCGCCGGTCACCGCCAGCACCGCGTCCGCGCGCTCAATCCCGGTCGTGGCGAGGAAGCCCATCTCGTCGCCATCGCCGCGCATGACGATGCTCCCGAGCTGGCCCTCGAGCCAGTCCGCGCGAATTCCGTCCTTCTCGATCAGCGTCACCTCCTCGCCGCGGTCGACGAGGTCACGCGCCAGGTAGTAACCAACCTTCCCGCCACCGATGACGATCACGTACACGTCAGTCGGCCTCCATCAACAGCCGGATAATGGCTTCGGTCCCACTCACTGTAGGGCAGTATGTGCTGAGGCCCAGCTTGCGGTAGGCCTCCTCCCGGACCGGATCATAGATGCGGCACACCACGCGGGGCACCTTGAACACGTGCTGAGCGATTTGGGCCGCCATGATGTTCCGGTTGTCGCCTTCGGTCACGGCCACAAAGGCGTCAGCCGCCTCAATGCCGGCCCGGCGCAGCACCTCGGCGTCGGTGCCGTCGCCGAGCACGACGTTGCCCTTGAACGTGGCCGGATCGAGCTGCCCGCGCGAGGCCGCAAGGTTGAGCTTGGCCTGATCTCGGTCAACCACCGTCACGTCGTGACCGTCCTCCGACAGGTTGGCTGCCAGCCGGGACCCGACCCGACCGCAGCCGACGATCAGAACCTTCACGGAACGTGGATTGTACGATTTGGCCGGATGCGGTTCCCCTTCACCTTCATGGGGTTGCTGTCGGTTGCTTTCGCAGCCTGGATCGTCCTCCTTTTTCTACTTCATCGCGCAGGTTGGCCTGAGCTCGTGGTCGCAGCCTTGCTGATCGGATTCGGTACTTATGTGCTCTACCGGCGCTTGACACACGGACCCTCCGCCTGATGGCTCAGGACCGTGTGCAGGCAGGAAACGGGAAGACCGGCAAGATCATGGTCGCCGTCGGCGGCCACAAGGTCGATGAGGAAACGGTCAAGCTCGCGTGCCGCCTGGCCAAGGATCGGGGCGCCAAACTTTACGGCGTGCATGTGATCGAGGTGAACCGGTCACTGCCCCTGTCCGCCCCGGTCGAGCACCTCGTCGAGCACGGCGAGGAGGTCCTGGAGGAGGTCGAGCAGCTTGCCGCGGAGGCGGGAGTAGCCGTGGAGACGGAGATGGTACAGGCCCGCGACACGGGCCCCGCGATCGTTGGCGAGGCCGAGGAGTGGGGTGCTGATTCGATCGTGATGGGATTGCCGTACAAGCGCCGGTTCGGCGAGTTCTTCCTGGGGAAGACGGTGCCCTACGTGCTCAAGAACGCGTCATGCCGCGTCATCCTGTATCGGGAGAAGCTGGAGACGTAACCACAAGTGGCTCTTGCCCGAGGCCGGAGCGCGGCAGCAGCCAGGCCGCGCTGAAGCCTGCACGGTGAAGGATGTACCGAAGCAGCGCGACCACCGTCTTCAAGCCATAGATGACGCTGGTCCGAAAACCGATCGAGCTCATGTCCTCGAAGTAGCGGCCGACCGCCGGCAACTCGCCGATTCGGAAGCCGAAGTTGGCCGCCTGGATGAGCACCTGGGTGTCGAATACGAAGTCGTTGCTGTTGCGCTCGAACGGGATGGTTTCCAGGAAGCGCCGGGAGTAGGCGCGATAGCCGGTGTGGTACTCGGAGAGGTCTAGTCCGAGGACCTGATTTTCCGCCCACGTCAAGAACCGGTTGCCGAGCCGCTTCCACCAGGGCATGCCGGCTTTGGCCGGGTCGATTCCGAGCCAGCGCGAGCCGAGCACGATGTCGACGTCGCCGCGCTCGATTACCTCACACAGCTGGGGAACGATGGCGGGGTCGTACTGGTTGTCGGGATGGAGCATGACGACCACGTCCGCCCCCATGGCAAGGGCGCTCGCGTAGCACGTCTTCTGGTTGCCTCCGTAGCCGAGGTTGAGCTGGTGACGGATCACGTCCAGGCGCAGCGCACGCGCAACGCTGACTGTCGCATCGCCACTGGCATCGTCGACGAGCAGGATCCGGTCGGCGGTGCCCACTGGGATGCCATCGACAACCTGTTTCAGAGTACGGGCCGCCTTGTAAGCGGGCAGGACGATCACGCGCCGAGGACGGGGGCCACTCCACTGCAACTCGCCTAGTGGAACCGGCTCGGGACCGACCGTCAGCCGCTCCACCAGCAGAAAGCCGGCGAGGATGAGGCTACCCAACGCAGCCGTGGCCGGGCCAGCAAGGAGTGTGAGCTGGACGCCCAGGTAGGCGAGCGCAAGGACGAGAATCGCCGCCCCCGGGTGTCCGATCCGCCGATGGGCTGCAAGATCCGCGAGAACGATCCCGGGCAGGACGAGGAGGCTGAGGTCGTGGAGGTTCTGGTAGGGACTCAGCGCGACGCCCGCGGCGACCGCCAAAGCGAAGTCGAGGCGGGCCACGTGCGGCCGCCAGCTCAACGCGAGCCCAACCAGGATCAGGAGCACGGTCAGTACCGCCAGGGCGGGCAGCCGTCCGCCGGGCATGGCCTCCAGCGCTCCGCGCAGTGAGTAGACCGTCTGTCCGGTAATCGGCCACGCCTGGTTGCTACCTGCCGCCCAGCCCGAAACCAGACCGACGTAGGTAGCGAACTCCCCGTGCCCGGAGATCAGGAAAGCGGTCAGCACCAGCGCGGCACTCACAGCCAGCAGCCCGGCCACGGCTCGCCACTCGCGGCGGGCCACAAAGAGCACAGGCAGGATCAGGAGCAGGTTCGGTTTGATCATTGCAAGACCGGTGAAGACGCCGGCCCAGCCGGTTCGACCCCGAATCCACGCCAGGTAAGCGCCGGCCAGCGGAAGCAAGACCAGCATGTCCGTCTGACCCTGCAGAAGCACCACGAAGAGCGGCAGGTATCCGAGGGCCAGCGCTCCCAGCATCGCCGCTTGGAAGCGGGGAAGGTTGGTGCTGCGGACCAGGAGCGCGATGACGAGCGCGATCAGGACCAGGTTGAGCAGGCCGAACGCTACATATGCCTGGCGGTAGGGCAGGAGCCCCAGTGGCGCCAGGAGCGGCGTCACGTAGGGCGGGTGGATGTAGGGCAGGAGGACGAACTTGAGCGGCGCCCATTGAGCGGTGATCTGGTCTTGATAGGTGCTCTGCAGGGCCAGGTCGTACACGGCCGATCCGCCGCGCGCGAGGAACAAGCGAGCGGCCGCATAGAAGGAGAAGAAGTCGGGCCCGCGCAGGTCGCCCGATAGGAAGGTGACCCAGCGGTAGAGCCAGAAGGCGGCGGTCTCTACGCCAATCGCCAAGCCGGCGGCGACGCCGAGGCGACGCAGCCGCTCGCTGCCGAGAAGTTCCACGTTTTACCTAACGGCCGAGGTCGAGACGGCTCGCGAAACGCTCCGGCAGCCGAGCCTCGAGGATTGCCTGCTTGGCTCCTTCGCGGTCATAAGGCACGCGTCGCCATTCGAACGTTCCCTCTGCGGCGTCCCAGACTCCGTAGCTGGCGTCGGGGATGCCGTCTCGGGGCTGGCCGACGCTGCCCGGGTTGACCAAGACTGGCCCGTCCAAGCGGATCCGGCCGATTAAGTAGCTGTGTTCGATTGCGTCGGCGTTGAAGTAGAAGTAGCCGGGTACGTGCGTGTGTCCGTGAAGGCAAGCGCGGTCACCCAGCAGGTTGAGGTTGGCGTGCGCAGTCTGGGCGTCGAGAATGTACTCGTAGATCGGGTCACGCGGACTGGCGTGCACCAATAGGACGTTTTCTCGGGTTTCGGTTTCGGGCAACGAGGCCAGCCAGCCCAGACGCGCCTGACCTAGTTGCCTCTGCGTCCAGCGAATCACGGTGGCCGCGTCGTCGTTGAACCAGCCAAGGATGTGGGGGTCCGTGCAGGCGCGGTCGTGGTTGCCGACCAGCGTCGGCCAGCCCCGGCCCCGGACCTCGTCCAGACATCGGATCGGATCAGCGCCGTAGCCCACCACGTCACCCAGGCAGACCCCGCCGTCGATGTCCGTCGCGTCCTCCAGCACCGCTTCGAACGCCTGCCAGTTGGCGTGAATGTCGGAAAAGACCCCAAGCCTCAACCGGCGGCCTCCGCGTACAGCCGGGGATGCACGTGGTCGTAGACGATACGGATGGTCGCGGCGATGGGGATTGCGATGAACATGCCGAGGATGCCGCCCAGGCTGAAGCCGGCCAGGAACGCTGTGATCACCAGAACCGGCGGCAGCTTTACGGCGTCGCCCATAACCTTCGGAAATACGAAGTTGAGGATGACGTTGGAGATCAGGAGGTATGCAACCGCGACCAGCACGGCCTTGTCCGAGCTGATGGCGAAGCCTACGAGCACGGCCGGAACGGCGCCGAGGAAGGGCCCGAGGTAGGGGACAAGGCTTGTGATGGCGGCCAGGAGGCCGAGCGCCAGCGCGTACGGCAGGCCAAGCAATTGCACCGCCAGCCCGGACGTCACGCCGATCAGCACAGCGATCACCAGCTGCCCGCGAAAGTATGCGTAGAGCATTCGCTTGACCTGTGACCAGACCTCGTCGAAGTCAGACGCATAGTCGGTCGGAACCAGCGAACGCAAGGTGCGGCTGAAGCCGTGGCTGTCCATGGCGAGCAGGAACGCCACGATCAGCATCAGGACGACCTGGAAGACCATCGCGACCGCCGTGATGCCGAAGCTGAGCGCGTTGCCGAACTGGCCGAGCAGGAAGTCGTTGAAGTTCTTGTTCAGCGTCTCAGTCATGCCCGTAAGGTCGATCCGCAGGCCGAGGACCTCTAGTGGTTGGCCTTGAAGAGCGCTCAGGCGAGCCTGGGCCTCGGCGGCCAAGGCAGGCGCCTGCCGCCGTAAGCTCTCCAGCTCATTGGCCAGCAACGGGAGGACGGCGCTGACCAGACAGGCCAGAACCCCGACCAGCACGACAAACACGCAGAGGATGCTGAGTGAACGGGGAATGCCGGCGGCAGTCATCCGGTCGACGATGGGGACGATCAGGAACGCGATCAATGCGCCGAGCACGAAGGCGCCGAGGACGTCGCGCATCAGATAAAGGACGATCAGCCCGAGCGCAACTGCTCCGATGGCAAAGCCGATCTGGAGTGTTCGCCGGCTAGCAGCAACCGCCGGCCGGTCCTTTCGATGCGACTGACGAGGAGAGGTGGTGGTCTGGGTTGACTCGAGCCTGTCAGCGCGCCCAGCCTTTTCCGGCAAAGCGCTCATGCCGCGTAAGTCTGGCGGAAGTAACGGACCGGCTGGCGTCGAAACAGCCATCGTCCGGGCACGCGGACGAACCCACCCGCCAGTCCATTGGCCATTCTGCTCCTAGTCAACCGTCCGCTGTGGGTACGCCTACATCTCGTCGGGCGGGATCACCCCAAGGGCACGAGCTCTATTAACGGCTTGGACCCGGTTCGTTGCCTCGAGCTTGCGATAGATGCTCCGTAGATGCGAATCGACCGAGCGGCTACTGATTCCCAGCGCCCTGGCCACCTCTTTCGTGGTGGCCCCATGCGCTACCTGCCTAAGCACATCCCGCTCCCGGGCAGTTATCACCTCTGGATGATCCTCAGGGGGGCGAGGTGCGGCAAGGGCCTTGGAGATGACCTCTGGCATCATCTTCCGAGGGAGCGGCATCTCACCGTTCACTGCAGCGAGCAAGGATCTCTCGAGCTCCTTCGGACCGAAGTCTTTGAGTGCGTAGCCGTTGCAGCCGGCTCTGATCATCCGGATAAGGTCGTCACTCGAGTCCGAGACAGTCCAGGCGACAATCACCGGCCGAGGGCCATCAAGATCGAGGATCGCCTTGGCCGTCTGGGCGCCGTCCATATGCGGCATCTCAACATCGAGTAGAACGACATCTGGTCGCAGCCGCTCGTACACCCTTACGCCTTCCTGGCCGCCACCGGCCTCGCCGGCGAAGCGGAAGGAGGAGCTTGCATCAAGCATGTACTTGGCCGCGTAGCGCGGCATCGGGCTATCGTCGATGACCAGCACTGAGCGCCGCTGACCGTTCATAAGAGTGGGAAACGTACCAGTCGTCCCCTCCGTGGAGACGGTGGGGGCCGCTTTCGCGGCTACCCCAGGCTCCGAACGAACCAGGTCATTCCGTCCTCCACGCGAGAATCCGAAGGGCCGGCTTGACGGCTGGCCCGGTGACAAGCGTAGGCATCGGCCTCGGTTCCGGCGTCGGCAAGACCACTGGTCAAGGCATAGGCGAAGTTGCCTAGGACCGCCTCAGTGATTTTCGCCAGCCGGGCTGCGCAACTTGCGGGATGCGATAGCAGAGACTGCGGGCCGACACTCTCTCCCACGGCGCCGGGGGGAACCGACAAGCCCGGGCAGCAAACCCAATAGGGAGGAACCGAGGTGACTTTTCTGCGAAGGCTTCTGAAGAACGGCAAACCACAGATCTTCGGCGGCTGGGA
>CAZXGB010000066.1:0-14051 GCA_964640005.1 uncultured Actinomycetes bacterium | reverse complement strand
CTCCGTTCGCAGCTCGCCTCCGGCCGCCTCGCCCACGCCTACCTGCTCGTCGGCGAGCCCGGACTGGGGAAGACGGAGGTCGCCCGCCGGCTGGCGGCGGCGTTGCTGCCCGAGGTGCCCCTCGACCGCCATCCGGATTACTGGGAGGACGACCGCCGCGACAACCTGAAGATCGACGAGATCCGGCTGCTGCCCGACCGCCAGCCCGAGTTCCACCAGCAGTCACTGCAGGCCTTCCTCGCGCTGAAGCCTGGGCTCGCGGAGCGTCGCGTCGCGGTGCTGACCAGCGTCGGACGCCTGGCCGACCCCATCCAGGGCATCCTCCTGAAGACGCTCGAGGAGCCGCTGCCAGGCCGGGTGATCGTCCTCACCACGCCGTCGCTGAGCCCCTTCGTCGTGCTGCCCACGGTCGTCTCCCGCTGCCAGCGCGTGCCCTTCCATCCGGTTCCGCTGCATGACGTCGAGGCGCTGCTGCGCGAGCGGGGTGTGGAGGCGGAGCGCGCGGCGACCCTCGCCGAAATGTCGCGCGGCCGGCCGGGGTGGGCGCTGAGCGCGGCCGCCGACCCGGACGTGGTGGAGCGCCACCGGCGCTGGGCCGAACGGCTGGAAGAGGTCTTCGGAGCGCCGGCCGATGTCGCGCTGCGGCTCGCCCAGGAGCTCGACGCCGCCAACTTCCAGTGGCGCAGCTCCGACCGCTCGACCGAGGAGCCGGTCCAGTTCGCCCTCGGGGCCTTCCAGCTCCACCTGCGGCGCCGGATGCTGGGCGCGGCGCGGCCACGGGCAATGGCGCGCCTGCTCGAGCTCTCCTACGACGCTCTGGGCCAGCTCGAGCAGAACGTCAGCCCGCGCCTGGTCCTCGAGTGCTTCCTGCTCGAGTGTCGCAAAGCGGCCTGAACCTATCCTTCTAACCCAGTGCCTCCGCGCTTTCTCAAGCCCGCTCTTCAGGGCTTCAAGCCCTACACGCCGGGCGAGCAGCCCCCCGACCGGGAGGGCTGGGTGAAGCTGAACACCAACGAGGCCCCCTGGCCGCCGTCGCCGGCCGTCCTGGAAGCGGTTCGCGGCGCGGTCGACGAGGACCTCCGCCTTTACCCGAGCCCGATGGCGTCCGCCGCCCGGGCGGCGGTGGCCCGCGTGACCGGTCTTGAGCCGGCGATGGTGGCGCTCGGCAACGGCGGCGACGAGCTGATAGCGATGTGCATCCGCGCCTTCGCTGCCGCAGGCGACCGCGCCGCCTGGCCCTGGCCGACATATCCGCTCTACGAGCCGCTTTGCCTGATGCACGAGGTCCGGCCCTCGCCGCACGAGATGGCGGAGGACTGGGCACCTCCGCGCTCCTTCTTCGAGGATCGCGCGCCCCTCAAATTCCTCTGCAACCCCAACTCGCCGACCGGGAGCTGGCAGCCGCGAGAGGTCGTCGAGGAGCTGGCCCGGACGGCAGCCGGCGTGGTGGTACTCGACGAGGCCTACGTGGACTTCGCTCCCGAGGAGCGCAGCGACCTGCTCGAGAGCCACGACAACCTGGTCATCCTGCGCACACTCTCCAAGTCAGGTGCGCTGGCCGGCCTCCGCATTGGCTATGCCCTCGCGCACCCCGATCTCATCGAGTCTCTGGACGTCGTCAAGGACTCGTACAACATGGACCGCCTGGCGATCGCCGGGGCCGTGGCTGCAATCGAAGACGTGGACTACCGCGCCAACCTGGTCGAGTACGTCATTGACGAGCGGTCCTGGCTCGCCGACCGCCTGCTGGAGCGGGGGTTCGAGGTTTCGCCCTCGGCCACCAACTTCCTCTTCGTTCGCCCCCCCAAACCGGCGGCGGAGGTCTACGAGTCTCTACGGTCACGGCGGATCCTGGTCCGCCATTACGACCGCGCCCCGATCGCCGGCTACTTCCGCATCACCATCGGAACCCGCGAGCAGCACGAGCTGCTCATCGACGCACTGGAGGAGATCCTGCAATGACGCCGACGTCCACGGACGCCTGGGCCCTGATCGAGGAAAGCACAAAGAGCGAGTCGCTGCGCCGTCACATGCGGTCGGTCGAGGCGGCCATGAGGGCGTATGCACGCCGCTTCGGCGAGGACGAGGAGCGCTGGGCCACGATCGGACTGATCCACGACTGGGACTACGAGATGCACCCGTCGCTCGACAAGCATCCCCAGGACGGGATCGAGATGCTGCGCGAAAAGGGCTGGCCCGACGAGTACCTGACGGATATCGCGTCGCACGCCGACCATCTCCAGGTGGAGCGCGACACCAACCTCCGGAAGGCGCTCTATGCGGTCGACGAGATGTGCGGATTCATCATCGCGTGTGCCCTCGTCAAACCGGACAAGAGCCTCTCCTCAGTCGATGCGCGAACGGTCCGGAAGAAGATGAAGGACAAGGCCTTCGCGCGCGGCGTCCACCGAGAGGAGCTGCTCGCGGGAGCCGAAGCGTTGGGATTACCCTTCGACGAACACGTGGAGTTCGTGAGAGACGCGCTCAAGCCGATTGCCTCGGAACTGGGCGTGAACCCATGAGCTCGCCCGGCGCCGGCGCGCGGCCGACCGTCCTGCTCATGCACTCCATTCTGGAGCCGGGTGCGAGCCTGCTCGCGGAAGCCGCCGACGTCCTTCAATTTCCAGGCAACGTTCCGCTGACGGAGGAGAACATCCGGGAAGCTGCGGAAGGCTGCTTCGGAATCGTCTCGATGGTGATGGATCCGATCCGGGAGGCCGTGCTCGCAACCCCCGGCCTGCGCTGCGTCTCGAATGTCGCCGTCGGGTACGACAACATCGACGTCGCCGCCGCCACAGCGCATGGGGTCATGGTGACCAACACACCCGGCATCCTCGACGAGACGACCGCGGACTTCGCGTTCGCGCTCTTGATGGCGACAGCGCGGCGCCTGCCCGAGGCAGACGACATGGTGCGCAGCGGCCGCTTCAAGGGCTGGGAGATCGACATGCTGCTCGGCCAGGACGTCAACCACGCGACCCTGGGCATCATCGGGATCGGCCGCATTGGTCGAGCGCTGGCGCGCCGCGCACGCGGATTCAACATGCGCGTGCTCTACTCCGACCCCAACCCGCTGCTGCCGGACGCCGAGCGCGACATCGGCGTCCAGCGCTGCGACCTGGATACGCTGCTGGCGGAGAGTGACTTCGTTTCGGTGCACGTCCCTCTGAGCGAGAAGACCCGCCACCTGCTGAGCACACCCCAATTCGAGCTGATGAAGAACACGGCGATCCTCATCAACACGTCGCGCGGTCCTGTCGTCGACGAGGCGGCGCTCGCCGAGGCACTGAAGAATCACCAGATCTTCGGCGCCGGCCTGGACGTCTACGAACGCGAGCCCGCCGTTCACCCGGGTCTGCTGGCCGCGCGCAACGTCGTCCTGACGCCGCACATCGCCAGCGCGTCCGTCCACACCCGCTCGGAGATGTGCGCGGTGGCCGCGCGCAACATGGCGACCGCGGCGCGCGGAGGGCGGCCGGCCAACCTGCTCAATCCGGAAGCCCTGAACGTCATCCGCTGATCACTCCCAAGCTCCTCGCGCTCGACCTCGACGGGACCATCATCTCGTTTGACCTGAAGCTCGACCCAATGGACGTCGAGGCGCTCGACCGCGCGCGCGCCGCCGGCATGTACGTCGTCGCCTGCACCGGCCGGCCCTTCCCCGGCGCGGTGCCCTGGGTCGAGCGTCTCCACCTGACCGAGCCGTTCGTCTGCTACCAGGGCGCCCAGGTGCGGGATCTCGCCGGCGACACCCTGCTCGACCGGGGCGTGCCGCACGACCTGGCGATGGAGGTGGTCCGCTGGTGCCGGGAGCGCGATGTCCACGTGCAGGTCTATCGCGACGACCAGATGCTGGTGGAGCGAGACCGGCCCGAGGCTCGGCAGTATTCGCACCACGCCGGAATAGCGTTCAACGTCGTTCCCGACCTCGACAAAGCGATGGGCGCCACAACGCCGAAAGTCGTGATCGTGAGCACCGACGAAGCAGTCGAGGAGTGGCTGCTGCGCGATGTGCGTACCGCCTTCAGCAGTCGCCTCTTCGTGGCCACCTCGACGCCGAACTACGTTGAGCTCACCAACCCGGACGCCGACAAGCGACAGGCGCTGGAATTCCTCTCTGAGCGCTTGGGCGTGCGGCCGGAGCAGGTGGTCGCGATCGGCGACGGCCGCAACGACAAGCCGATGATCGAGTGGGCGGGCCTCGGCGTGGCCATCGAAGGTGCACCCCACGAGGTGCTGGAGTCAGCAGACCAGACGGTCGGCCCACCGGGCAGCGGCGGAATCGCGCGGCTTGTGGCCGAGTTGTTGCAATGAGCATATGAGCACTCTCTTCCTCGTTCACGCCCACCCTGACGACGAGTCGATCAGCACCGGCGGGATCATGGCCCGCGCACACGACCAGGGCCGCCGGGTCGTCCTGGTCACCTGTACGCGCGGCGAGCTGGGCGAGATCCACAACATGGACGAGGCGGCGACCAGGCCCCACCTGGCCGAGGTGCGCACGGAGGAGATGCGGCGAGCCGCGGAGATTCTTGGTGTCGACCGCCAGGAGTTCCTCGGCTACCGCGACTCGGGCATGGCAGGTACCGCCGGCAACGACGACCCTGCGTCTTTCCACCGAGCCCCGACGCTGGAAGCCGCCACCCGGCTGGCCGCGGTCCTGCGTGAGGAGCGGCCGGACGTCGTGGTGACCTACGGAGCCGACGGCATCTACGGGCACCCCGACCATGTGAAGGCGCACGAGGTGACGGTGGCCGCGCTCGATCTGCTGGCGGCGGAGGGTTGGCAGCCGGCGAAAGCCTATTTCTGCGCGCTCCCCCAGTCGTTCCTTCGATCGATGGCCGAGAACGCAAAGGACGTCTTCGGCGACGATGAGGCAGCGGCCCGAATGGCTTCCCTCATGCGGGGCATCCCCGACGAGGAGATCACCACGCTTGTCGACGTGTCCGCGTACGTCGACCGCAAGCGGGCCGCGTTTGCCGCCCACGTTTCCCAGAACGACCCCAACTCGCCCTGGCAGACGGCCGGGGCGCAGATCTTCGAGGCGGCGTTCGGTAAAGAGGCGTACGTGCTGGCCCGGGGTGCGCTGGGCGACGAGCGGCAGGAAAGCGACGTCTTCCAGGGGATTCCGGTTTAAGGCCCTACCGGTAGACTCGATCCAGATGGAGGTCGTGCGGATCACGCCGCGTGGCTACTGCCACGGGGTTGTCGACGCCTTCCGGATCGCCAAGCGCGTTCGGGAGGAAACCGAGGGGCCGGTGCACATGCTGGGCCACCTCGTCCACAACATGCACGCGACCGACGACCTCCAGCGCCAGGGCATCGATCTCGTCGATCCTCCCAACCGGCTGGCCGGGCTCGAGCAGATATCGACAGGTACCGTCATCTTCACCGCTCACGGGGTCTCGCCCCAGGTCAAGTCGCGCGCCGCCGAGCTCGGCCTGCGCGCGGTCGATGCCACCTGCTCCGACGTCGTGCGGACCCACGAGCTGGTCTTGAAGCTGGCGGAGCAGGGCTACGACGTCGTCTATGTGGGGCGCAAGGGCCACCCCGAGCCGGAGGGCGTGATCGGCGAGGCGCCCGGCCGTGTCCACCTGGTCCAGGACTTCGAGGACATCGACGCGCTCGAGATCGCAAACGAGAAGATCGCGGTGACCTGCCAGACCACGCTATCTGTCTGGGACACCGATGACCTGATCGCGCGGGTCAAGCAGCGCTGGCCCCAAGCCGAGGTTCACAACGAGATCTGCCGAGCAACCCAGGAGCGGCAGGAGGCGGCGGTTCAGGCGGCCAGGGACGTGGACCTGGTGATCGTCGTCGGTAGCCCGCGCTCCTCCAACTCGCAGCGCCTCGTGGAAGTCGTCCGCAAGCTGGGCGGCAAGCCGGCCTACCTGGTCAACGACCTCGACGACATCCGGACGGAGTGGTTCGTGGGCGTGGGCAAGGTGGGCGTCACCAGTGGCGCCTCGACCCCGAGCCAGCTGACCCGCAGGGTCATCGAACACCTCGAGGCACTCCAGTAGATGGTCTCCTCCCCACTCGATGGGGAGGTGTCGCCGCGCAGCGGCGACCGAGGGGTCCGCGGCGCGGTAGACGACCTTGGCTAGTCTGGGTTTCTAGCTTCCGCGCAGACGGCGGAGGACACCCCGCAGGCCGCCCTCAGGGACGCTGATCGGCGGTGGCGCGGGCGGCGCCGGCTCAGGCTCCGGGCGCTCGGAAACGCTCTGTCCGCCGCTGCTCTGACCGTTCCCGTTGCCGCGCCGCCGCCGCCGCCGGCGCGAGGGCGGGGGCACGTCGGCGTTGGCCGGTTCTGGAAGCGGCTGCGACTCCACCAGCTCGGCCACGCGTTCGCGTTCGGCCGGTAGCTGCCGCCGGCGGCGCCGGCGTGAGCGGCTTGGCGCGGCCTCGGCGGCCTCTGTCTCGCTGGGAACCTCGGCGGTGGGCCGCCGGCGCTCGACCAGCCGTCCGAACTCGCCGGTGGCGACGACCGTGCCGTTCTGGTTGGAGACGTCGATCTGCCAGAAGCAGAGTCCGACATCCGGGTTCTCCACCGGCCGCTTCCGATTCAGCCGCCAGACGGTCTGCAGGCTGTCGCCCGGGCGGACGGGGTGCAGGAACCGCCAGGACATGCCGACCATGCCCGCGCTGGCGGGGATGGGGACGTCGAGCGAACCCAGCCCGACGGCGACGGCGGCGATCAGCGTCCCCGGTACGACGGTGCCGCCGAAGGCCGTGCCCCGCGCATAGGTCTCGTCAATGAACAGGGGATTGAAGTCGCCGGCCGTTCCGACAAATGCGGTCAGGTCAGCCGCTGTGATCGTGCGGCGGCGTGTGGTCCACTGACCTCCCAGGGGAAGGTCTTCGAAGCAAATCGAGTCCAGTAAATCTCTCCCAATCGGGCGGGCCCTGCGAGTATAGCCGCCGGACCCCGGCACAGCGCCTCGGAGCGTTCAAATCGGCCACCGCCTCGTCGGCGAGGGCGGAGTTAGGTTCTGCACCAGGGGTTGGCCGGAACGCCCGAGCAGGGGTCGGCCATACCCATTTGCGGCGATGGCATCGACAGCACGACCTGGGTCGGCCGTGGGTAGTTGGCGGCGGGCGCCCCCGGACAGGGACCCACCAGCTGGGCCGCGCAGGCCACCTGGGCGGCGAGCACGCCCATGTCGCCGCCGTTCGCGACCTGGCACATGCCGTTGTCCGGCTGATAGGCCGGGTTCGACTCGATCCCCGGCGGGTCGGTCGTCACGCCGCCCGGATCGCTGTCGCCGCGGAAGCAGTTGCCGGGGCTGTGTACCGTCGTCGCGAGCCCGATGTCGCCGTTGCTCGGGTTCCCGAAGAAGCCGTTGTTCCGGAACGAGTTGGCCAGGCTGAGGTTGCCGAAGGCCTGGAAGTAGCACAGCTGTGTGGCCGCGTTCCAGGTGCCGCCCGTGCACTGGGTGCCGAACCGGGCCGGGGCCGCCTCCTGGTCGGGGAGGTCGGCGACGAGTTCGCCCCAAGCGCCGTTGTTCTCGACGCGGTTCCCGGTTAGCGTCACGTATTCGCTGCCCGCCAGCACGAGGCCGGTGCCGACCGGGCCGGCGCCCGCCAGCCCGTCGGTCCCATTGCCCGGGACGTTCGGATTGTTGTTGTCGTGAATGTAGTTGTTCATCCACACCGTGCACGACTGGGTGCCAGTCGGCCCGACCTGGCCCGGCGGGCAGAGTCCGATCTGTGGCGGGGGCCAGTCGTCGTTGTTCTGTGAGTTCGAGACCAGCCCCGTCTTGTTCAGGTCGCATTCGCTGTTCTCGACCAGGAGGTAACCGCCCGCGTTGGTGCTCGACAGGCAGAGCGAGCTGAACTGGCCGTGGTCGTGGTTCATCGTGAAGTTGCACTGCTGCTGGCAGGCGCCGACGTAGAACGCGGAGTCGGCCATATTGCTCGCGTACGCGTAATTGAAGCTGCCGTTGGTCGAGTTGCTGGAGAAGATCCCGTAGTTGCCCGCCGGGTAATTGACGCCATTGGCGTAGGTCGAGGTGGCGGTGATGTAGTTGCCCCAGTAGCCCGACATGCCGATCTGGCCCGATCCGTCGCCGCCGTTCCACCAGATCTGGTTGCCCTCATGGCCGGCCGCGTCGGTGACGTAGTTGCAGACGGTCAGGTTCTCGACCCATGTGATGTCGGCCTTGTAGACCTCGATGCCGTTACGCCCCAGCACCTGGTCGGCCACACTGCTCGAGCACGCCGGCGCTCCCACGCGTGTGCCGTCGACGATGACGCGGTTGCGGTCCATGCCACGCAGGTGGAGGTTGGGCGTCGTGATGAGGACGCCGGCCGGCTCGCTCGCGCCAAGGACCCCGTTCTCGTGATAGTCGCCGGGCGCGACCAGGATCCAGTCGCCGGGCCGGGCGTGGTTGACCGCGTCCTGGATGCTGGTGAACTGGCCCGGAATCCCGTTCCAGACGCCCACCCGGAGCACATGCGGCGAGGTCGCGGAGACGGGCGCGGGGGAGACGGCCACCGCTCCAAGCAGGAGGGCGGCGGTGGCGTGTGAAAACCGCCGGCGTGGAAGTGGCCACAGTGCGGGCATGACGTATCTGCCTAACAGGGCTGTCAAGCCGAAGTCAACGTTGGGTATTGGACGCTGTCTTTCGAACGTGTGCGTCGGCGCAGGCGAGAGGCACAAGATCGCCCTCGTTGAAAGCGCGTCGAGCGGCAGGCTCTTCCCCCGCTCCTCTTCGGCCGCCTTACTCTGAAAGTCGATGGGCTCGCGCTACTGCATCAACTGCGGGATACCGCTCGAGCCCCGCCTGATCGAGGGGCGCGAGGTCGCAGGGTGCCCGCGCTGCGACTTCGTCCTCTGGCGGGATCCCAAGGTGGTGACGTTGGTCGCGATCGAAGCAGGCGGAGGCCTGCTGCTGGGCCGCCGCGGCATCAATCCCGGTTATGGCCTCTGGTGCCTGCCTGGGGGGTTCGTGAATCACGATGAGCATCCTCAGAACGCGGCCGTTCGCGAATGCCGCGAAGAGGTGTGCGCCGAAGTCGAGATCACCGGGCTCCTCGGGATCTACCACATCCAGAAGCGGGACGCGGCGAGCATGGTCGGCATCGGCTATCGCGCGCGGCTGGCGCCTGGGGCGCGTCCGACGGCCGGCGAGGAGATGCTCGAGGTCGGCACCTTCGGCGCCGCGTCGCTGCCCGAGCTCGCTTTCCCAAGCCACGCTGAAGCCGCGCGTGATTGGCGCCGAATTTGGGAATACGAAACGGTGAGAGAGCAATGAACACGATCAAGACCGCCTTCTGGATGACCCTCCTCACGGTGATCCTGGTCCTTCTCGGCCGCGTCTTCTTCGGGACCGGCGGAATGGTCGTCTTCTTGCTGCTGGCAGCCGTGATGAACGGCTTCGCCTACTTCTTCTCGGACAAGGTCGCAATCGCCGCCGCGCAGGCGGTCGAGGTGTCACCCGCCGAGGCGCCGATGCTGCACCGTCTGGCCGACCGCCTGGCGCAGCAGTACAACGTGCCCAAGCCGCGCGTGTACGTCTCGCCCGACCCCTCGCCCAATGCGTTCGCGACGGGGCGCAACCCGAACCACGCCGCGATTTGCGTCAACCAGGGACTGCTCCAGATCCTCGACGAGGAGGAGCTGTATGGCGTGCTTGCGCATGAGTTCGCCCATGTGCGCAATCGCGACATCCTCATCAGCTCAGTGGTTGCCGTCCTCGCGGGTGCGATCACCCTGATCGCCAACGTCCTCCAATGGGGCATGTGGTTCGGCGGCAGCCGCGAGGAGCGGGACAACCCTCTCGGCATCGTCGGTGTGCTGGCGGCGGTGATCCTGGCGCCGATCGCGGCGACCCTCATCCAGCTCGCCGTCTCCCGCTCTCGCGAGTACCAGGCGGACGAGACGGGCGCGCACGTGAGCCACGATCCCCTGGCGCTGGCGAGCGCGCTCCGCAAGCTCGAGCGCTCCTCTCAGGTGATGCCCTCACCGGTGGCGCAGCCGGCTTTCGCTCACCTCTACATCGTCAACCCGCTCTCGGGCCAGACCTTTGCCAACCTGTTTTCGACCCACCCGCCGCTGGAGGAGCGGATCGCCAGGCTGGAGCGGATGGCGCGCGAGGGCCGGGCCTAGGACGCAGGTCCGCCCGCCCGAGGGAGCTTGAGGCCGAGGATCCGGAAGGCCTCCTTAACTCCCTCGAACAGCTTTCCCTCAGCCAGCACCACCCAGCCCCGGTCACGGTAGAGCTGCATCGCGCGGCCCTCCCGGGCCGGCGTCGACAGCACCGCCGTCGGGCGCTGCACCTGGTCGAGCAGCAGATCGTGGAGGCGACCGCCGAAACCCTGCCCCTGGTGATCGGGCCGCACGTGCAGCTCCACCAGTTCGAAGGCCCCGTCCAGCCAGCGCCTGCGCTCCTCTGCCGAAAGGCATCTGACCACCTGGTCATGCCACCACTGCCCCCTGGCGCTGTAGTAGCCGTAGGTGAATCCGACCAGGACGCCGCCGTCAAAGGCGGCAGCCGCCCGAAAGCCGTCGCGCCGGACGTGTTCACGGGCCAGGCTGGCGAATGAGAGCACGCGCGGCTCGAACGCCCGGTACCCGAGCGCCTCGCGAAAGACTTCGCGCATCACCGGCAAGGCGCCCACGAACTCGGCGGCGCTGATCAGACGAACGTCCTTCACGCTCGGGGTGCCACAGCCTCGCGCCTGGGACGCCGGACCGCACGACCGCGCGTGATCAGCATCGCCGTGCAGAACGCGACCGCGGTGACCGCACAGGCGCTGAAACCGATCGTATAGCCGGCGCGCTGCATGAGGACGCCGAAGATCGCGGGTCCCACCGCGAGGCCGCCGAAGAGGACGGCGCCGTAGAAGCCCATCGCGGTACCTCGTCCCGACTCCGGCCCCAGCGTGCTGAAGCTGACGCTGAGCGCCACGAAGGCGGTGGCGACGAAGGGGACCCCTAAAACGAGCAGGAGCGCAGGCTCCCAGAAGCCAGAGGAATGGGGAAGGGCGAGGACCGCGATTGCGTAAGCGGCGGTGCCGACGGCGACGATCGGTCCCTTGCGCTGGGCGCGATCCACGATCCGACCGCCCGGAACCCGGCTGGCGCCATTGGAGATCGCCTGGAGGGCGAGCAGGTAGCCGATCTGCGTCGCCGGCAGCCCGAGCTGCTCCCTGCCGAAGAGCGGGAGGTAGGCCTGCACGGTCCCGAAGAGGATGGTGGCGCCGAACAGGCCGAGCGCGATCGGGACAAACCCGCGACTCCGCGCGATGTCGCGGATCGGGGTGAGGATGTCCCAGCTGCTTTGCCGGTGCTTGTCCCGTCCCAACAAGAGCGCCGCGGCGACCGGGACGGCGCTCAACGCAGTGGTCACGACGAGGTCTCCGCGGAGGTCGATGAAGTGCGCGATGACGCCGGCGATCGCCGGTCCGGCCAGGAAGCCGACCTGCAGTGAGAGCGTCATCCAGCCCATGGCCCGCCCCACCTGACCGGGCGCCGCGTAGTCGATCACGGAGGCGTAGAGCGCGGCCTGCGCGGCGCCCGCCGCGAGTCCACCCACCAGCTGCATGACCAGATAGAGCTGGAAGTTGGTCGTGAGTGCGATCCCCAGTTGCGAAAGCCCGCTGACCAGGGCGCTCAGAACCACGATCTCGCGCCGTCCGACACTGTCGGCGAGGAAGCCGGCCGGGATCGACAGAACCGCCGCCGCGAGAGTCGAGACCGTGAAGAGAAGACCCACGGTGACGCGGTCGGCGCCCAGATCGTGGGCGATCAAGGGAACCAGGAAGCCGCGGGCCATGACCGCGGCGAAGAAGGACGCGTTGGCCGCGTACAGGGCGAGGAGCTTGAATCGCGCCGACCCTCCAGCCCCCATTGCCCATCAACGATAGCCGCGGTCCGGGCTGCGACAGAGCGGGCCGGACGGGGGTAGCCTCGCGGTATGACGACGCCACCCGGACCGGACTCGCCGAGCGACCCGCCGCTCCCGCCCGTCCCGGGTCCGGACAACCCGCCGATCCCTCCCCCGCAGCCGGCGCCACCGCCCGGTCCGCGTTAGGAGTGCTGGAAGAGGCGGCTCGCTACGTCGCACGTGCCCGCCGCGGAGTGGTCTTCACGGGCGCGGGGGTGTCTGCCGAGAGCGGGCATCGCACCTACCGCGGCGAAAACGGCCTTTGGAAGGAGTACGACCCGGTCAAGATCGCCTCGATCGACTACTTCCGGCGCGACCCCTCTCAGTACTGGGAGGTCGCCAAGGTCCGCTGGCAGTCGTACGTCACGGCGCGACCCAACCCGGGTCACTACGCGATCGCGGCCATGGAGGAGGCGGGCTACGTCCGCGCGGTGGTGACTCAGAACGTCGACGGCCTACACGCTGCCGCCGGCAGCCGGCGCGTGATCGAGCTTCATGGCAACGGCACCACCGTGGTCTGCCTCGACTGCGGTGGCACAGAGCCTCGCGCCGGCGTGCAGGCCCGGCTCGAGGCCGAGATGCCACCCCGCTGCCGCGTCTGCGGCGGCATCTTCCTCAAGCCAACCGCCGTCTTCTTCGGAGAGCCGCTTCCCGCTCCCGCCCTGGAGGAGGCGGTCGAACACGCACGGCACAGTGATCTGATGCTGGTGGTGGGCAGCTCGCTGGCCGTCTTTCCGGCCGCGTCCGTGCCGGTCCAGGCCGTACGCGGAGGTGCGCCCCTGGTGATCGTGAACGAGGAGGAGACGCCGCTCGACAGCGACGCGGCAGCCGTTCTCAGGGGGAAGTCGGGTGAGATTCTTCCCCGGCTTCTGGAACTGGCCTCAGATATGTGACCTCTCCGGCCAATACCCGGCGGCCTCCGACGATGAGTGCGCCGCCGGTGTCGATGTCCTCCGCGATTCCCTCGATGACCTGCCCGGCCACCCCCGCGCGCACCCGCCGGCCCAGTGTGTCGGCTCGCGCCCGCCAGCCGGCGAGCACCACCTCGGAGGGTGCTCCGAACCAGCGCTCCAGGGCTGCGACGAGGCGTTCGAGCAACCGGTCGCGGTCCTCGCCGAGCATCGCGGCGTCCGGCGGGGCGGCGGTCAGGTTGATGCCGACACCGACGACGGCGCGACCTTCGGTTATCTCGACCAGGATGCCGCCCAGCTTGCGGCGATCGAGGAGGAGGTCGTTCGGCCACTTGAGCCGCACCTCCGGGCCGCAAGCCTCGGCGGCGGCGACGCCGGCAGCAATGCTGGCCAGCGCGTTGAATGGCATCACGAATGACGCGAGCAGTGCCGTCCCGGCAGGTGCCTCCCAGGTCCGGCCCAGCCGGCCGCGCCCGGCGCTCTGGTGGTCGGCGACGACGATCGAGCCTACCGGCATGGGGCGCGCGATGTCCTGCGTGGAGGGGGTGGTCGCAAGCCGAATGACCGTCACATGAACATTCTCCCCGCCGCCTGGCTTTGCCAGTCCGTGTGAGTCGCGTGATTCAGGGTCATCTAAGCTAGCTGGCATGGCGGGGACTTCCTGGGACAAGCTCGGGCTGATGGACGCCGCGTTCGAGATCGTGGCGCCGGTAATCCGCCGCGTGGCCGAGTCGGAAGGCGGCCGCCTCCATGAGTTCTTCCGCGACGACCCAGTCTGGCGCCTCGACTTTGCGCGAAAGCGCGAGGGCGATCCAGCCATTGACGTTTCCTGGAGCGAGGATCAGCCGGAGGAATACGCCGTGAGCGCGCTCTGGTGGGAAGGTGAGAGCCTCAACCGCGAAGACATCGGCATCTTCACCCGGGATCGCCCCCTGGCCGAGCTGGAGTCGATGCTCCACGAGGCCATCTCCAAGCTCCCGAGCCAGCCGCGGTAGTGAAGCTCCACCGCGCCATCACCCTGGTGGTGATGATCGCCGGCTCCCTGCTGCTGCTGGCGGTCATGCTCGTCGGCGGCGTCTCCCAGATGGGGGGCCAGGGTCTGCTCGCGCTGGCGGTCGTCTTGGTCGTCGCCGCCGTCGCCGGAATCGCCTTCAGCTGGCGCCGGTACTTCCCCAGCAGAAAGCTGTGAAGCTCAAGCTGGGATGGAAGGCGTCGGCCGAGCAGTTCGGCCCGCGCCGGCTGCTGGACT
>CAZXGB010000065.1:0-14275 GCA_964640005.1 uncultured Actinomycetes bacterium | reverse complement strand
GTGGTTCGCCCCGCGCTTTCACTCCGGGGCGATTACCTCGACCTCGTTCCCGTCGGGGTCGTCGACGTAGAAGGTCCGCACCCCCGCGAGCACAGGGTGCTGCCCGCCACGCACCTCGAGCCCCGCCTCATGGCAGCGCCGAGCCAGCTCGTCATAGCGGGCGCTGTCGACGTTGAAGGCAAGGTGGTGCAGAGTTCGCTGGGACTTGGCGGAAGGAAAGGCGCCGCCGGGATCGGGATGCGGCACGAGCACGATCATCTCGGGGACGGGGCCTTCGCCCGGGCCTGCTTTGAGGAAGCGGTTGGGCAGCTCGGGCGGACTGATCAGCTCGAGGCCGAAGAGGTCGCGGTAGAACCCGAGAGCTCGCTCCATGTCATGCACCCAGAGCACGATCTCGGCCAGGTGGAGCACCGGACCGGCGGCACGCGAGGTTGGCGGGACGCTCATGCCGCCTTCGCCATGACTTGGAGGTTCTCGGCGCTGACCCGCGGCGGCACCGAGCACCCCGGCGCCACGATCAGGCCTTTGCCTCCGGTCTCGCGCTCCGCTGCCTCGACCTCGTGCTTGATCGCGCTCACGGGTCCGCGGAGAAGCGTCGTGCGCTGCGCCACCCCGCCCATGACCGCCTTGCCGGGAAGCATCCTCTGGGCGGCCGAGAGCGATGGGTTGCCCGCCTGGTGGGCGGCCCAGCTGACCGCCTGCACCGGCAGCCGGCGCGCCACGTCCAGGTTGATGCGCGAGCCGCAGAGATGAAGGACGTTGAACCAGGCGGCGGCCGGAAAGGAGTCGACGATCCGCAGATCGAGCGGGAAGAGCAGGTTGTCGTAGACGTCCAACGGCATGACGCCGGCCGAGGCGTAGCCGGAGATCGCGTAGAAGAGGCCGGCGGCGCCGGCTTCGACGGAGCGTCGCGAGAAGTCGACCAGGGCGTCCCCGATGCGCTCGAGAGCCGGCAGGACGACCTCGGGATGCTGTCGGAGGTCGCGGACAACCCGGCGCTTGTCCTTCCCGACCAGGTAGCCGCCGACCGTGATCGGCGAGAAAACCGTCTGCAGCACCGGAACCCGCTCGCCCAGCTCCCGGCACACCATCCCGATCGACTCCACCTGGTCGTCGAGGGCCTTCGGGTCGACAAGCTGGAGCTTCTCCCAATCCTCCAGCGATTCCACCGCCTGACTGACCAGCGGTCCGCTGCGGAATGGGTGATTGGACGGGGTGTAACGGTTCCCGAAGGCTTCGGCGAAGCAGCTGGCGCGAGGCTGGAACTTGACGTAGTCCCATCCGAAGCGGCGGGCCCGCTCGACCGTCACCCGGGCCAGCGCCTCTGGCGACCACTCCTCGCGGTAGGTGTGTCCCCACGCGCCGATGGGCGGCCGGTCGGGTTTCTCACCGGCCAGCGCCGCTTCGACCCGGGCCCTGGAGTCCACGAGCCGATCGTACTGCGACTGTCAGCAGCCGATGAAGCCGAGGACCTGATCGAGGCGCGCGCGATCGAGCCCCCGCACGATCCGCTTCTGGTCGATCACCACCAGCGGCGTCACCTGGCCGTCGTAGTCCTCCCACTCGGCCCGCGCGTTCGCGTCGCCATCTACCCGGCGCTCGCGAAAGCTCACCCCCATCCGCGCGAGGTAGTCGCGCATGACGGCCGACTCGGTGCAGCCACGCTTGGAGTAGATGACAACGTCCATGTATGGATTCGACAAGGATCTATAGACCCACGTCAATAGCTGAACGGGACTTATCAAAACAACCGATCGATGCCATAGAGGGCAGCCACGTATACAGGTTCGTCTCAGCGCCGAGGCATAACCTAAAGAGAGTGGACATCGTGGCTGCGGCGGAGCGCTTGCGCGCGGAGGCCGAAGGGCACCCTCTGAAACTTCCGGTCCGCCGGCGCGTCGATGAGCGCCACCACGCCGTCAGCGAAAACGGTCTCTCAGTCTGGTTCACGATCCAGGTCTCAGCCCACGCCCGGATTTACGACGTGGTCTTCGAGCGTGCGGACGCGATGCCGGGCGACGAGGAGTGCCACGACTGGCTGCGGCTGTTGCTGCCCGGCCGGGAGGCAACCGAAGCGCCCGGCATTCCGGGGTCGACCACGCGGCGCTTCGAGTCGTTCGACCGCGATGCGGTGGAGGCGCCAAGGGCGTGAGCCTTCCGGCCGGCATCGTCTCGGCCCTGCGCCGCATCGTCGGTGACCAGCACGTCATTTCCGACCACAACGACCTGGTGATCTTCGAGCGGGACGGATCGATTACGGGCTCCCTGCCCGAAGCCATCGTCCTCCCCGGAAGCCGCGAGGAGGTGGCCGAGGTGGTGCGCCTGGCGGCGGTCAACCACATCCCGATCGTTCCCCGTGGCGCCGGCACGGGACTTTCCGGCGGCGCGATCACACTCAATGGCGGCATCGCGCTCCAGGTGACGCGCATGCGCCGCATCCTGGAGATCGACCCCATCCAGCGCACCGCCACCGTCGAGCCCGGAGTGGTCAACAAAGACCTCCAGCAGGCGGCCGCCAAGCACCGCCTCTTCTATGCACCTGACCCCTCTTCGCAGAACGCCTGCACCATCGGCGGAAACGCGGCCGAGAACTCGGGTGGCCCCCACTGCCTTTACTACGGTGTGACCGCCAATCACGTGATCGGCATGGAGGTCGTCTTTGCCGATGGGAGCGCCGCCTGGGTCGGCAGCGACGCTCCCGACCGGGTCGGCCTCGACCTGCTCGGAGTCCTGGTCGGGTCCGAAGGCACGCTCTGCACGATTACGAAGATCAAGGTCAAGCTGCTCCCCCTCCCAGACAGCGTCGTGACCCTGATGGCGGCCTTTCCAACGATCGAGACGGCCAGTCTGGCGGTCTCTGACGTGATCGGCCACCAGATCGTCCCCTCCGCCCTGGAGATGATGGACCAGGTCACCATCGGCGCCGTCGAGGCCCACTACAAGGCCGGCTACCCGACCGATGCCGGCGCGGTGCTCCTGGTCGAGGTCGACGGCATCGAGGAGATGACGTCGGAACTTTCGGAGGCGGTGCGCAAGGTGCTCGAGACCAACGAGGCCTTCAGCGTCCGCATCGCCGCCGACGCGGCCGAGCGCGAGCTGTTGTGGGCGGGCCGCAAAGGGGCTATTGGCGCCCTCGGCCGGATCCGTCCCAACTACTACCTGCACGACGGCGTCGTGCCGCGCACGCGCCTTCCCGATGTGCTTCGGCAGGTTTCCGACGTCGGCGACCACTACCGGCTGCCGGTGGCCAACGTCTTCCACGCCGGCGACGGAAACCTGCACCCGAACATCCTCTTCGACCTGCGCGACAAGGAGGAGCTGGACCGTGTCGGGAACGCCGGCGAGGAGATGCTGAGGGCGGTCGTCGAGTGCGGGGGAACGCTCTCGGGCGAGCACGGGATCGGGATCGAGAAGAACGCCTTCATGCCCTGGATCTACTCTGCCGAGGACCTCGAAGCGATGCGCCGGGTGAAAAGTGTTCTCGACCCCGAGGGATTGCTCAATCCCGGCAAGATCTTCCCCGACCCCAGCCAGCCGCCGCGCAAGCTGCGCGGCCGGATCGGAGTGGCGGCCGAAGCACGCTGGTGGTAGAGGTCGATGGCGTCACGCCGGCGGAGACCGAGCGCCCGGAATCCGAGCAGGAGGTGGCCCGGCTGCTTCGGGACGCCGCCCACGCCGGCCGCGCGGTGATCCCGGTCGGCGGTCGACGGCTGCTCGGAATGGGCAACCGGCCGGAGCGGTTCGACATCGCGCTCGACATGACCGGGCTCGACCAGGTGCTCGAGCGGAGCGAGCACGACATGACCGTGTCCGTGCAGTCCGGCGTCCGGCTCGACGACCTCAACAGGCTGCTCGGCGAGACTGGTCAACACCTCCCGCTCGACCCCTTCGGCGGACCCGGGCATACGATCGGCGGCCTGCTCGCGACCGGCTTCTCGGGCCCGCTGCGGCTGCGCTACGGCTCGCCGCGCGACTTTCTCATCGGCCTTCGCGTCGCCCTCCCCGACGGCACGCTCGCCTCGTCCGGCGGCCGCGTCGTCAAGAACGTGAGTGGCTACGACTTGAACAAGCTGCACTTCGGAGCGCTGGGCTCGTTGGGCGTGATCGTGGCCGCCACGTTCAAGGTCTTCCCGCGTCCGCTCCACGAAGTGACGCTGGAGGCGCGCTCCCAGACGCCCGAAGCCGACGCCGAGAAGGCGCAGTGGCTGCGGATGACTCCGCATGCGCTCGAGGTCTCCTCAGCCGGGCGCGTGCTGGCCAGGATTGCGGGCAGCGAGGCGGCGGTCAAGCGGGTCGCGGCCGAGCTTGGCTGGCCGGAGGCCGATCCCGACGTTTGGACGAAGCTCGCGCACCAGACCTCGGAGAGCTGGGCCAGAGTCGCGGTGCCGCCGAGTGCGCTCCGCGACGTCGTCCGGGCGCTGCCCGAAGGCGCCGGCTGGTGGGCGTCGCCCGCCGTCGGCACGCTGCACTGGTTCGACTTCGCACCGGAGGCGGTGCCGGTCGTCCGCCAGGTGGCGGAGGCGGCGGGCGGCTCATTGGTGGTGGTGGCGGCCCCGCCGCAGGTGAAGGAGAAGCTGGATGCCTGGGGCAGCGCCCCGGCTACGCTGGATGTGATGAGACAGATCCGAGACGCGTTCGACCCCAAACGAACGATCTCGCCTGGGCGCTACCTGGTATGAGCGTGATCGACATCCGCAACACGGCCACCTGGGGCGCGGGGCCCGACGCACCCACCGACGACGACCTCGCTACCTGCGTCCATTGCGGGCTCTGTCTCAACTACTGCCCGACCTTCCGGGTGACCGGCCTGGAGACAGAGTCGCCCCGCGGCCGGATCTACCTGATGACGCAGTGGAAGCGCGGCAACCTGCCGTTCACCGAGGACCTGACGCGGCACATCGACCTCTGCCTCGGCTGCCGGACGTGCGAGGCGGTCTGCCCCTCGGGAGTGCCCTACGGCCGGATCATCGAGCACGGCCGAGCCGAGGTCGAGCGCATGCGGCAACGCTCCCTCGACCGCCCCAAACTGGTTCGCGACACTGCCCGCGTGGTCATGCGGCAGCTCCTGCCGCATCAGGGGCGGCTGCGCGCCGCCGGCGCCTTCACTCGCGCCGCGCAGGCGCTCCGGCTCACCGGCGTCGTACGCCAGGGCCGCTACCTGCCAAAGCTGCGCGGCGCTTGGAGGGCGCCCGCGAGCGGAATCGCTCCGGCCATCGGCGAGCGGCGATACCGGGTCGCGTTTCTAAACGGATGCGTGATGCCGGTCATGTTTCGGGAGTCGATGGAGGACACCGTGCAGCTGCTCCAGCTGGCCGGCTGCGAAGTCTGGTTCGCCCCCGGCCAGACCTGCTGCGGCGCTCTGTTCGCGCACAACGGCGACCTCGAGGAGTCGCGGCGCCTGCGCGACGTCAACCAGCGCGTGTTCGGGATGGAGGAGTTCGACTACCTGGTCACCAACTCGGCCGGCTGCGGTTCGCACCTCAAAGACTTCTATCCGAACCTGGGAACGCGGGTTCGTGATCTCTCCGAGCTCCTGCGGGAGATCGAGCTGCCGGAACCGCGGCGCGAAGTCAAGCTGCGGGTGACCTACCAGGACGCCTGCCACCTGGTGCACGCCCAGCGGATCCGCAAGCAGCCGCGCGACTTGATCCGGGCGCTGCCCGGGGTCGAGTTCGTGGAGATGGACCACCCGGACATCTGCTGCGGATCGGCCGGCATCTACAACGCGATCGAGCCCGGGATGTCCCGGCAGATCCTGGCCGAGAAGATGGACGACCTGCTCTCGACGGGAGCCGAGGTGGTGGTCACCGGCAACCCGGGCTGCCAGATGCAGCTCGAGGCCGGCCTCCGCGAGAAGGGCTCGAAGATGCAGGTCTGGCACCTGGCCGAGCTGCTCGCCGAGGCATACCGATAGTCGCCGACCTCCTCCCCGCTCGACGGGGAGGTGTCGCCGCGCAGCGGCGACGGAGGGGTGCCTAGACGCAGCGAGGCGCTTGGCGGCGGGACCTATCTTCTAGGCGCGCTTCTTGAGGGCGGGCAGGACCTGCGTTTTGGCCGTCGTGTCCGGAGCTCCCTCCAGGCGCGCGACGGCGACCGTCACGTTATCGGGCGCGCCCAGTTCGAGGCAGCGATCGATCACCCGCTTGATCCCCGCCTCCAGGTCCTTCCCCTGCAGCAGCTCCCACATCTCCTGGGCAGAAACGCCAGCCGTCTCGACGCCGTCGCTGCAGAGCACGATCGTGTCGCCGGGCTCCAACCGGAACTTGTCGCTGAAAGCGGGGATGTGGTCCCACACCCCGATCGCTCGGGTCAGGCGGTGCTTCATCGGATGGTCCTTGGCCTCCTCCGGCTTGATCAGCCCGAGGCGCACCTGCTCGGCGGGCCAGGAGTGGTCCTGTGAGAGCAGTCGCGGCTTTCCGTTTCGAAAAAGGTAAGCGGGGCTGTCGCCGACGTTGACCAGGCCCAGCTGGCTGCCGTCGATCGCGGCCGCGACCAGCGTGCTGCCCATCCCGCTCCAAGCCGGGTTCCGTTGGGACGCCTGGTGCACAGCGGAATTTGCCTCCTCGCTCGCCTTCTTCAGCCGGTCGGGGTCAGCACCTGACCGTGCCGCCCCGTCGTTCTCGAGGGCATTGACGAACGTCTCAACAGCGATGCTGCTCGCCAGGTGTCCGGCCGCGTGCCCACCCATGCCGTCACAGACGACGACGAGCGCGTCCACGCCGGCACAGTTGCGAGCCACGATCACCGAGTCCTCGTTCTCCGAGCGTTGGAGACCGGGATCGGTGCCGTAGGCGGTCCGGATCTTCACCGGAACTCGCTCAACGCAGGTTGACTCAAAGCACGGTGAAAGCGACCACGTTCTGGCCGATTCGGATCTCGTCCTGATCCTTCAGCTCCTTCTCCTGGATCGGCTCACCGTTCACGAGCGTTCCGTTGGTGGAGCCGAGGTCGACCAGGAACCAGGCGCCCCCGCGCTTCTCGACCCGGGCGTGGTGGCCCGAGGTCGCGGGATCGCGCAGGATGAGATCGTTGTCGGGAGAGCGGCCGATGCGGAGCGGCTGGTCGGTGACCCGGAAAGTGTGCCCGGTGTCGGGTCCGCCCTGAATCCTGAGCTCGGCGGCCGCTGTGGACCCAGGCGCTGAAAACCCACCCGGCTGCCCCATGATCAGGGTGTCGCCAATCGCGGCGGCGGGCCGTGGCGGAGCCGTCTCGGGCGTCGACGTCGCTTCCGGGGCCGAAGGCGCTTCGGTGCTGGGCGTGGGTTCGGGCGCGGGTGGCGGCTGAGGCTGGCCCCAAGCTGGCATCACGGAGGTCGTCTCGCGCTGCGCGGCGTCAGGCGGCGGCTGCGCCCACTGATGCGAAGGCGGCGCCTCCGGGGACGCTGGCTGCTCGGCCAACGGTGGCGAAGCCGGCGCCTCCTCCGCTGGAGCCGGGGGTGCCGGCACGGGGGGCTCCCAGGCAGGAGCCGCGTCGGACGCCGGCGCCGCGGCTTCCGGCGGCGACCACTGTGGTGACGCCGGCTCGGCGGGTAGCGGTTCCGGAACCTGTCCAGTCGGCGCCGGTGGCTCGGGAGGCGGCGCCACCTCCGCCGCAGGCGCGCTTGTCTCCGGTGCCGGAGGTTGCGGAGCGGGTGGCGGTGGCTCGACCGGCGCCGCCTCTGCCGGCGCCGACCAGTTGGATAGAGGCGCCGGGGCCTCAGGGGCAGGCGTTCCTGCCGCCGGCTCGGCGGGCGGGGTCCAGGACGGCGGTTCCGGGGGCTCGCCGGCCGGCTGCGTGGGCGCCGCCCAGGGCGACGGAGGCGGAGGCTCGCCCACGGGCGCTTCCGCGGCGGCCGGCGGCTCGGGAGGCGCCGGCGCCCAAGCGGCGGGCGGGTTTTCGGCCGGGGCAGCCCAAGGGGCCGGTGGCTCCGCGGCCGCCGGGGCCGCCCAAGAAGCAGTGTCAGGAGCCTCCGTAGCCGGCGCTTCAGGCGTCGGCGCCGGCTCAACCGGCGCCGACCAGGCTGCCGGTCCGGGCGCGGCCGGAGTCTCCGGAGCGGGTGGCTGCCAGGCCGGGGCAGAGGGTGTGTGCGCGGTCGGCGCCTCCCACGCTGGAGGCGGTGGTTCTGACGCGGGCGCCACCGGCTCCGCGGGCGGGGTCCACGCAGGCGCGGCAGGTGCCGACGGCGGGGCCGCCTGGCTCCACGAGGGTGCAGGCGCCGGAGGTTCCTGGCTCGGGGGTGTGCCCCACGCCGGAGCTGGCGGTTCCGCCGAGCCCCAGGAGGCGGGTGGTGCGGGCGCCGCTGGCGGTGCTTCCGCCGGCGGCGCCCCCCAGTTGGGTGCGGCCGGAGATGCCGGTCCGGCCTCGGACGGGGCGGCCGCTGGCGCGCCCCATGCGGGAGGCGCTGGGGGTTCCGCGGCGGGCGCGGACGGGCTCTCCCAGGCGGGAGCGGGCGGCGGTTCGGCGCTGGGCGCCCCCCACGCGGGCGCTGCCGGCTCGGGCGTCTGTGGCGTCGTCGAGGCGGCGGGTTCCGCGGAGCCCCAAGAAGGTGGAGCGGGGGGCGAAGCCGGCGGCGCCGCCGGTTCGGGCGCCGAGACAGTCGGCGCGGTTGCGCCTGCCGCCGGTGCGAGCCAGGCCGGACCGGCTGCCGGGGCGGCCGCGGGCGGCTCGGCCGGCGCCTGAGATGGAGCAACCGGCCCCGGGGCTGCCGCCTGCTGCCAGGCCGGCACGTCCGTTGGCGCGGAGGCGGCCGCGCTCGGGATCGGACCGGCCGGGGGCGGGGTCGGGGGTCGCTGAGCGGCCGCGGCGGCGTTCCGCCGGGTGCGCATGAACAGGTAGGCGACGCCCGCGATGACCATCACGGCCGCCAGAACGATGACTGCTAGGTCCCTAGGCATCTGTGAAAAAGACTCCCTTGCGCATTGGTCCAGGTTGTCGAGCGCTTACTTGATCACGCCCACCGAACGGTGCCACGGATTATGGCACCCGGGTCCACTAAATCAAGGCAACCGGCTAAGTCGTAGCCGGCCGCTGGCAACCCCGGCGACCGTGAGGTCGAATTCGAGCTCAGCGGCGTCAGGCGCCGGCATTCTCTCGAGGTCGATATGGAACCGTACTTGACGGCCGACCGGCAATTCGAGCCCTCTGGGCAGAGCTACCCGACCGGAGGCCGTCTCCACCAAAGCGCGCGCCCCGGTAAGCAGCACACCGTCAAGCCGCAGCTCGGCAAGCCTGGTCAGCACCCCCGGCCGCCCGCGGTTGGTGAGGGCGAAGGTGAGCCGGTGATCGCCGACCTCGAAGACCGGCGGCTCGGCGAGCAAGCTGGCGTAGCGTGGCGGCAGCCGTGGGCGCTCCCGAAGCACCGGGAGCTCCGCGGCGACAGTGAAGTCGAGAAGCGAGGCGGCCAGCTCGCGACTGCCCGCCGCAAGTACCGCCTCCAGCCGGTACTCGCCTTCGGCGTCGATCGGCAGCGTGATCGTGGTCGCGTGGAGCGCGGGCTCGAAGGCGGTCGGCAACGAGAGCGCCACCTCGCCTGAAAACGACTTCCGCCGGATCGCGTCCCGCAGGCGCTCGAGTCCTGTGCGTTCAGGCGCGCGCTGCCGTCCCACCCACCAACGGAGCCGGGCGTCGCCGGCCACGGCCGGATCGTCATTGACGATGATCAGCCGGATCGTGACCACCTGCCCCGGCTCGTAGCCGAAACCGAACGGCACCAGCGGCCGGAAGCCGACCGGGTCGGCCACCACGCGCACCGGCGCCATCGCCTCGCGCAGCTCCTCGTAGGCGGCGCGCGGACGGCGCAAAGCGTCCACCATCCCGAAGCCGATGCCCGGAAAGGGGTCGGCGAGGTGATAGACGAAGGCGCCCCAGCAGCGTTCGAACTTACGGGCTCGAAACTGGTCGGTGGCGTAGGCGACCAGGAACGCCTGGTACTCCTGGCTGGCCTCGATCATCTCCGCGAGCGTCGAATACTCAGTCGGCAGGCCGGCCCCGTGATCCGACCAGCCCGCGGGCTCCAACCCCGCGTAGAGCCATGCCGGCTCGTCGTCGGCCACGGGCCAGCGGCGGCCTATCTCGTCCCAGGTCCTCGATTCGGCGGCCGGCAGCGCCTGCGCGCCGTACTCGGTCACCATCTGCGGCTCGAGGTCGCGCAGCACCTCCCAGCCTGGGCCCCGCCAACCCGCCCAGACGTGCTCATCGAACTCGCCCGACGCCGCCAGCCCAGGCCGCGTCGGGTCGAGCTCCTCGAAGAGCGCCCGCGCCTCCTGGTCGATCGTGTAGTTCTGGCGCACGGCGTGTACGTCGCCGAGGTCGGCGCTGGCCGGCACCCAGGGCGGATCGTCGTGCGCGGACCAAGCGATCACGGAAGGCCGGTTCCGCAGGAGGTCCACCATCTCCGCCGCCTGCGCCCGCACCGAACGCTCGAAGAACCGGGCCTCGTCGGGCCCCGCGTGGTAAGCGTAGGCGCGGGTCAGCGGGAGCTCTGAGATGACGAGCATGCCCGCTGCGTCGGCGGCCCGGTAGAACTCGTCGGGCAGGACGTGCGCGTGCACCCGCAGCGCGTCCAGGTTGGCCTCGCGGGCCAGGGTGATGTCTGACTCGAAGCGCTCCCGGCGAAGCTGGTCGAGGCGGAAGGAGGGCATGTAGTCGGCGCCCCGCACGAACACGGGCTGGCCATTTATATGGACGTGCCAGGCATCGACTCCGGCGCGAATGTCGAGCGTGCGGAACCCGAAAGCCTCTATCAGACGCGCGGACTCCCGCCCCTCGACGTGGACTGCCGCTCGGGCCTCGTAGAGGTTGGCGTCGCCGAAACGCCAGGGCGACCAGCGCCGGGCGTCGGGCACAGACAGCAGCATTGACAAGGGCTGCTCCAAGCCGCCGCCGATCCGGTACTCGCGGCGGATCCGGAGGGGCGCGCCGATGCCGGGGCCCGAGATCTCGACCGCCACCTCGCCCCGCATCTCGCGTCCGTCCAGGTTGCGCAGCCGCGCCTCCAGCTCGACCCGGCCCACGTCGGCCTCTGGGCGGGCGGTGATGCGCAGCCAGTCGACGATCACGTTGTCGATGAACTCGAGCTCGACCGGCCGCCAGAGACCGATCGGAACCTCCCATCGGTGGGGCTCGGGAAGCTGAAGCCAGCCCCCATTGGGGTTGGGGCGCGAGTCGCCGTCGTTCAGCCAGCCCATCACGTGGCGCTTGGTGGCGGCGTTCGGCTCGACCGGCGACTCGCAGCAGACGACAAGCAGGTTCTGGTCACGGAGGTGCGGCGTGATGTCGAAGCCGAAGGGCGCGAAATAGCCGTAGTGAGAGCCCAGCAGCCGGCCGTTCAGCCAGACGTTGGCGGCGAGGAAAGCGCCGCCGAAGCGCAGCAGGATGCGCCCGTTGTGGTCCGGCCGCGCGAAGGTCGTCCGGTACCAGACGGCGCTCCGCCCTTCGCGCGCCCCCAGCTGGGCGGGGACCTCCACGTGCTCCCAACCCCGCTCCCGGTCGTGATCCCGCCCTTGCGGTATGCCCTCGGCCTCGCCCTCCCCGAGCGGCATCCACAGGCACTCCCAACCGCCGAGCGGGCGCGAGCCACCGGCCGCCTGTCGCAGAGGCAGGAAGAGGGAGTCGTTCACGCGGCGATCTGCGCGTAGGCGCCGTCTGCCGTCTGGCAGAAGATGGCGGGACGGCCGAGCGCTCTCTCGAACTCGAACTCCAAGCCCCTCCGGACCAGGGCCAGGATGCTTCCGCCAAACCCCGCGCCCATCATGCGGGCGCCGATGCATCCGGGCGCCTGCCAGGCGCGCTCAACGATCGCGTCGACGGCCGGCGTAGAGACCTCGAAATCGTCGCGCAGGCTCGCGTGAGAGTCCCGCAGGAGCCGGCCCATGACCTCCAGGTCGCCCGCCGCCATTGCCTCCGCGAACGCCCGCACCCGGGCGATCTCCGATTCGACGTGGCGCTTCCGCTTCGGCATCCCGGCCTCGGCTTCTCGCCGGCGTTCGTTGTATGGCGTCTCCGCCAGGTTCCGCCGGACGCCCGAGTCGAGCACTGCGATGACGGCTTCGTCCGGGAAGCTCACGTACGACCAGCGGAGCTCCTGGCAGTCGAGCAGGAGCGCGGACCCTGCGCGCCCGAGCGCCGCGGCGAAGTGGTCCATGACGCCGACCATGACGCCAGTGGCGGCGTGTTCCGACTCCTGGCAGAGGACGGCCGCTTCGGCGCCGTCGAGGTCGGGCTCGAGACCAGAGCACACGGACACCAGGAGCGCCGCCGAGGAGCTCAGACCGGCACCCGCGGGGACCCCGGACTCAACCTCGACTCGCTGCGGCCCGGCGCCCAGCCGCTCCGCGATCGCCCGCACGTAGGGCAGGCCGCCGGGAACCTGGCTGATCACCTCCCAGTCCTCGGCCGGCTCTCCGGTCACCGTGGTGTAGAGGTCGATCGCGCACGGGAGGACCAGGCCGCCCATGTAGTCGACGTGCTCCCCGATCAGGTTGACGCGGCCTGGTGCCCTCCCCCGCCAGCTCGTCCTCTTCATACGGGCGGCTCCGCGGCCCGGCGGAGCAACGCCGCCGACTCCTCGGCGCGCGCGTCGAGGATGAAAGCGCCCGCGCCCAGCTCGGAGCCGGCCAGGTATTTGAGCTTGTCGGCGCTTCGGTTGGGCGGATAGAACTCGATGTGGAAGTGGAACCCTCGGTGGCCGCGACCGCAGGGACGGGCGTGCATCGCCATCACGTATGGGAGCGGGAAGCCGAAGAGGGCGTCGTAGCGCACCAGCAGGCCCTTGAGGGCACGCGCGAGGTCCTCGGCCTCGCGCTCGTCAAGGTCGGTCAGAGCGGAAAGGTGCCGGCGCGGCGCCAGATGCACCTCATAAGGAAACCGCGCGAAAGCTGGGACGAACCCGATCCAGGTGCCCGCCTCGACCACCGTCCGCTCTCCGGTCTCACTGGCCAGCACGTCGCAGTAGAGGCAGCGGCCGGTCTTCCGCCGGTGGGCCTGGAAGGAAGCCAGCTCGGTCTCGATCCGCGGTGGGACGAACGGATAGGCGTAGATCTGACCGTGCGGGTGCGAGAGCGTCACGCCGATGCTCTCGCCGCGGTTCTCGAAGATGTAGACGTAGCGGACACCGGGAATCGTCGAGAGCTCCGCAAAGCGGTCCTGCCACACCTCGACCAGGTCCCGGATGTGCTCGACGGGCTGCTCGCCTAGTGATGAGTCGTGATCGCTGGTGTAGCAGACCACCTCGCAACGGCCTCCTCGAGGGTAGGGGGGCATCCGCCCCCCTGCGGGGCCGCGTCCCCAGAGGGGACCCCCGGCTTCCCCCGCCGCACCCCCCTGATCTCCTGTGTAGGCAGGGAACCGGTTCTCGAAGACCGCGATGTGGTAGTCGGGCTCGGGAATCTCCGTCTCCGGCGCACCGGGCTTGGTCGGGCAGAGCGGGCAGAGGCCGGCCGGCGGGTGGTACGTCCGGTCCTGCCGCCAGGGCGCCACCGTCACCCACTGGCGAAGCAGGGGATGCCACCGGAGTTCGCTCACGCTCGGCGATAGAGGATCAAGTAGCGGCCGTCCGCCTTCTGGATCACTTGTTTCTTCAGGCGCTTACGCAAGGGCCTTCTCCACCGCCTCGGCGGCGCTGGCCACCCTTTCCAGACCGTCCACCGCCCAGGTGTCGAGGCCGAGCACGCGCCTCCCGAGCCTTCGCGCGAGACCGATCTCGGAGAGCGTGCCCCACCCCCCGCCGATCGCGATCACGGAGTCGGCGGCAGTCACGATGACAGCGTTTCGCGCCTGTCCGAGACCGGTCGGCAGGGCAAAAGTGAGATCAGCGTTGGCGGGCGCACGGGAATCGCCGGGAAGGATGCCGATCACGGTACCTCCCTCCTCGTGAACGCCGTGCGCAGCCGCCTCCATCACACCGCCAAGGCCGCCGCAGACGACGACCGCACCCCGTTTGGCCAGCAAGCGCCCGACCTCCTCGGCGGAACGGCGCTGCTGCTCCGTCGCCTCGCCCGCACCACATACCGCTACGTACCGCACGGGGGGCATCCTAGTAAACTCATGTTCGCCGAGGTCGCCCACCGGGAACCTCGAGATCACTGCCCGTGTGGCGAAGGAGGTGAGGCGCAAGTTGGATCACCCTAGTCGTGGAGCCGACCGCCTCGTTTGCCTGCCGGGAGCGCTGGAGGAGTCGGTCCTCTAAGAGGCTCTCGACGTTCCCTTTCTGGCTCACCGGAGTCGGAGGCGGGGAGTTCTACGAGCGAACGTTGCCGTCACGGGACGGCAGGGGCCGGGGCTACTTACCCCGGCCCTT
>CAZXGB010000064.1:0-14314 GCA_964640005.1 uncultured Actinomycetes bacterium | reverse complement strand
AATCCTCGGCGGCACCGGCGAGCCCTGGAACCCCGAGCCCTTCAACTGGTACTTCTCAAAGGTTGGCGGCGGCCGCCTTCCGGTCATCAACTACTCCGGCGGCACCGAGATCGCGGGCGGCATCATCTGCGGCAATCCGCTGACTGCGCTCCGCCCGTGCTCGTTCGCCGGGCCCATCCCCGGCATGGCGGTGGACGTCATCGACGAGAACGGCCAGGGCGTGCGCGGACAGGTGGGCGAGCTCGCCATTCGCGGCCCCTGGCCGGGCATGACGCGCGGCTTCTGGAACGACCGCCAGCGCTACCTCGACACCTACTGGTCGCGTTTCCCTGGCGTCTGGGTGCACGGTGACTGGGCGTACGTGGCGGAGGACGGGCTCTGGTACGTGCTCGGACGGTCGGATGACACGATCAAGGTCGCCGGCAAGCGGCTCGGTCCCGCCGAGGTGGAGTCGGTCCTGGTCGCCGATCCGGCGGTCGGCGAGGCGGCCGCGATCGGCGTGCCCGACGAGCTGAAGGGGGAGGCCGTCGTCTGCTTTGTGGTTCTGAAGGCCGGCCACGAGGCCGGGCCCGAACTGGCCGAGAAGCTCCGGGACGCCGTGGCGGCGGCGCTTGGCAGGGCCCTCCGCCCCAAGGCCGTCAACTTCGTCAGCGACATTCCCAAGACGCGGAACGCCAAGCTCCTCCGCCGCGTGGTTCGGGCCGCCTACCTCGGTCAGGATCCCGGCGACCTCTCCTCGCTCGAGAACCCCGCCGCCATCGAAGCCATCAGCGGCGCCCGCGCCCACTAGGTGGCCCGCAGGCCACTTAGCCTGAAACAGACGCGACGCACGGTCTTCCTCTTCGCCCTGATTTGGCTCGCCGGCGTGAGCCTGCGCCTGACGGTGCTCTGCGTGCCGCCACTGATCCCGTTCATCCACCGCGACCTGCCATTCAATGAGAAGGGCGTTTCGCTGCTCACGGGCACAACCCCCGCTCTGCTCGCGATCGCGGCCATTCCGGGCTCGCTTCTGATCTCCCGTGTGGGAGCGCGACGAACGCTGATCGGAGGCCTGGCGGTGGTCGCAATCGCGGCCGCGATGCGTGGGATCGGACCCAGCGTGTCCGTACTGCTCCTGGCCACTCTTGTGATGGCTCTGGGCATCGCAGTGATCCAGCCCGCTCTGCCGAGCGTCGTGCGCGACTGGTTTCCCCTCCAGGTCGGCCTCGCGACCGCGGTCTATTCGAACGGCCTGTTGATGGGCGAGATCATCCCGGCGGCCCTCAGCGCGCCCCTGGCGTCGCTGTTACGCGGGAGCTGGGAACTCGCCATGGCCGCCTGGTCCGTTCCCGTCCTGCTGACCGCGCTGCTCGTGATGGTCGCGATGCCGCACCTGCAGCGCGAGGCGGGGGAGGCACCGGCGCGCTGGTGGCCGGACTGGCACGATCCCGAGACGTGGTACCTCGGCCTGATCTTCGGGAGCGCCTCCGCGGTCTACTGGGGCCTCAACGCCTTCATCCCCGACTACCTGCACGCGACCGGGCGGCCCGGCCTTGTGGCGCCTGCGCTGACGGCGCTGAACGGCGGCCAGATCCCGGCCTCGATCCTGATCGGAGCATTTGCGAAGCGGGTGATCGCGCGCCGCTGGCCCTTCATCGCGATCGGCGCCACCACCCTGGTCTGTTTGGTCGGGCTGCTCGCCATGCCGGGGGCCTGGGTCGTGTTCTGGGCGGCCGGCGTCGGGTTCGCGGCCGCCGCGGCCCTCGTCTGCGTCCTTGCTCTACCACCGCTGCTTGTCGAACCCGGGGATGTCCACCGCATCTCAGCGGCGATGTTCACGGTCACCTACACGTGCTCGTTCGGCGTCCCGCTGATCGCGGGCGCGGCCTGGGACGCCACGCACATCCCCTGGGTGGTCTTCCTGCCGATCGCCGTGGCCGGCGTGGCGGGCATCGGGCTGGCGCTGCTGCTGCGGCTCCCCGAACAACAGCCGTCCGCGCTCAGAACCAGCGCCGCTCCCGACTAACCGGTTCAGATAGGCGAGCGAGGGGCGATCTCAGCTCGGGGGCCGGCCCGGCTCGACCTTCCGACGCGGCCGTACGGCGGCGATCCCGGCCAGCTCGTCCGGACGCACCGGAATCCGCGCCAGCTCGCGGCCCGAAGCGTCGCGCATCGCGGCGCAGATGGCTGCGGGCGAGGTGATCAGCGGAGGCTCGCCGACGCCCTTGAGGCCGAAGGGCGCGTCCGGCTCCGGCTCTTCGACCAGGACGGAGTCGATCTCCGGCATGTCGAGAGCCGTCGGCAGCAGGTAGTCGGTGAAGGAGGCGTTCCGGATCAGCCCGTCGCGGACCTGGATCTCTTCCATCGTCGCCAGCCCCACCCCCTGGGCCACGGCACCCTCGATCTGGCCGTGCACCTGGAGCGGGTTGATGGCCTTCCCCACCTCCTGAACCGTCGAGACCTGGACGACCCGAGCCAGCCCGGCCCCGGGATCGACGTCGACGATTGCCCGCTGAGCCACGAACATGAACGACACGTGGGCGTCACCCTGGCCGTTTTCGTCGAGCTTGCCGGTGCGCCGGTGGTGGAACTCGCGCTCGACCTCGATCGGCTCGTCGAGCAGCGCCGCGATCGGAACCAGCGGCGCGCCCTCGATGTCGACGACGAAGCCGCCGGCCAGGCCATGCGCCAGCGGTCCCGCCTTCGCGAGGACCCGCGCCGCCACTTCCCGGGCCGCCGTCTGCACGGCGCCGCCGGTCATCCACGTCTGCCGCGACGCTGACGAGGAGCCGGCATCGCCGACGAGGGTGTCGGCGGCCTCCAAGCGCACGTCCGTGACACCGAGCTCGGTCCGTGCGACCTGCTGGCAGACCGTGACCAACCCCTGACCGACCTCGGCGGCCGCCGTCTTTACGTGGACCACGGCCGCCTCGCCCTCACGCTCCAGTCGCACGCGTGCGGTCGAATAGTCGTCGGAGCCCTCGGAGTAGGCGATGTTCTTGAAACCGATGGCGTAGCCGACGCCGCGGCGCACGTCCTCCGGCCCCGCCACGTTGCCGGCGCCGCCCGGGAGGGCCAGGCGGTTGTCGATGGGGCCGGGCCGCGGCATCTCGCGGCAGCGCCGGATCAGCTCGGTGACCGGCGCGGCGCCAGTGATGACCTGGCCAGTGATCAGGGAATCGCCGGATCGGAGCGCATTTCGCAGCCGGAGCTCCATCGGTTCCATTCCAAGCCGGGCGGCGAGCCTGTCCATCTGCGACTCGTGCGCGAAGCAGGACTGGACGGCGCCAAAGCCCCGCATGGCGCCGTTGGGCACCAGATTCGTGCGCGCCGCGCCGCACCACAGGCGCACGTTGGGAACTCGATAGGGACCGCAGCCGAAGATCGCCGCGTTGGCGACCACGGCGTGCGACGAGGAGGCGTAGGCGCCACCGTCGAGGACGATGGTCGCCCGGACGTAGACCAGTCGCCCATCCCGGTCCGCCCCGTGCTCGTACCACATCCAGGCCGGATGCCGATGCACGTGGCCGACGAACGACTCCTCGCGCCCGTACCACATCTTCACCGGCCGTCGGGTGCGCAGGGCCAGCATGCAGGCGTGGATTTGCATCGAGAGGTCTTCGCGGGCGCCGAAGGCACCGCCCACGCCGGCCAGGCGCAGCCGGCACTTCTCGGCAGGCAGCCCGAGGGCGTCGGCGACCTGGTGGAGGTCGACGTGCAGAGCCTGCGTCGCGATCCAGAGGTCGACACCCCCTTCGCCGTCGGGAATCGCCAGGCCGGCCTCCGGACCGAGGGGCGCCTGATCCTGCTGACCGACCTCGTAATAGCCGCCGACGACGACATCGGCTTCCGCGGCATCGGGATCTCCCGTCCGGATGACCAGGTTGCGCAGCGTCTCGCCGCGCGCCATCGCCTCGATCGGGTCCGTCAGCGCCTCGAGCACCTCGTAGTCGACGTCGACTGCGCGCGCGCCGGCGCGAGCCTGCTCGGGATGTTCGGCGGCGACGATCGCGATCGCCTCGCCCGCGTACCGGACCTCCTCCCCCACGCCCACCAGCACCGGCTGATCCCGCACTTTGTCCAGGCCGTAGAAGCGCAGGCCGGGAATGTCGTTGGCGGTCAGGACGGCATGGACACCGGGCATCGCCTCCGCGCGCGAGGTGTCGATGCGGCGTACGACCGCGTGCGGGTGGGGGCTCCGCACCGTCCGGCCGTAGAGCATGCCCGGGGCCGAGAGATCGCTCGCGAATTCGAATTCGCCGCGCACCTTCTGCGGGCCATCCGGACGCGGGATCGACTCCCCGACGCCGCCGCGGGTCTGAGGCAGCTCGAGCATGACCTACCCAGCCCTCAGGTGCTGACTGACGACTCGAACCGAGTCCGCGAGGGAGTCCTCGTCAGCGTTGACCAACCGGCTCTCGCGAACCACCACCCGGCCCTCCACCACGACCGCCTCCGCCCGCGCCGGTGGCGCCAGCGCCAGCGCCTCCAGCGGGTCGTCGATACCTGTGTGCAGGAGGTCGTCAACCCGAAACAGGGCCACGTCCGCGCGCTTTCCCGGCTCCAGCGTGCCGACCTCCTCCCGGCCCAAGCACTCGGCGCCCCCCAGCGTCGCGACGCGCCAGGCGGTGCGCGCGTCGAGCACGGCGGCGGCGTCCAGCCGTCCGAGCATCGCCGACCGGACCCGCGCCAGCAGCATCGCCTGCCGCACCTCGCCCGCCAGGTGGTAGTCCTCGTTAGAAGCCGAGCCGTCGACGCCGAGGCCCACACGCGCCCCCGCCGCCAGCAGCTCGGGCACAGGGCAGGCGCCGGCCCCCAGGCGCATGTTCGAAGACGGGCAGTGGGCGACGCCGGTGCGCAGGGCGCCGAGGCGATCGACCTCCTCGAGGCCGAAGTGGACGCCGTGCGCGAACCAGACATCCGGCCCGGCCCAGCCCACGTCCTCGAGCCAGTCGAGGGGCCGCTTGCCGAACTTCTCGAGGCAGAAGCGCTCCTCGTCGAGCGTCTCGGCGACGTGCGTGTGGAGCATCAGCCCGTGTCTGCGCGCGAGCTCGGCGGAGTCGCGAAACAGCTCGGCCGTCGCGCTGAAAGGCGAGCAGGGAGCCACCGACACGCGGCACATCGAGCCCGGCGAAGGATCGTGATGGCGGGCGACCACCTCCTCGGTGTCCTGCAGGATCTGGTCGTGCTCTTCGACCACCTCGTCGGGCGGCAGCCCGCCCTGCGCGCGGCCGAGCGACATCGAGCCGCGGCAGGGCTGGAAGCGGATGCCGAGCTCGCGGGCGGCCTCGACCTCGGCCTCGAAGATGCCGGTGCGGCCGCGCGGGAAGACATAGTGGTGATCGCTGGTCAGCGTGCAGCCGGAAAGCAGCAGGCGCCCCATAGCGGCACGCGCGGCGGCGCGAACGGTCTCGGCGTCAATCCGCGCCCAGATCGGGTAGAGCATGCTCAGCCAACCGAACAGACCGTCGTTCGTCGCGTAGCCGCGCGTCGCCCACTGGTACATGTGGTCGTGCGCGTTGACCAGCCCGGGCAGGGCGGCGCAGCCGGGGAGGTCGAGCACCTCGTCGGCGGCGGGAGCGTCCCCACTTCCGACCTCGACAATGGCGCCGTCTTCGGCCAGCAGCCAGCCGGAGGTGAGCTCCTGCCCGGCCCCGGTGACGAGCACTCCGGCGCGCACGACGAGTGCCGTCACTCGCGCAGCGCCTCGGCCGCGCGGCGCACGGCCTGGAAGATCCGGACATAGCCGGTGCAGCGGCAGAGGTTGCCGCTCAAAGCCTCTCGTATCGCGTAATCGGACGGGTCGGGATCCTGACGGAGCAGGTCGGTCACCGCGACCACGAATCCAGGCGTGCAGAACCCGCATTGCACGCCACCGGCCTCGACCATCGCCTGCTGCACCGCCTGACCGACCCGGTCCGCCTCCAGCCCCTCCACCGTCTGCACCTGGCTGCCGGCGGCGGCGGCGGCGAGCACGAGGCAACTGCAGACGAGGTCGCCATCGACGAGGACGCTGCAGGAGCCGCACTCGCCCTGCTCGCAGGCGTTCTTGCTGCCCCACAGTCCGAGCCGCTCGCGCAGGAAGTAGAGGAGCGACTCGCCCTCCCAGGCATCGGCCTCGCGCGGCTCGCCGTTGACCGTGAGCGTGACCCTCAAAGGACCGCCCCCGTCCTCGTGAGCGCGCGCCGGGCCATCACCGAGACGATGTGCCGGCGGTAGGCGGCGGTCCCGCGCACGTCGTCGATCGGCGCCGCGGCGGCGGCGCAGAGCTCGCCAAAACGGGCGGCGGCGGCATCCGACGGCCGCAGCACCCGGTCCCAGCCGCATTCCTCGAAGAGGCCGGCCGCGAACGCCTCGGCCTCGCTGGCGCGCACGATCGTGGGTCCCACGGAACCCAATCCGACCCCGATCCGCCGGCGCCGGCGATCGACCACCATGGCCAGGTTGGCGACCGCGATCACCATCGCGTTTCGCGTCCCGGCCTTGAGGAAGGCTTGCGCCGGCCCGGCCGCGTCCCATTCGACGGCCACCACAACCTCGCCTGGCCGCAGGTCAGGCTTCTTGGGCGCCTTCATGAACGTCTCCAGGCCAGTGCGCCGTTCGCCGTCTGAGGCCGAGCGGATGACGATCTCGGCGTCGAGGGCGGCCAGGACAGGCAGCGTGTCGCCGGCGGGGGAACAGGTCCCAAGGTTGCCCCCGATCGTGCCCGCGTTCCGGATCTGCGGGGAGCCGATGGTGCGCGCGGCCTGGACCATTGCGGCTTCCGGGAGCGCCCGCATCAACTCGGTGTAGGGGACTCCGGCTCCGACGCGGACCCGCTCGCCGTCGGAAAGCTCGCGCAGGTCGTCGACGTGACGGAGGGAAACCAGGTGCGGTGGCCGCTCGCGGCCGAAGTTGATCGCGACCATGAGGTCGGTGCCCCCGGCGAGCGGTCGCGCACCGGGATCGGCGGCCATCTCCTCGAGAGCGGCGTCGAGAGAGCGAGGAGAACCGACCAGCATCAACCGATGGTAAGAGGCACGAGCTGGAACCGGTTCACGTCGACCAGGCCCTGGTCTGTGATCTTGAGCTCGGGGATCACCGAGAGCGCAAGGAAGCTCAAGCACATGAAAGGCGACTGCATGACCACGCCCATTTCGCGAAGACGGGCCTCCAGCTCGTTGATCCGGGCGTCGACCTCGGCCAGCGGGCGGTCGCTCATCAGGCCGGCGACCGGCAGCGGCAGTTCGCCCTGAATCCGGCCGCCCTCGGCGATAACGATGCCGCCGCCGATTTCGCTCAGGCGCCGGACGCAAGCCGCCATCGACTCGTCGTCGGCTCCGATCACCACGATGTTGTGCGCATCGTGGGCGACCGTCGAGGCGAAAGCGCCCCGCTTGAGCCCGACGTTGGTCGCGAAGCCGACACCGGCGCGCCCGCTCGCGTGATGGCGCTCGACGACCGCGATCTTGACCAGGTCGCGAGCGGGATCGGCGACCAGCCTGCCGTCAACTCGCGACGGCTCCATCTCCTCCGAGGTCGTCAGGAGCTGCATCGGGATGACGCCGATCACCCGAATCCGGCCCGGCCGGGAAGGCAGCTCGAGATCCTTGGCCGAGAAGGAGCCGATGTGCACGGTCTGGCGGACCCATTCCGGAACCTCGATCTTCGTGTGGACGGGCTCGGCACCCCTTTTGAAGACCGCTCGGGGCCGGAACGAAACGAGTTCGTCGAGCACCAGGATGTCGGCCTGGTAGCCGGGGGCGATCGCGCCCAGCCGCCAGAGCCTGTGGTACTCGGCCGGGTTCAGCGTCGCCATCACCAGCGCGTCCTCCGGGCGCACACCGTGCTCGACCGCGACCCGGAGCATCTGGTTGACGTGGCCCTCCTCGATGATGAAGTTGGGCTCGCGGTCGTCGGTGCAGAACATGCAGCGCTCGGGCCCGTACTCCCTTACGAGAGGCAGCAGGTCGACGAGATTCCGAGCTATAGAGGCCTCGCGCAGCATCACCCACATCCCGAGCCGCCGCTTCTCGAGCGCTTCCTCGTAAGTGGTCGCCTCGTGGTCGGACCGGATGCCGGCCGCCACATACGCGTTGAGGGCACCGCCGCGAACGCCGGGCGCGTGGCCGTCGACGTGGTCGGTCAGACCCGTCGTCAGCTTCTCGAGCTCGAAAGGATCGCCGGCGATGACGGCCGGGAAGTTCATCATCTCGGCGACGCCGATGGTGCGGCTGCGCCGGAGCAGGCTCTCGATGTCGCCCGCGGACATCTGGCGGCGCGGTGACTCGAATCGTGAGGCCGGGACGCACGAGGAGGCCATCACGAACACGTCAAGCGGGAGCTGGCCGCAGACGTCGAGCAGCCAGTGGATACCGTCAGTGCCGAGGACGTTTGCGAGCTCGTGGGGGTCGGCGACCACGGCTGTCGTACCCTGCGGCAGGACGGCGCGCGCGAACTCGTCGAACATCAGCTTCGACGACTCGATGTGCATGTGGGCGTCGATGAACCCTGGAACCAGGTAGGAGCCGCGGGCGTCGAACCGGGTCTCCGCCTTCGGGTAGCGCCCGAGCCCGACCACATGGCCTTCGGTGATCGCAACGTCGACGTCCAGCCACTCGCGTGTGAAGACCGAGAAGACTCGGCCTCCGCTGATCACCAGGTCGGCCGGCTCGTCCCCCCGGGCCACGGCCATCCATTTCGCGTTGATGCGCACAAAGGATAGCCGCGGCCGGCCGCGAGCCGGCGGCCGTTGTCCAGGCTGGCCGCGCCGGCTCAGATTTGGGACTTCCCGAAATGCCCATATCAGCCCGTCAGGCGGCGCCCTAGACTCGACCCGAAGACCCGGTTGTTCCCGGCCCGCAGCATGTGGAGGTCGTCGCGATGTTCGTTCGCGCTACACGCTTGCAGACACCGGCCGACCGCGTTGAGGCTGGTATCGACAACTTCAAACAGCAGACCCTGCCCCGGTTGCGGGCGGCGCCCGGAAACCTGGGCGCGGTGCTCCTGACCAACCGCGAGAACGGTGCCGGCATGGGGCTGACGTACTGGGAGTCGGCCAAGGCGATGGCCGCCGCCGAGCAGGTGGGCATCCAGAGCCGAGCCGAGGCGGTGAAGAGCGTCCCAGGCGTCCAGATCGTCAACGTCGAGCGCTTCGAGTTGATGATCATGGACCGGTCCGGGCCGGCGAGAGCAGGCGGCTTTGTACGGGTGACCACTGTCATCGGTGACGTCGACAAGCTCGACGCGCTCACGGTGTTCATGCGCAACACCGCCCTACCGATGGTCAGAAACCTGCCCGGTTGGCGCGCTCTCATTACCGGTGTCGACCGCCAGACCGGCCGCAGCTTTATCAGCGCGGTGTACGACAGCATGGACTCTCTGGAGGCCAGTGAAAGCAAGGTGGCCGGGCTGCGCGCCGACGCGGCCAAGATCGCGGGGGCGAGCCAGGAGGGAGTGACGGTCGAAATCTTCGAGGGTGTGGTCGTCGAGCTCGACGCTGCGATCACCGCCCACGTCGGCGCCTGACGTTCATCGGGGACGGGGCTCAGCCCCGTCCAGCCCGTCCCTCTACTTCAGGCTCAAGAACGGGCTGACCCCCAGCGCCACGGCGGCCACGGCCATCCCCGCGGCGCCAATCCAGGTCAGACCGCGGCTCAGCGACCCGCTCGCCCGTTCGGCCATGTAGCGCCGGTCGGAACCGAAGAGCGTCATCAGAACCAGCAGGGGGACCGCGGCGATCCCGCTCAGGGCCGAGGCGATGACCAGCGCCTGAATCACGTTCAGGTGCAGCAGCTGCATGCCGACGCCGATCGCGGTGGCGGCGATGATGATCGCGTAGAAGGTCGGCTGGAACTGAGGCCGGACCGCCAGGCTGCCGGGAATCCGGGCGAGTTCGTTGATGCCGTAGGCGGAGGAGGCGGAAAGGATCGGGATCGCCAGCAGGCCGGTTCCAATGAAACCGATCGCGAAGAGGGCGAAGGCGACCGGGCCGGCAAACGGAGTCAAGGCCTGAGCGGCGTCGGCGGCGGTTTGGATGTCGGTCTTGCCGTGGGCGTGGAGGACGGCTGCGGTCGTCAGGATGATGCAGAAGGCGACCAGCTGCGCGAAGAACATACCCACGAAGGTGTCCGCCCGGGCCGCCTTCAACTCGCGATCGGTGACTCCGGGCAGCCGGTCGATCGAGCGTCTGCCCATCGCCTGCATGACGTCGATCTCCTGGGCCGGCTGCCAGATGAAGAGGTAGGGCGAGAGAGTCGTCCCCAGAACCGCCACCAGGGTGAGCAGGAACTGGTACGAGAACTCGACGTGTGGCACCAACATCGCGGCCAGCACTGTCATCGCGTTGGGATGAACCAGAAAGACGGCGGCGACGTACGCGAAAAGCGCCAGCGTGAGCCACCTGAAGGTCTTGTAGAGAGTCTCATAGCGGCCGAAGAGCTGAAAGGCGACCAGCGCCACGGCGATCGGCACGATCAGCCAGGACGCCTGGAGCAGGCCGTGCGACAGGAGCTCGCAGCCGACAGCCACGGCCTGAAGATCGGCGCCCAGAACGATGACGTTAGAGACGGCGAGCATCGCGACCGCGGCGCCGACGATCGCGGGCGGAAACTTGCGGCGCAGGTTCACAACCAGCCCAAAACCCGTCTGGAGCGCGATGCGCTGGGCCAGCTCCTGCACGCTGATCATCAGAGGCGCGCCGACGAGTCCCGCCCAGAGCATCCCATAGCCGGCCTGGGCGCCTGCCTGCGAGTAAGTTGCGATGGCGCTGGGGTCGTCGTCGGCCGCTCCGGTGACGATACCCGGGCCCAGGATCCTGAGTAGTCCCCGAGGCCCCTCGCGCACCGCCTCGGGAAGAGTCGGCCGGAAGGCGTGCCCGTTCGCTGACCGCTGAACGTCCTTGTGCAGAGGCTTCGTTGCCAGCCGGTTCAGCAGGGCAAGAATCGGGTCAGAGCGCAGATCGCCGAAGGCGCCATATGCCGGCTCCTCGACCGCCGGACGGGAGGATTCTGGATCGGCGGCCGTGTTGGTGAGACGGCTTGGCTCTTCCATGGCTTGGCTTTGGAGGCGGGCCTCCCCGCCTTGCGCTAATCCCTGCCCAGCGGCAGTTGCACCCCGAAAGTCTGCAGGAGCAGAACGACGTTCAGGCACAGAATGACCGCCGAGCAGACGATCGCGACCACCGACGTCAGGGGTCGGTTCGCGAGCTCGCCCATGATGGAGCGGCGGCGGGTGAAGATCACGAGGGCGATGACGGGGACCGGAAGCACGAGGCTCAGGACGACCTGGCTCATGACCAGCGCCTGGGTGGGGTTGACGCCCATCGCGATGACGACGATGGTCGGCGCCATGGTCGCCACCCGCCGCACCCAGAGCGGGATGCTGAACCCGACGAACCCCTGCATGATGACCTGACCGGCCATGGTCCCGACGGCCGAGCTGGAGAGGCCGGAGGCGAGCAGCGAAATCAGGAACACGCCCGCGGCACCCGCTCCCAGGAGGGGAATCAGGGTGCGGTAGGCGGTCGTGATGTCGGCCACGTCGGAGTGGTGCGAATGGAAGGTGGCCGCGGCCATGTACATCATCGCGAGGTTGACCAGGCCGGCCAGTCCCAACGCCACCACGACGTCGATGTTGGAGAAGCGCAGGATCTTGCGCCGATCGCGCGCGTTCTCGGACGGCACTCGATCCTGTGTCAGCCCGGAGTGCACGTAGATGGCGTGCGGCATGACGGTTGCTCCGATGACCCCGACGGCGAGGAGCACGGCACCGGAGTCGCCCAGCCAGGGCGTGGTCGCGCCGTGGAAGACGCCGGCCCAGTTGGGGCGTGCAATGAGCGTTTCGAGCAGGTAGCAGAGCGCCATCACCCCCACCAAGGTCCCGATGAAGGCCTCGATCGGCCGGAAGCCATGGCGCTGGAGGGTCAGGATGGCGTAGGTCGCGATGGCGGTGATCACGGCTCCCAGCAGCAGAGGAATGTGGAAGAGCAGGTTCAGGCCGATGGTCGCGCCCAGGAACTCGGCGAGGTCGGTCGCCATGGCGGCGATCTCGCTGACTATCCACATGACGATCACCACCGGACGTGAGAAATGCTCCCGCGCGAGCTCGGCGAGGTTCTTGCCGGTCGCGATCCCAAGCTTTGCCGAAAGCCCCTGAAACAGCATCGCGGTCAGATTCGCGAAAACGACCACCCAGAGCAGCCGGTAGCCGTAGAGCGCGCCGCCCTGAATGTTGGTCGCAAAGTTGCCCGGGTCCATATAGGCCACCGAGGCGATGAAGGCGGGGCCCGCGAAGGGCAGGATGGCGCGCAGGCCACGCCGCCGCCCGTCCAGCGACTCCCGGGCGGCCAGCAGGGTGCGCGCGCTGACTCCGCCAAGGCCCTTGCGCAGGACCTCGGCCTCAGCGGCCACCAGCCGTTACCTCCCTACTGGCCGCGTGCTTGGACTCCTCGACGAAGATCTCTCGGGCGAGCCCGAGCGGGACGCTGACCTCGCGCCGGTCGATCCTGGCCTCGATCGGGCTCTCGTACCGGGTGCCGGCGACCACCCGCAAGCGAACACCGGGCACCAGACCGCGGCGCTCGAGCTCACGGAGTCGAGCCGGATCGTCGTCCGAGACGACCCGCACGATGACCTCCTCCCCGGCCTGGCAGTCGCTCAAGGGACGGTCGCTGACCGCGCGGACAGTCCCCTCGCGGCTCGGGATCGCGTGCCCGTGGGGATCCAGGTCAGGGCGGCCGAGCAGTTCGAAGATGCGCTCCTCCATCCGCTCCGAGATCACGTGCTCGAGACGCTCCGCCTCTTCGTGCACCTCGTCCCAGCCGTAGCCGAGGACCTGGACCAGGAACATCTCGAGCAGCCGGTGGTGACGCACCAGCTCGAGCGCGGCCGCCCGCCCCTCGTCCGTCAGCTGCTGACCGCGGTAGCGGTCGTGTGTGACCAGGCCCTGGGCCGACAGACGCACCACCATCTCGCTCACCGACGCCGGTGAAATGCCCAGGCGCTGCGCCAGCTCGCCGGTCGGAACCGGCCGGGCGTCGCCGTGGAGCAAGTAGAGCGCCTTGAGGTAGTCCTCCTGGGCCCGGGTGAAGCTGCCGCGAAGCTCCTCGACCATCTTTGTGTTTAGGGTACCCTAACACACATCTGCGGATGCCCAGCAACAATTTCACGGGCTGCCTCGCGGCCAGGACGTGGACGTTAGTCGCGCAGTGTCGCCACCCGCAGCCCGCCGAACTGCCGGCCCGGCGCGGCAGCACGGACCGCAGGCACCATCTCGCTCGTCACCAGCCCCGCCTCGTCCGTCACCTCGTCCACGATCTGGAACCAGCGACGGATCCGCTCTGGCCTGTCTACGACCGTGGTCAGCACCGGCACTCGCCGCCGCACGGCGAACAGCCGGTCACCGTGGGGCGGGCCATCGTCCGAGAAGCCCCAGATCCCCCGCACGCTTGTCGCCCCGCGTGCACCGCCCTCCCGCAGTCGCCGGATCACCTCGCTGTAGAGCGGGTGCCCGCGATGTCGCGACCGCTCACTGGCGTAGACCGTGAGCTTCTGCCAGAGACCGAGCCCCTCGTCGTCCTGCTCGGGGAGGAGGCGGGGTTCTGCGAGCAGCACCCCGCCTCGTTTGCAGACACGCACCCGCTCCAGCGTCACGATCGGATCCGCGAGCAGGGCACCCAGACCCGGCAGCGCCCGCGCGATCAGTTCCCCCGAACCGACGCACACGATCATCAGGGGGACCGCGTCGTTGCGCGAGAAGAAGCGGGCTCTCTCGCGGCGCGCGTGCGCCATCCCGTCGACCCCGAGCAGCACCATGGCGCCCGACAGCCCGTGGCCGCGCAGGTAGTCGACCACCGCGCCGAAAGCAGGCCGCCTGTCGATCCGCTCGTCGCGGCCCAGGTAAACGGTCAGCTTCGTCGCCTCCGAGAGCGCCTCGGGCAGCGACACGGACTGCAGGCTTCCCTGCAGCAGTCGGGCGCGTTCCAGCGTGACCAGGCCCTCGCCGACCAGCGCTGTGACCTCCGGCACGACCGCCTCGATCCGCGAACGCTCGTCCACGGCGACGGCGACCAGGGGAAGATCCTCCGAGAGGGTCAGGAAGCGATCGCTCCGCAGCGTGTGCTTGATCCCGAAGCCCTCGACCCCACGCATCAGCACTGCGGAGTGCAGGCGGTGCCGCTCGAAGACGTCCACCAAAGCGTCGGAGAGCAGCTCACCGTCCAGACGGTCGGACTCCCCGAAGTAGACGGTCAGCTTGAGCGAGCCGGCGTTCACAGGACGGCACCCAGCGTCCAGCCCAGAAGCGCGGCGGCCAGCCCGCCGGCGAGCGAGAACGCGATGTTTGCGAGCGCCAGCCG
>CAZXGB010000063.1:0-14427 GCA_964640005.1 uncultured Actinomycetes bacterium | reverse complement strand
AGGTTGAATCGATCGAATCCGGCTTCGGCGGCCGTCCGGAGCACCCCCTCGATCTCCGTGTCGAGGACGTAGTCAGGCTGGGGTGAATCACCGGCATAGATCTCGAGATCCTTGGGAATGCAGGTCGCGTGTCTGCCGAGAGCGTCGATGAGGGACCGATAAGCCAAGGCAGCCGGGAGGACCCCGCCGGGAAGCAGAATCACATTGAGCTGGTCCGTTGCCATCGCCATTACCTCCTGCGCCCTTCAGCACCTACCGGGTTACACCTTGACCATGCCAGGGGTGACTCCTTTCGCCATCGCGCGTTCGCGCTATTCGCATGAAGGCGCCAGTGGCGGCGTCGAAGCGTCGCTGCTCTAATGAGTTCCACGGCCTTTCTTGTTGGCCGGTTCAAATACGGGCAGTTTGGTCGGGGGCCCGGGATTTGAACCCGGGGCCTCACGGTCCCGAACCGTGCGGGCACTGTTAGACAGAGCACCACGAATTTCGCGGATATTCATGATCCGCCCGGACAAGCCACGGCAAGTGCGGCTCGATCAATCCAGGTGGTGCAGCTCGAACACGGGGTGGGTTGCCGCGGCGCCCTCCGGGTCCTTGGCCATGGCGGCCATCCCCAGAATGCGACCCACGAAGAATCGCCGGAAGAACGAGCGGTTGAGGTGGGGCGGCAGGGTTTCCCCGTAGAAGGTGGCCGCCTCCGCCTGTGAGAGCCGGACCGCGGAGACACGTTCTGTGCGGCGCCCGGTGGTGAGCGTCGCTTCGCCGGCTGCGTGAAGGTTGCGCGTCCATTGCACCTCGCCGTAGGGACTCTGGACAAACCGCCGATCGCCGATCTCCAGGATCGCGATTGGCATCGTACGTTCGACACCGCTTTTCCGGCCGCGGACCGAGAGCAGCACGTTCGGGCCGAGCGGGATGCCGAGCCGCGAAAGCCGGCGGACGACGGCGTTGAAGACTTTGGAGCCGGGCGGAACGCTGAGGGGTTTAATCCGGCGGGCTCTCGCGGCTGGGTGGTGGCGTCCCCCATGTTTCCAATGTAGTGACCAGGGCGCTTCCGTCCGGTCGAGCCGGCCTTGTGGTCTGGAATCTCGTGCTCGGGAAGTGGGGCCACGCGGAAGGATCTCCCGAGAAAGGGAATGTGCGCCACTGCTCCGAGGGCGTGCTACAGCGCAAGCATCGCCGCGGCGACTTGATCGGCGGCCGCCTCGGGGATCGTGGTCGCCGCCTGTTCGAGCACGAGCAGCCGTGCGCCAGGGATCTCGCGCGCGAGCGCTTCGCCGTTGCCGACCGGGAAGAAGCGGTCTCGGCGACCGTGCACCACGAGCGTCGGTATCGCAAGCTGAGGCAGGCGCTCGCGCCAGCGCGGCTCGCAGTTGAGCCTGGAGAAGACCATGCCCAGCTGGTTGGCCATCTGGACCGCGGGCCCGGTGCCCGGCGTTCGGTCGAAGATGCGCTCGGCGGTCGCGCGTGCGGCGGCGGGGTCGTCGCCCAAGGCCTCGGCGCGCGCGGCGGCGAACTCCGCGACGGCAGCGCGGTCGGACCAGTCAGGCATCGACAGCGAGGACCGTGCGCTGATCAACGCCGGGTCGTGGTCGGGCAGGTCATCGTCGACGGGCCCCGGCGCAACCGGGCGCGAACCGACGAGTGTGAGTGCGGAGAACGCGTCCGGGTGCTCGAGCGCGGCGACCTGGGCGACCATCCCGCTGACTCCGATGCCCGCCAGATGGGCGGGCCGGTCGTCGAGTCCGCAGGCGAGGGCCGCGGCATCGGCGGCAAGGTCGCGAAGCGTGTACGCCGGCGCCTCGGGATCAACCGTCGTCGACGCGCCGGCGTCACGCAGGTCATAGCGCACGGCATGACGGCCGCCGCGAGCAAGCGCCTCGCAGAGCGCTTCGGGCCAGGAGAGCATGGTTGGGCCGCCCGCGAGCAGCACGAGCGGCGCTGCCGTATCACCGAAGTGCTCGAGCCCGAGCGTGACACCGTTGGGCGTGCGGAACGAGTGAACCGTCGAATGCATCGGACGGCGTCTTCTACCGGCCCCCTTTGGAACGTGTTCCATGACCGGAAATCGGGGACCGGACGGTTGGCTCTGCCGGACGGCGCCCTAAGGCAGACTTTCGGCGTGCCGTTTGAGCTGGCCGCCGGCGACGTCGATCGTGTTCTCGCCGGCCTCGACCGGGCACGCGCTCAGAATGCCCGAGCGGCCTGGGACTGGCTGACCGCTTCTGGAGACGTGCCGGTGGTCAGTCGGTATGAGCTTCAGTACTTCCTCTGGTACCAGCTGCCGATGAAGTTCATGACCGACGTCGATAACCACCTGGCGGTCGCCGCCGCGCTGGGTGATCTGCTCGACGAACTCGGATCGAGGGGTGAGGCGGACCTGGCGCGTTCAGCTCTAACCAAGGACATCATCGTCGCCTGGGACCGCGACATCGAGTCCGGGCGGGGACGCATGCGCCGGGCGATGGCCGAGTCTGGCCTCGAGCCGCCCGACCTGGAAGAGCTGCGCTGGGGCGGGATCATGGGAGTGGAGGAGTCCAGGATCCTGGGTGCGGCCCAGACGGCGCTCGAAGACGCGATCGCGGCCGGCGAGTTCAGCCCCGGAACGACCGGCTGGCGCCAGCGCCAGGCAAGCGTGCTGCGGGCCTTCCTGAATCAGGCAGACTCGACCATCCCGCGCCGCACGCGCATCCAGGTGATCCACGACGAAAGGCGCAGCACCTGGTCGGCGCCGCCCTCCCGACCCGTCTGGCGTGAGCTCTTCGAACGGGCAGCGGCGGCGATCCCTTCACCGCCTGCAGAGCCGGCCGGGACGGTGGAGGCACTTGCGCCTTTGGCGCGCTATCTCGAGATCGCCCGCAGCGGCGTGAAGCTGACCGCTGCGGGCTACCTGCCGCCGGCGATCGTGCGACAGATGGCTGCCGATTTCGGCTGGAGGAGAGACTGGAGTGGCGAGCCCCGCACTGAGGGCGATGTCCCCGAGCTGGAACTGATCGCCGGCTTCGCGAAGCGCGCGGGTTTGGTCCGTCGCGGCAAGGTTCGGCTGAGTCTCAGCGAGCCCGGGCGCCGTGCCCTGGCCGCCCGGGCCCGCTGTTTCAGGCGACGACGAGGGCGCTGGCCGAAGGCGACCGCTTCGTTGAGGCGGTCCGGGAGGTCGTGCTTGCGCTGCTCTTCGTCGAAGGCGCCGCTCCAATGTCCGAGCTCATCGCACGGGGGATTTCCCTGCTCTCAGAGGCGGGATGGCGGACCGGGGACCGCAAACCGCTGCGCCCGGACGCGCTCCGCTTCGAGTTCTGGCCGGCCATTCGAGAAATGCTCGTGCTGGGAATCCTATCCACCGACTTCCGGGCAGACAGGCCCATCCAGCTAACGCGATTCGGGGAGACCGCCGCGCCGGCGATTCTCTGGTACCGGGCGATCCGCCCCAGGTTCGACCTTTAGGAGCCAGAGTTCGGGCCTGGGGTGGCTGCCCGCGTAACGGCTTCATCGACCATGCGCAGCAGCTCCTCGCAATCGTCCATCGCGGCCGCGACGTCAGCAGCGCTGACGCCGTCGTGTTCGTACATAACCCGGTCGCGGTCTCGCCGGAGTGTGCTGATCCGCAGGAACAGACCGCGATCGTTGAACAGCTCGCGAACGGCGGCAACTGCGACCCGGTGATGTCCCTCGCGGCTGGTGACGCGGTAGCCGGCGAGGGCCAACGCCGCCGAGAGGAGCGTGAAGGCGACCCCGTCCCAGGCCAGCATCAACGCACTTCGCGGGTCGCTGCTGACGATGCTCCGGCAGGTTGCAAGCGAGCTTCGCGCCTCTGCCACCTGGGCCCGCGCGGCTTGCGGATCAGGGTCGATCGGGGCCAGCTCGCCACGAGCCGCCATGGCCCGGAGCTGCTATGCCGAGCCCATCACGCCGGCGGCTCGACGAGCGGATGGAGCGGGCCGGCGAGGACGCTCTTCCAGAAGGGAGACGGGCCGGTGCGGTGACGCTCAAGGTCGTCACCCGTGACCTGGACGAGGTTGATATCTCGGCCGATAGCCTCCTCGACCTGCGCCAGCCGCTCTGCCAGTGCCGCGCGATCGGGCGCACCCACAACGAGGAGGTCGACGTCGCTCTGCGGGGTCTCGCGCCCGGAGGCGCGCGAGCCGAAGACGTAAGCAGCCTCAACTCCCGGAAGGCCTTCGAGCGCCGATCGGAGCTGGCCCTCTACGCCGATAGTCTTACGGACCAGCGACCGGAGTTCGGGCACGATCGGCGAGCGCTCGTTGACCGAGTACACCAGCGATCGCCCGATGCGCTCAGTGCTGAGGATTCCGGCGGTGGCGAGGCGGCTCAGCTCCTCGGCGACCGCGGGCGCGGAGGCGCCGACACGACGCGCGGCTTCCCGAACGTGGGCCTTGACCGCCGGCCGGCCCAGGAACTCGGAGAGGAGCCGATCGCGCACTGAGGTACCTCGATTGGGAACCGGAAGCGAAGCCATAGCCTTCCATATGTTAGCTCCCGGCTAACACATTGGACGGCACGCTGTCTCAGCGCCGGTGCAAGCTGAATGTCCCTCGGCGCCCGTGCGACCTGAGCCAAGCGCGGGTCCGCGCAGCTGAGCGACGGATCCGCGAGGGCGGGGCCTTTCTCCATTCGCTGATCGGGGCGCTGACGAAGGACGTTGGGACCCGCCGTCGACGGAATGTTGGTTGACTGTCAGGGGCCTTTATAGTCGACGTCGAGCAACCGGAAGACCTGGCCGCCGGGCGCGCCGAAGTAGCTGTGCTGGCTGCCCCGATGCTTGAACTCCGGAATGCCTGCCAGCCGGAGTCGCTCGTGGCATTCGGCGAGGTTCGCAGTGCGAAACTCGATCCACGCCCCTCGAAACGCGTGCTCGTCATCCATCTCCGAAGCCGGCACATCACGCGGAGCAAGGTCGGTGAATTCCGCGCTGAAGGCGCTGCCGTCGGCGAGCGTGACCAGCAGCATGGGGTGCTCCAGGCCGAAGTCCCTCTCGATCACGGAGCACTCCAACACCTCTTCGAACAGCCATCGAAACCGCTCGCGCAGCTCGGGGCGCACAAAGAGGTGGACCCGGGCGCCCAGGCCGACGATCTCTGGAGGCGTCACGATCCCTGGCGGGCAGCCGTGTAGGGCGTCTGGTCGAAGATCAGGCGATTCCGTGTGATCCGGCCATCGCCGACCGTGAAGCACTCGCACACCAGGCCCGAGCTGACGGGGATCGCATGAAGGTCGTAGACGAGGACCGCGGTCTCTTCATCACCGAGTGCCGCGATCATGTCGTAACCGTTCACGATTGGCGCGAAGTTGGCTAGGAACGGCCGGTACTGGTCGATGCCCTGTAGGCGACCGCTCGGCGAGTCGCATTCGATGTCGGCCGCGACCAAGTCCAGGGCCTCTTCGACGTTCTTGCTCGTCCAGGCTCGGTGATAGAGCATCGCAATTTCCAACGGGCTCGTTCCAGCAGCTGTCGTTTCGCTCATCGCTTCCTCCTTCGCCGAGGTGGTCCGCCCCCACAGGCGTCCTGGAAAATCTAGCCTTTGCACTAGATAAAATCAAGTCGTTACTGGATTTCTTAGTCTTGATCATCTATGGTCTGGGCGTGAGATCGTACGGCCAGTTCTGCGCCATGGCCAAGGCTCTCGACGTGGTGGGCGACAGGTGGAGCCTGCTCATCGTTCGCGAGCTGATGCTTCTTGGGCCGAGTCGCTATACGGATCTCCAGAACGGCCTGCCCGGTATTGCCACCAACCTGCTCGCGAGCCGGCTTCGGCAGCTCGAAGACGTCGGAGTGGTCAAGCGGGAACTGGCTCCGCCGCCGATCGCGACCACGCTCTTCGAGCTCACACGGCGCGGCCAAGAGCTGCGCGGAGTTGTGCGGGAGTTCGGGCGCTGGGGGGCGCCGCTGCTCGGCACGGGGGACGAGAGCGAGGAGTTCCGCAGCTATTGGATGGCCTTACCGTTGGAGCTCTACTACTACGACACCGAGCCGGACCGGCCCACCGTGACGGTCGAGCTTCGCATGGGTGATCAGCCGGCCATCACTGTGCAGACGCTCGAGGGAGCGGTTCGAGCTCGCCGAGGCACGGTCGAGAACGCAGACCTGGTTCTGATGGGGCCACCTCGGGTGGTGATCACCGCGCTTAGTGGCCGATTACCCCTGGACGAGGCTCGGCGGCAGGGGCTGGAGCTGGAGGGAAACCCCGATGTCCTGGCCCGGATTCGATCGACTGTGGTGATGGATCTCGACCTTGGCTCCCGCCAGGCGAGATGATTCGCGTGGCGCTGGATCGTTTCCGAGCGACTCCCTTTGAGGTGCCGGAGCGGCCGGCTCGCCTTAAAGGCCAGCTGTGGCGACGGGGCGGACCGCACAGCAGGTCCTCGAGACAGCCCTCGACTGGATTCGCGACGCCACCCGGGCTACGTGGGCGCCGACCCCTACGTGAAACGCCTCCTGAACGCCCAGCTGCTTAAGAGGATCGAGATCAAGGGTGGCGAGCTCGCCGGCATCGAGCTGAAGCCGCCATTCCACGCCTTTTCTTGTTGGCGGGTTTAAATAAGGGATGTTTGGTTGGGAGGACGGGACGCTATTTGAACCGGCCGCCCCAATTGGACACGAACCTCCTGACACTCCTGCGCAGCCATCGCTCGGCGCCCCGCACGTCGGTACCGTGTCGGCAATAGAATCGCGGCGGGGTGCTGATCGTGAAGCCATCACCCACCAAGTCCTCCGATGCCGCTGGGCAAACTCGTGATCGTCCAAGCAACGCTGGCCGCCCAGGACTCGAACGACAGGGAAATCGCCGGCTCCCCTTGTGTCCGCGACGCGCGGTGGAAACACGCCTGACAGCCGTCCACGCCAGGCTGGGCAGCGGCAGGCGTGAGCCGCCTTGAGCAGGCTGCGCCTTGCGGAACTGATCGCGTCTGTCTCGCTGGCCACCGACCTGGGGATGGGCCAGCCCCTAGAGCTGGCTCTCAGGGTCGCCCTCCTGGCGGTCGAGCTCGCACGCCAACTGGGCCTGCCGGCCAGCGACCAGTCGGACGTCTATTACCTCGCGCTGGTGCGGCACATCGGCTGCACCTCGGATTCACTGGAGTTCGCCGCCTTCACGGGCGGCGACGATATCGCGCTGCGCCGGCACGCGCTCGTCTGGCCGAGCGCCGATCCGCCCGAGGTGATGCAGGAGATCGCAGCGCACGTCGGCGAGGGCAGACCGGCAGCGGAGCGCGACCGGCTGGTCGCGCAGATGCTCGCGGCGGGACGGGAACGGCCGCGGCAGGTCGTCGCGGCACACTGCGAGGCCGGCGGGCGTCTCGCGGAGCGGCTGGGGCTCGGCCAGGGAGTCCGCGCCGGCCTGCAGCAGGAGCAGGAGCGCTGGGACGGCCACGGGCTCCCATTGGGCCTTGCCGGCGAGGCCCTGTCGCAAGCGCACCGCGTCGTGCAAGTCGCCCACGACGCTGTGGTGTTCGCGTCGCGCGGCGACGACCCGCTTGCCATCGCCAAGCGGCGCCGCGGCGTCGCCTACGACCCGCGCGTCGCCGACCTCCTCATTGAGCTCGGGCGCGTTGGTCTCCTCGACCGGGGCGACGATGCCTGGACGGCGGTCCTGGACGCCGGGCCGGAGCCGCAGCTGACGATCGCAGCCGAAGCCGTCGACCGGTTCGCGCTAGCGTGTGCAGACTTCGTCGATCTGAAGTCGCCGTGGCTGCTCGGCCACTCCACTCGCGTCGCCGCTCTGGCCGAAGGAGCGGCCGGCCTGGCCGGCGCCTCCGCGGACGAGGTAGCGACCGTCCGGCGCGCTGCGCTGCTGCATGACCTCGGGCGAGTTGGCGTCGCGAGCGGCATCTGGGACAAGCGGGGGCCACTTTCGGCCGGCGAGCTGGAACGGGTGCGTTTGCACCCCTACTTCACAGAGCGGGTGTTGGCGCGGTCGCGTTTGCTCGCTCCGATCGCGATCACGGCTGCCGCGCACCACGAGAATCTCGACGGCAGCGGATACCACCGAGGCGCCGCGGCCAGACAGCTACCGCGTGCGGCACGTATCCTGCGTGCCGCCGACGCGTTCGAGGCCATGGGGTCCGACCGGCCTCACCGGCCGGCGCTGTCGGCCGACGAGAGGGCGCGCGAGTTACGGGCGGATGTGGAAGCCGGCCGGCTGGACCCGTCCGCAGTCGCCGCCGTCGTCGAGGCGTCCGGCGGCGCTCGCATCCGGCTTCGACCCCCGCGACCCGCCGGGCTGAGCGAGCGGGAGGTCGAGGTGCTCAGGGTTCTCGTGCACGGCCACACCAACGCCGAGATCGCGGCCATGCTGCACCTGTCTCCCAAGACCGTCGGACACCACGTGCAGCACATCTACGACAAGGCGGGTGTCACCTCGCGCGCTGCTGCCGCTCTGTTCGCCATGGAAGCTGGGCTCGTCTAAGCCAACAGAAATAGGGCGACCGCCCGATGCGTGCCGGCCGGAACGCACCTACCTTCTGCCTCGTCCAGACCGGGCGAAGACAGGAGGTGACGAGATGGCGACGGCAATGAGTAAGACGGGTCTCTACCACGAGGTGCGCGGCAACGGCCCCGCGGTTCTCTTCATCGCGGGCGCCACCGGGGACGCCGGCCAATTCGCTCAGAGCGCGGACCGGCTCGCCGACGAGTTCACAGTGCTGACCTACGACCGCCGCGGGAATTCGCGGAGTCGAGTGGACGGCGACCCCGTGGCGGCTGCGACCATGACCGCCCAGGCCGCCGACGCCGCCTCGATCATCCGCGAGTGCGGATTCGAGGAGGCAGTCGTCTGCGGCACCAGCGGCGGCGCGATCATCACGCTCGAGCTCTTGGCGCGGGACCCTCGCGCGGTCAAAGGTGCCATCGTCCACGAGCCCCCCTTGATCACGCTCCTGCCGCACAGCAACGACCCCAGCCCACTGCAGCCAATCCTTGACCTGTATGCGCAGGATCCGCGAGCCGCGCTGGAACTGTTCCTGCGCGCAAACGCGGGTGATGCGGGCTGGGAGTCAGTCGACCCCGCGACGCGCGAGCGGATGCTCGGCAACGCGGAGGCCCTGTTCGAACGAGAGGTCGGGCAGTTCATCGGCTACCGCCCGGACGAAGACGTGCTGCGCTCGCTCCCAATGCCGGTGACGCTGCTCCACAGCCGCGACGGCCTCGACTATGCGCCTGTGATCATGGGCTGGCTGGAAGCGCAAACCGGACTCGAAGCAGGCGTGCTGACCGGCGGCCACGCTCCTTATCTAGATATGCCGCAGGTGTTCGCCGAGGAGCTGCGGCCGATCCTCCGCCAACTCGCCGCGAACTGAGGCTTTCTCGGCTGAGACAGCCTCTGGACCATAAGCACGCGCCAGCACGGCCACCACCGGTTCAAATCCTCGTTTCGGACGTTGACCGGGAAGCTGGGCTCGCCCACAACACCCGGGTCTCGACCAGACTGCTACCGCAACATGGTGGTGTTCGAATTGGAAGGGGGTGGTCGAGGGGAGGGGACACTGTTTGAACCGCCGATCCGAATACGGATCGACGATTCTGGGGCTGCTGCGCGCCTGTTCAGAGGTTGGCGAGGCCGGCCACGTTGACTACTTCGGGCGCCCGGCCGGCGGCCCGCCCTAATTTGCGACGGCTTTCGATCGGCGGGTACGGTAGGCGCGCATCTTCGACCGGCTTCCGCAACGATCCATCGAGCACCAGGTTCTGGAACTATTGCGCGAGCGATCGTAGAACGCGTAGTTGCACGCATCGCCAGGACAGGCCTTCAGGCGCCCCCAAGTTCCGTCCCCGATCGCATCGAGGACGACGATGAGGATCTCGCCCAGTCCGAAGAGGAAGCCGTGCCCCGGGTTCACGACCCGAGCAGATCCATCGCGCGTGACGCGCGGCCAGAGTCCCGATCGCCGGATCGCTGCGTTCAAAACGTCGAGGTCGTCGCCCCGCTGGGGCTGGCCGTTGTTCGCGAGCAGAAGACCGCGCAGCGCAGCCCTGAGCTCGTGCATCCGCTCGAGATCAGGTTTGGCGAGACCCGGAACCGACTCGACGAGGCCGTGGACGGCAAGCCATCGCGCGGCGTCCTCGGCGGTCGCGAGCTCGTCGCGTCCGCGCCTGAGATCGAAGCTGTTGGCGAGATCCTGGACGATCGCCAAGCGTCCGGGCGCCCCGGAGTCGTCGGCTTCCATGGCTTACAATGTTTACCACCAACCGCCGGTGACTGGTAACCACATCCAAGGGAGTTTTCCGTGGCATACGTGACGATTCACACGATTGACGGCAACGCTGACGAACTTCTGGAGCGCAAGCAGCGGAACTTCGACCCTGTGGTCAGGCGCATCGCTCCTGATTTCGGCGGTATCGCGAGCGTGACCGCCAAGACCGACCAGGGCCTCCTGATCGTCAACGTCTGGTCATCTGCGGAGAAGGTGCCAGCCTTCACCAAGCATCCGGACCTGCAGGCCGCCCAGGCGACGGCACAGCTGCCGTTGCCGTCCTCCTTCGATCGCTACGAGGCGGCCGAAGTCGAATTGTTCAGCCGCTAGACGGTCCAAACAACCGGGCCGGCGATACCTCACACGGTGCCTCCGCCATCGACGCAGACCCAAAAGTTCTTGGGCCGACCATTGGAAGGGGGCGGTGGCGAAGTTCCACTGTGCCGCGTGCGCAGGCGCCGCCGACCTGGCTCAGACGCAGTTCCATGCCTGGGAGGAGGACGGGGATGTGCGGGATCCTAGGAGAATGCCGTGAGCGGCGGCGCGCCTCCGCGTCCGGACCCGTGCCTTCCACCGGTAGAACCAGGAGCGGTGGTAGCCGAGGGCCCGGCAGGCCTGGCTTACCCCATGCTCGGCTGCTCTCGCAAAGACCAGCAGCCGATGTCGGTAGAGAAGGTCATCATTAGTCACGGCGGCACCTCCCTAAGGGCGTAGAGCACCCACAGGATGGGCCGCCGCTTCTATTTCCGGAAGGTCCGGAAGTGTCTACAGATCTCCGGAGCTGGTTAGCCTAGGGCGACCGCTACGATCGCCTCGCGCGGATCAAAGCGCGGTCGTGTCCCGACAACGTCTTCCGGTCAAACCAGAACACCAGACCGGCCTCCTCCACCTGACGCCGGCGCCGCGATGAGGCCCTCGTGCCCATGCCGCGGACCGCCCGGGAGGCGGCTGGCTTCATGACCGGGACGTGGAAGTCGACCTCCCGGGCGAGCAGTCGCGCTGGGGCAAGCGCCAGGCCGCTCAGGCGGCGCAGCAGCTCAATTTCGCCACGTCGCGGCTGAAGGTCTGGGCCGCCAGCCGGAAGCCCTCGGCGAAGGTCAGGTAGGGCGCCCAGGTGCCGGCCACCTGCTCGGTGGTGAGCCCGAACTGGACGGCGTAGATCGCCGCCTGGATCACGTCGCCGGCCCCATCCGCGACTGCGGTCGCACCCACGATCCGCCCTGTCGCAGCCTCCGCCACGATCTTCACGAAGCCGCGGGTGTCGCGGTTGACCAGGGCCCTGGGGACGTGGACCAGGGGCAGCACCCGGCACTCGCACACAATCCCCTGGGCAGTCGCCTGCTCGTCGGTGAGGCCGGCGGCGGCCACGGTCGGGCTGGTGAAGATGACGCGCGGCAGGGCCGTGAAGTCCGTCTTCAACGCCGTTCCCTCCAGCGCGTTGCGTGCGGCCAGGTTCCCCTCGTAGGCGGCCACATAGACGAACTGCGCGTGCCCCGTCACGTCCCCCGCTCCGAAGACCCGGGGATTCGTCGTGCGCAGGTGCTCGTCCACCACGAGGGCACCTCGTTCGCCCAGCTCGATGCCACCCTTCTCCAGACCCAGGCCGGCGGTGTTGGGACGGCGGCCGGTGGCGACCAGCACGTGGTCGACGGTGAGCTCGTGCTGATGGCCCTCTTGCTCGAAGGCGACTTTTCGTCGATCGCCCACCCGAGTCACCCCCGTGACCTGGACGCCGGTCAGCACGGTCGCGCCCTCCTCCTCCAGGATCGACCCGATCGTCTCCGAGACCTCGGGCTCCTCCTGCGGCGCTATCCGCGGCATTGCCTCGAGGAAGGTGATCCGGCTGCCCAGGCGCAGGAAGAGCTGGCCCATTTCCAGCCCGATGGCGTTGGCGCCGATCACGGCCAGCTCCTTGGGCACCTTCCGCAGTTCGAGGGCGGTGGTGCTGGTCAGGTAGCCTGCGTCGGCGAGCCCCTCAATGGGCGGGATGGCCGGCGAAGCGCCGGTGGCGACGATGTAGGCGCGACCCCGGATCCGCTCGCCGCCGCACTCGATGGTCTCCTGGTCCACGAATTCGGCCCGGCCGTGACAGACGGTGAAGCCGTACTCCTTGGCCAGGTCCAGGTACTTCTCGGACCGCAGCTGGTCGACCAGGTCACCCTTGGAGTCGACCATCGCTCCCAGATCGACGCCGTTTGCTGCCGTCTGAATGCCGGCGAAGGGATGGTGGCCGGCCCTGAAGTAGGCGTCGGCCGCGGCCAGCATCGCCTTCGAGGGCACGCAGCCGACATTGACGCAGGTGCCGCCGACCACGTTCGACTCCATCAGGGCGACGCGGAAGCCCGAGTCGGTGGCGCGGATCGCCGCCGCGAAGGCTGCCGAGCCCGAACCAAGCACCACCAGGTCGTAGTCGTGCCGCTTGCCGCCGACGAGGGGCTCGAAGCCGTGGTCCGCCGGCTTGGCGTCTTCGATCCCGACCACCTTGTAGCCGACCTCCTCGACTGCCGCCTTGAGCTGCTCGTCGGTGGCCTCCCCGGCCTCGAAGGCGGCGCGGCCCTGCACCCAGCCGGTCTCCACCTGCCTGGCGCCGGCCGCCGCCAGCGCCTCCGCCACCGTCTTCTCACAGTGGACGCAGGTCATGCCCTCGATCCGCATCTCCTTGGTTGCCATGCCGTCCTCCTCCCTGGCTCTCGATCTGCTCCTAAATAGGCTATCCTGTTTACCAGATATGAATTCCTCGTTGCCACTGGCTGTCGCCGTCGACCCGGTGGCCGCTGCTCGCTTCTTCCGCGTGCTCGGCGATCCCACCCGTCTGCGCATCCTCGAGTTGCTCCACGAACGGCAGGAGATGTCGGTCGGCGAACTCGTGACCGCCGTCGGCCAGCCTCAACCCCGCGTCAGCACCCACTTGGCCTGCCTGCGCCATTGCGGCTTCGTGACCACCGACCGACGCGGGAAGGAGGTCTACTACGGACTCGCCGTGGTGGGTCTCGACGCAGTCCTGGGGCGAGCAGCCGAGGCGATAGCGCCGATCAATGAAAGGCTCGCCACCTGCACCCGCATCGGACCGGACTGGGTGTGATGGCCGAGAGGTCAACCTCCCAGCGGCCGGATTCGGGCAGGGCTGGGTGGCTGGCGTCGGTCGCGGCTCCCGGCCTAATGCTCCTAGCTGTCGTCTGCTGTGCGGGTCCGCTCCTCGTGGCGGCGCTCATCGCGACCGGGGCGGGCACCTGGCTCGCCGCTAACGGCTACCTGCTCGGCGCACTGGCAGTTTTCGCGGTTGCTTCTGGGGTCGCCTGGCGACTGCTGGCGCGAATTGGCCACCGATGAGGGCGGCCCGTTCCACGAGGCGGGCAGGCGCGTTAGAAGGTACGGCGCGGGTAAGCATCACGAGCTGCTCCAGCTCACTTACGCCAGCCGGCGCAGGGCACCAGAGTTCCAGCATGGCGTAGCCGGCGCCGTACGCGACCAGAGTCCGGACCATCTCCATCGCGTGCTCGCGATCGAGTCCGGCCGACTCCAGCGACGCGAGCGCCGTGTCGACCGCGCGCAGGGCAGACTCGGGCATTATGCCCCGGCCGAGGAGGAGTCCGTAGGCGTGGGGATGGTCGTGCGCCAGCTGTCGGAGGGAGCCGCCTAAGGCCCGCAGCGTTCTGCGCGGAGTGCCCGTTCTACTCCTCCGCGGAGGCGGCTCAAGGATGGTTGGCCGCTCATCCGGGCGGCCGGGTCTTCCCAGTCCGGGAGGCCTGGGATCTGAGCGCCCAACGAGAGTGGCGCGACAAAAATGTCGGCCTTGCTCACACTCGACAGCTGAACACTCTTGCCTTGGAGCCGTCAGTCAATCGAGTGGACTGAAATTCGACTGCCCTGAACGGGTTGTCTATGGGAGATGCCCGCAAGGCGCATTCGGAGAAGAAGGTTCACTACCGCCTATGCCGCCTACCTGGCGTTGGGCCTGGCCGTGGTCGGGGGCGCCGTCCTGCTGCTGCGCTCTGGAGGCACAGTGCATGACCCGGCTGCCCAGCCCGCGCTGCCGACGGTCGAGGCGCGCACTGCGGCGGTGGGCCAGCCGCCGCCCGACTTCACGGCGACCACCTTCGACGGCGGCAAGCTCACCCTCTCCAGCCTGCGCGGCAAGGTCGTCATGGTGAACTTCTTCGCCTCCTGGTGCACCTCCTGCGCGCACGAGCTGCCCGGCATCCAGTCGGAGTACCGGCTGCACGC
>CAZXGB010000062.1:0-14446 GCA_964640005.1 uncultured Actinomycetes bacterium | reverse complement strand
CGCCCATCGCCGGCCTGCTGCAGGCGATCGTGGTTGCCGCCTGGCGCGAGGCCCGGGCGGGCGGGGTGGAGCTGGTCGAGGAGACGGCGTCCCGAGCCGAGCCGGCCACTCAAGCCGCTGGCGACCGCTGACGAGAGCGGCCAACCGCCCGCACCGCTACTTGGCCTCTGACGCCTGGCTGGGCAATGTTGCCTATTTGCGTGTACCGGACCCTGTGGTTGCCTCTGCCAAGCTGCAGTCGACCTCGCAACGTCGGAAGAGGAGGAAGCATGGCGACGACAGGGATCAGGGGTCTTGCCGGCCCTGAGATACAGGATCTCCGGAACTTACTTCGGGGCAGGGTGGTCGGTCCCGAGGATGCCGACTACGACGAGGCCCGGAAGGTCTACAACGCGATGATCGACAAGCGGCCGGCCGCGGTCGCGCAATGCGTGGACAGCGCCGATGTCGTCGAGGCTGTCAAGTTCGCTCGCGACCGAGATGTCGACGTCGCAATCCGGGGCGGCGGGCACAACGGAGGCGGGTTGGGGACGGTAGAGGGCGGACTGGTCATCGACCTTTCTCCAATGAACGGCGTCCGCGTCGACCCCGAGCGTCGTGTCGCGGAGGTCCAGGGTGGCGCCACGCTGGGCGATGTCGACCACGCCACCCACGGATTCGGGCTCGCGGTACCCGCCGGAATCATCTCGACCACCGGTGTAGGTGGCCTGACCCTGGGCGGTGGCATCGGTCACCTGACGCGCCGCTGCGGGTTGACCATCGACAATCTCCTCGAGGTCGACGTGGTCCTCGCTGACGGAAGCTTCGTCACCGCCAACTCAGAGCAGAACAGCGATCTCTTCTGGGCGGTTCGAGGCGGTGGCGGCAATTTCGGCGTGGTCACCAACTTCACCTTCCGTCTTCACCCTGTCAGCGACGTCATCGCCGGGCCGATGCTCTGGCCGATCGACCGCGCGACCGAGGTCATGAAGGTGTTCGGCGATGTGCTGCCTGGTTTGCCGCGCGAGCTCAGCGGATTCTTCGCCTTTCTGACCGTTCCGCCGGCGCCGCCGTTCCCCGAGGAGCTGCAGTTGAAGCCGATGGCCGGTGTGGTCTGGACTTTCACGGGCGACCCCAAGCACCTGGACGGACTCCTCAAACCCTTCCGTGACATGGCGACACCGGCCCTCGATGGCCTGGCGCCGATGCCGCTGCCAATGTGGCAGAGCGCCTTCGACGCGCTCTACCCGCCCGGGGACCAGTGGTACTGGCGGGCGGACTTCACCGGGGACCTGAGCGAGGAGGCGATAGCGGCTTTCGTCAAGTACGGAAACCAGATGCCGACCTGGAAGTCGACCATGCACCTCTACCCGATCGATGGCGCGGCTTCCGACATCAGCAACGAGGACACCGCCTGGAGCTATCGGGACGCCAGGTATTCGCCAGTCATCGTCGGCGTCGACCCCGACCCGGCAAACGCGGAGCGGATCAAGCGCTGGACGGTCGACTACTGGGACGCCATTCACCCGTTCTCAACCGGCGGCGCCTACGTCAACTTCATGATGGACGAGGGGCAGGACCGAGTCCAGGCGGCCTACCGCGGGAACTACAGGCGGCTGGCGGAGATCAAGCAGAAGTACGACCCGACGAACTTCTTCCACGTGAACCAGAACATCCGTCCCGGGTCCTGACGGGCCGGCAATTGGGAGCCCTCGCCCGCGTTGGCGCGAGGGCTCCCACACCGATCGTGCGCCGAGCGCCTAGGAACTGATCAGCCCGAATATGGCTCCCTGTGGATCCTGGAGGACCGCGTAGCGCCCGCCCGGGTACTCGGCCGGCCCCATCTGGGTCCGCGCACCAAGACCGTTCGCCTTTTGGGTCGCGGCGTCGATGTCGTCGACCTGGAAGTAGACCATCCAAAAGGACGGCACCTGGGCGGGAACGCCCGGCGGCATCGACATGGCCCCGGCCACGCTTTGGCCGTCCACCTGCCACTCGGTGTACGACCCCATCCCCTCACCCATCGGGCTGGTCTTCTCGCCCCAGCCGAACACGCTCCGGTAGAAGGGTCGCACGCCTTCCAGGTCGCGCGAGTTGAGCTCCACCCAGCCCAAGCTGTTGGGCTCGCGGACGACGGATGCGCCCTGCATGTTCATCGGCTGCCACACGGAGATGAAGGCGCCCGCGGGGTCCTGGAATACCGCCATACGCCCGGCGTCGAGCACGTCGAAGGGCGGCGCCACCACCTTGCCACCGGCCGCCTCGACTTTGCGCGCGCTTTCATCGGCGCTGCCGGTCCCGATGTATACAGCCCAGGCCGTCGGCTGGTCAGGCGACTGGGTCGGACCGACCCCCGCCACGTCGCTCCCACTCCGCTTGAACATGGCGTAGCCGCCGGCCTGGGGATCGCTGGTCACCTCCGGCGTCCAACCGAAGAGGCCGCTGTAGAACTGCTTGGACCCATCCATGTCCTTCGTCGCCAGATCGACCCAGACGGGCGTACCTGGCGCATACGTTCGTGCCTCAGCCATATTCAGTCCTCCATGTGACCGTGCCGCAGCGCGGTCGCCTTCGCGACCGTCACCGTATGCGGCCTACCTTAATGAAGGGGTACCGCCGAGGGAGACGCCGAGGCTAAGCGACCTGACAGGACCAGGTTCCGGACAGCTTCGTGCCGTCGGCGAAGGTGGCGTCGATCGATCCCTTCCACTTCCTCGCGCTGAGGTCCGCGTCCGTCACGTGTACGGTGCCCTCGGAGGCCTTGATCGGCTTGCCCGCCGCCAGCAGCTGGAGCGGCGTCGAGCCGTCAGTCGCGGTCGGGGTGGTCGCGTCCACTTCCCCTACGCCGCCCGGCCCCACGGTCACGTCGAACTTGACCTGGACAGCGTTCTGCATCTGCCCGGATGCGAACTTGAGGTTGAACGTGGCGGGCGTCCATTCACAGGCGCCAGCCTGCCCTTTCTCAGAAGACGAATCCGCCTTTACCGGACCGCTCAGTGTGAAGGTATCCGACTCCGAAGCGCCACTACCGCCTGCCCCAGGTCCGCCTCCGCAAGCGGTGACCAGAGCGGCGAGCAGTACAAAAACGACGGCCGAGGCCTTAAGGTGGAATAGAGCGGACCCACCGCGCGGTAGTACCCGATTCTGGCGATTCAACTGCACGGGCGGAATTGTGACTCAACTCCGCGACATGCGGAATTGGCGCCGGTACCCAATCGTGGTTTGCATACCATTGGCCGCCGGGTACAAAAGGTTCTGAATGGAAGACACTCTGGATCGCCGCTCACTGCTGCATGCCGCCGACCTGGATCTGTATGAGCCGAATCCGGTCGGTGAGGACACCGCCGCCGAGGCGGCCGCAACCGCGGCCGCACTGGACGACGCCGTTCGCGCCTACCTGCGCGAGATCGGCAAGGTGCGCCTGCTGACCGCCGTCGAGGAGGTCGAGCTTGCGCGTGCCATGGAAGCTGGGTCAGACGAGGCTCGCCGCAAGCTGACCGAGGCCAACCTGCGTCTCGTTGTCTCGGTCGCCAAGAAGTACGCCAACCGCGGGATGCCGCTCCTCGACCTCATCCAGGAGGGCAACCTGGGTCTGATCCGCGCGGTGGAGAAGTTCGACTACCGGAAGGGCTTCAAGTTCTCCACCTACGCGACGTGGTGGATCCGGCAAGCGGTCCAGCGGGCGATCGCCGACCGCGGCCGCACGATCCGTATCCCTGTGCACCAGGCGGAGCTGATCGGCAAGCTGGTTCGAGTCACCGACCGGCTGCGCTCGGAGCTCGGCCGGCAGCCGAGCGACGAGGAGATCTCGCTCGAGATCGGCATCGAGCCGGAGAAGATCCGCTGGCTGTTCCAGGTCGCCCAGGAGCCGGTGTCGATGGAGACGCCGGTTGGCGAGGACGGCGAGTCCGAGCTCGGCCAGTTCATCGAGGACGAGAACGCGGTTGCCCCCCAGGAGCACGCCACCAAGGAGCTGCTTCGCTCCGACGTCCAGGACGCGCTTGACTCCCTGCCCGCCCGCGAACGCCGGGTGCTGCAGCTGCGCTTCGGCCTGCTCGACGGCAACCAGCGCAGCCTGGAGGAGGTCGCCGCCCGGATGGGTGTCGGCCGCCAGTCGATCCGTGAGCTGGAGCGGCGCGCGATCGAGCACCTGAAGCGCTCGGAACAGGGCGACCGGCTGCGCGAGCACCTCGCCGGAGTCGCCTAAAAGCGCAGAGATCCTAGTAGTAGACCGAGCGGCAGCGCGGTCGCGGCCTTGACTTGTAGTCCGGCCCCTGGCCGCGGTTCCAGAGCAGGTTGTCGAGGTCCATCGCGCGCAGCTGCTTTCCCTGCTTCGCCAGCTCGGACACGATCAGCTCGGCAGCGTGGATCGCGCAGGCGCGCATCTCCACCTCCTCTGTGGAGCCGGAGACGAGCAACTCCTCGCGCTCGATCCGCTCCACGAGCAAGGAGTCGAACTCGAGTACGCCATCCAGGCGCAGGACGTGCGGGACCAGGTTGTCGGCGAAAACGGTCAGCCGCTCCAGGTCTCGAAACTCGCCCAACCCCCTGCCGCCGAGGGCGAGCGAGAGGTCGGCGGCGGTGATCTGCGCGCGCTTGTAGATCGGCACCTGTTGGCCCCGCCACTCGTGTACGTCGTCGAAGAACGGAATGCGCCCGAGGAGGCCGGCCAGGTTTTCAGCCGATCGATCGGCTGACTCGATGAGCGCCCCGAAGCTGCCGCCGTAATGGTCCTGGAGGTGCATCGCGAGCGCGTTCAGCGCGGCCGCGAAGAGTGTCATGAGCTCGAACGCCGGCCCTTCCAGCGGCTGATCGAAGATGTCGGCACAGTCCTCGGGTGAGAGGACGGCCAGCTCCTCAGCATTCAGTGGCCCGCGCTGCCAACGCTCCGTCAGCGCCCTCGCAACGTGGAAATAGCCGGACTGCCTGTCGCGCCGGCGCAGATGCGGGAAGTAGCCGGAGCCGAAGTTGACGGTGTCGAGCACGACGACGAAGGCAGCCGTCGCCTCCGGCTCCCCGTGGAAGTGGAATTCAGGCTCGAGCTGCTGCGGCACCAGCTCCAGCGGGAGCGAGGCGGCGTAGGCGTGGATCCGGTCGCCGTCGACGCGCACCCAGGTGGAGCCGCCGGCGACGGCAGCCGCAGCCTGTCGAACGGCGTCCAGGCTCAGCCTAGGCGTGGAAGAAGAGGCCGACGGCGAACGTAACGGCGCCCACGATGAGGCCGGCGAGCGTCATCTCAAGTCCCGACGCCCACCACTTCCGCAGCGTGACCAGCGCCTTGGCGGCGCCGACCAGGAAGTGAGCGACGAGGGAGACGATGGCCGCGGCGACCACGGCGCTCGTCCCCGTCAGCCAGAAGAACGGGATCACCGGAATGATGGCGCCGATCGCCGTGCTCAGCCCGGCCGCGATGGCGGCCTGCGTGGGATTGCGAACCTCCGCCCCCGCCATGCCCAGCTCCTCGCCGGCGAGCAGCTGCAGCATCGCGTCGGGCCGATTGGACAGCTTCTCGGCCAGCGCGTCAGCCTCGGCTTTGTCCAGGCCCTTGAGCTGGTAGAAGAGCGACAGCTCCTCCTTTTCCTCCTCGGGGTGTTCCTCGATCTCCCGCCGTTCACGTTCGAGGTTGGCGTGGGCGACCTCGAGTTCCGAACGCTCGGCCAGAAAGGCCCCGGTCGCCATCGAGAGGGCCGAGGCGAGGGCGCCGAAAAGGCCCGCGGTGAGCACGAAGTGGGACCCGCCGGTGGCACCGGAAACGCCGGAGACGATGCCGAACACAGCCGCCAGGCCATCGTTCGCGCCGTAGATCGCTCCAGACACCCATCCCGTGCCGTTCTGATGCCAGGTTTCACGGTTCAGGATGCGCTGGAGACGAGACTCCTCTGGGGATGGCGCCTCGCCGCCGGGTCGTTCTTCGCGCATGACGGCAACCTGTCGCGAATGGGACTGCTCGTCCCGCCGGATGTCGTGGAGCAGGCGGTCGGTGCCGGCATCGCCGGTCGGAGCCTTGTAAGGCCCGTCGACCTCCGCGTCCTCGGCCGCCTCCCTTGCCGCCAGCACCGTGTTGATGGGGGCGACCAGCGCCTGGAGCCTGACCCAGGGCGATATCCGGACCGAGGCCGGATCGGGAATCGTGGCGCCTAGCTCGCGAAGCCGCGCCTCGATTCGCTGCCGGTGGGAGGACTCCGCCTCGGCGATCTCCTGCAGAATCCTCTGCCGCCGGGGATCGCGTTCGCGCCGAGCCACGATCTCGTAGACCGTGCGCGCTTCGATCTCACCGCGCCAGGCGGCGAGCAGGCGATCGACGGCGGGGGAGCCAGAGCGCGACATGACTCAATCGTATTGGGAACGCGTATTGCGCTTCCGTTAACCTGTTTGGCCGCGTCCCGTAGGGGGAACGACGTAAGGTGCGTAAAGAATCCAAGCGAAGGAGGACCCCTTGCCCACCAGCACCCCCTCTCTTGTTCCCCTCAGCAGCCTGAACGACGAAGGCCAGATGATCATGCCCGAGTTCTGGGCGGAGATCGGCGGCCAGAAGTATTTCATCACTGCGGTGCTGGAACGGACCGTCGTTTACGTCGACGGAAATGAGAAAAAGCTGACGAAGCGCGAGAACGTCTTCGTCGATCCCAGCATCATCGAGATGCGGCCCGTGGCCAACACCGCGAGCTGGCGCAGCCGCGGCAAAGTCGTGGCCGCGAAGCCGTCTCCGGCGGCCGCGGCGGCGGTGGCGGAGCCAAGCCCCGAGGACCTCGAAGTGGAGTCCGACCTCGAGTCGGACGAGGACGAGGACGAGGAGGCCGAAGAACTCTAAAGCGCCCGGGGGAGCCTCATGGTTCCCCCGCGTTTAGTCGTCCAGGTGATGGGCGACGGTTCGTAGGTCTTCGACGAAGGCCGCCATCGCCTGTTCGCGGTTCTCCTCGTCGCGCAGGATCGAGGAGGGGTGCACGGTCGCAACCGCCGGCGGCCCCAACTCCGTCGGGAGCAGCTTTCCTCTTTCCAGAGTCACCCGGAACCGCGGGCCGAGGACCGACTTGGCGGCGGTGGCGCCCAGGAAGACGATGACCGCGGGCTGGACGACCCTGACCTCGGCGCGAAGCCAGGGCAGGCAGGCGTTCACCTCTGCCTGATTGGGCGTCTGGTGGATGCGCCGCTTGCCTCTCGGCTCCCACTTGAAGTGCTTGACGACGTTGGTCACGTAGATCCGCCCGCGGTCGATCCCCGCGCTCTCGAGCGCCTCGTCGAGCAGGCGCCCGGCGGGGCCGACGAAGGGCCGGCCCTCCTGGTCCTCGCGGTCGCCGGGCTGCTCCCCGACCAGCATCACCATCGCGTTTTCGTCACCCTCACCGAAGACGGTTTGCGTGGCGCGCTCGTACAGGTCACACGCCTTGCAGTCATGCGCCGCCTCCTCGAGGTCGGGAAGCGTCAGCTGATCGGGAAGCAGTTCTTCGACGGGTTGACCTGGCTCGCCCACGCCTACAACGTACTTTGGAGGCCATGGACTTCGAAAGCCTGCCGGTCCAGCTCCGACCGGTGATGCGAGCGCTGGCTGCTGCGATGCGGGCGCGCGAGCCCGCGGTCCGCGAGCGCGTCGACCAGCTGCGCCGCCAGCACCCCTCGGCGACACCGGACGAGCTGGCGCGCGAGCTCATCCGCACGACGAGGCGGCGCGTCGCGGCGACCGGGGCGGCGAGCGGTGCCGTCGCCATCGCACCCGGCCTGGGCACGCTCGTGGCCCTGGGGACGGTGAGCAGCCAGGCGGTCTTCGCGCTCGAGCAGGAGACCGAGCTCGCGCTCGGCATCGCGATGCTCTACGGTCACGAGCTGTCCGGATCAGACGAACGGCTGCTCGAGGCACTGATCGTGATCGGCATCGCTGGCGGCGCCGTCCAGCTGCGCGAGAACGTGCTCGTCGCGGGCGGGGAGCGCATCGCAGTCTCCGCCTTCCGCCGCTTCCCTCAGCGCATCGTCAACGCCGCGGGCGGCCACCTGCTGGCACGCGTGTTCGCCCGCCTGCTTGGAACCCGGGCAGCGGCAGCGGTCACACGGGTTGCACCCCTGGCTGTCGGTGTGGCGATCGGCGCCGGCTTCGACTGGGTTACCGTGACCGGCCTCGGGCGCGTGGCGATGCGCTACTACGGGCCGGGTGGCCCAGCCGCTCGCCGGCTGAAACCGCTTCCCGAAACTTCAGCCAAAGATAGAGGCGACGTCGAAGGCGACGACTGATTCGATCTGCTCGAACGTGCACTCCCGGGGCGGTTTGTCGGGCCGCCAGCGGAGAAAGCGCGCGGCATGCCGGAAGCGCTCGCCGGCCTGCAGCTTTTCGAAGGCGACCTCACACACAAGCTCCGGCCGCACCGGCTCCCAGTCCATCATCTCCCGCCCTCGAGACCACCGGCTGGGGCCACCCGGCCGCCTCCCCATCTCGCTCTCGATCTTCTCCGCCTTCAGCGGTTCCAGGAGGTCCAGGACCTCGCGCCGCATCCTGGCGTCGAAAGCCGAGGTGTGCCCGACATAGTGCAGTGAACCGGAATCGTCGTAGAGACCGAGCAGGAGAGAGCCGAGCGAGCGGCGTTCTTTGTCCCAGCGCCAGCCGATCACGACGCAGTCGCAGGTGCGCTCGTGCTTGATCTTCACCCAGAGGCGCTTCCCGGGCACATACGGCTGGTCCCAGGACTTGGCGATCACCCCGTCGAGGCCGGCGCCCTCGAAAAGGGTGAACCACTCGCGGGCGACCTCCACGTCCCGCGTATACGGGGTCATCTGGATGGGCCCGGAGACCGACGCGAGCAGCGCTTCAAGACGCTGGCGGCGAGCCTGCAGGGGTTCCGAGCGCAGGTCGCGACCATCGAGCGCGATGAGATCGAAGGCGACGAAGAGCGCGGGCGTCTTCTGGCTGAGCATGCGAACGCGCGAATCCGCCGGGTGAATGCGCTGTCCGAGCGCGTCGAAGTCGAGCCCAGCTTCAGTGACGACCACCAGCTCGCCGTCCATGACGTATTGCTCGGCCGGAATCTCGCGGAAGGGGTCGAGGATCTCAGGAAAGTAGCGCGTCATGTCCCGTGCCCCCCGGCTGATGAGGACAACGCGATCCCCCTCGCGGTGGACAAGGGTTCGGAAGCCGTCCCACTTGGGCTCGTATTCCCAGGCGTCGCCGGCGGGAAGCTCGTCTTTCGACGCAGCCAGCATCGGCTCCATGTCGGCGGGTATCGGATCAGCCACGGAATCAATACGTTCGCATAACCTCGTGACCGTGCTGTGGACTCGACCGATTGCGCTGCTCCGAATGCAGGGGGCGATCGGCGTCGGCATTCGCCACGCGGACTGGGTGCCGGTGCTCGACGGCCTCCGCCGGCGAGGCCGCGTGAAGGCGGTCGTGATCGACGTCGACTCACCGGGCGGCGGCGCAGCGGCTTCGGACCTGATCCACGAAGCCGTCCGGCGGCTCGCCGACGTCAAGCCGGTCGTCGCCTTCAGCGGCAACCTGTGCGCCTCTGGCGGCTTCCTGATCGCCGCCGCCGCCACCCGCTTCATGGTCGCGCCGGCGGCGGCGGTCGGCTCGATCGGCGTGATCTCGGTTCGCCCGCTGGCCTACGACCTGATGGCGCGCCTGGGAGTCGCGGTGGAGGTGACCAAGAGTGACGAGCTCAAGGACATGGGCGCCTTCTGGCGGCCGCCGACAGAGAAGGAGCGCGAGCGGGAGCAGGCGCTCGTCGACGAGTACTACGAGATGTTCATGAGCCGGGTCGAGGCAGGGCGCAAGATCGAGCCCGAGCGCCTGCGGCCGCTCGCGACGGGCGAGGTCTTCACGGGCCGGCGAGCGGTCGAAGAGGGGCTCGCCGACCATTTGGGCACCTTCGAGGACGCGGTGAAGCTGGCGGCGCGGCTGGCCGGGGTCAGGGAACGATCGCGCTGGCACGGCCCGCGCCGGCCCCTGCGCTCGCGGCTGATGGGCCCGCTGGGCGCGTCACTCGCCGACGAGCTTAACGAACGCCTCCTCGCGCTCACCGTCCGGCAGCCGCGCTACTAAGACTTAAACCTTCAGGCGCTGAGGCCGCGGCGCTCGACGGGAGCCGGTTGCATCCACAGAAGCCCGTTCCGGAACTGAGGCCTCTCCCCGACCCACACGTAGATCCGGGCCCCGTCGGCGAGGCGGATGACGCGCAGGCGCTCCGGGTCAGCGACCAGCTGCTCGACCACGGATCGGTCGACGAAGACATAGGTGTCCGTGCCTGCAGGCACGGACAGCGGTCCGGTCCGGGCCATGTGATCGGGCTCGTAGAGATCGCCGAAGAGCTCGCCTGCGTCACCGAGCCGGTCGCGGCCGACCCCAAGCCGGTGGTACTCGGGCAGGTAGAGCTGAGCGGTCCGGTATGAACCGACCGCCTCCCCGTCGGCGACGACCACGGTGTGCTCCTGGTCGAACTGCCGCACAGTGGCTGTCATTGCGTCGACCCAACGGTCGTGGCGGCGGAGCTGACCGGCGAGCGACACCTGCGGCGGCAGCAGGAACACGGCCAGACTCGCAACCACGGCGGCGGCGGCGATCGCCGGCACCAGCGCCGGCCGCCGAAGAGCGGCGGCGGTGGCCGCGACGGCGGGGCCGAGCGTCAGGAAGACCGCCGGCGTGAAAACCTGGACGTACGCGACCTGGCCGATGTGCACGAACAGAAAGGTCGCCAGTGCGGGCAGTGTCCAGGCGGCGCAGAAGCCGCCCCAGCCGGCGGGCAGCACCGGGGTCGCCGCCGCCAGCCGCGGAGCCACCAGCAGGCCGAACACTGCGACAACCGCGAAGCCCCCGAGGTCCCAGACCGTACCCCGGACCACGGCGTCACCCGTGGTCGCGAGGCCGCCGAGCCCGGCGCTCCAGATCGCGGTGCTCGTGCTGACGTCCGAGCCCAGAGTGGTCGACGCCTGCACAAAGGTGGCGAGGCCGCCGCTCAATCCCAGCAGTGGAACCAGCCAGCAGAGCGTGCCCATGACCGCAACCAAGGTCGCGGCCACGGCTCGTTTGAGATCCCGCAGGTGGACCAGCGCCAGTCCAGCCAGGGGGGCCATGAACACCGCCGTGCTCGGCCGGATCGCCCCCGCGACCGCGAGCGCGAGGCCGAGCGGCACGGCGGCCGCGGGCTCGCGATTCCAGGTTCGCCAGGCGAGCCAGGCGACTCCCAATACCAATAGCGGCTCGAGGGCGTAGGTGTTGGCCGCTTCGCCGTAGTACCAGAAGAGCGGACTGACGGTGAGCGCCAGCGCCGTGATCCATCCCGCGGAGGGGCCGAACAGGCGGTAAGCCCAGATGTATGCGAGAGCCGTGCCCGCGGCTTCGGCGGCGATGCTCAACGCCACCAGGGAGCTGTTGGGGTCGTGGAAAAACACCTGCAGGAGGCGGCCGAGGGCGATGTAGCCCAGGTAGCCGGGAGGGTGCGGCTGGTGGTGGACGAGGTCGAAGTGGCTGATTCCGAGCGCGAACTGGTCGGCGTCCCAATTCAGCAGGTAGTGCGTGCCGAGCGGGACACGGGTGGCGACCACCGCCAGCGCGACGCCGAGTGCTGGGAGGGCGGCCGCGTCGGTTCGGGTCCGGACAAAGGAGAAGCGGCCGGGAAGCTCCCGGCCGCTCCTGATCGCTGCCACGCGCCTAGCTGTGGACCGTGACGTTGACCGTGTGGGGCGAAGCGAACCAGCCCCAGAAGTTGAATCCGCCGTAGATCAGGAACAGGATCACGAGCACCGCCAGCACGAGAAGCGCGAGTGCAGCGGCGCCTCCGCCAGCCGGTTCCTCGACCACGGTTCCGCCCGCCGGTCCGTAGTACCTGCGGTACGTGTAGCCCCCGCCCCCGACCACCGCGATCAGGAGCAGGGCGACCAGTGTGATGAGTAAGAGTGTGCCCAATGGAACCTCCGGTTACCGGATGACTCCGGGAATGCGTTCTAGCATAGCGACGCTCCCTTTTTCTGTCAATGTTGCTATCACTCTTTTTGCCCCCGCTGTTGTGGATCGCTTCGGTGATTTCCACATCTTTCCCAGATGTTGTGGATAGACCCATTTGCTGCTACCATATCGCTGGCCCACTGGCCCCCAGCATTCGAACCCCACGCCCCACCCCAGCCTGGGAAGTCCGTTACCCGACGGGCTTCCCTTTTGTTTCGGTCGGGTCCGCGCCAGGTGCGGTCGAGGGCAGGACGCCTTCCGTGCGAGAGCGGGTGTCGTAGCTCCACAAGCCAGGCAGCAGGAATGCGCAGGCGGCGGCCCCGACCACGCACAGCAAGCCGCCAGAAACCACCGAGAAGCGAACGCCCCAGGCAGCCGCCACCGCCCCGGCCTCGAAGTTGCCGAGGCTCGGCCCAGAGGTGTAGCTGATCATCTCGATGCCCGCCAGCCGGCCGCGCAGGCCGTCCGGGATGGTCTGGTTCCAGATCGCGGTCCGGAAGATGCCGCTTACGGTGTCGCCCGCGCCCGCCAGACTGAGGCACGCGAGCGCCAGCCACAGGCTCGGCGCAAGCCCGAAGGCCGCGACGGCGATCCCCCACACGCTGGCCGCGACAACGATCGCTCGGCCATGACGGTGAACGTGCCGAACCCAGCCGCTGGTGGTGCTGGTCAGCAAGGAGCCCACAGCCGGCGCCGCCGTTAGGAGGCCGAGCACCGCAGGTCCGCCGAAGTGATCGGCCACGGCTGGAAACAGGGCCAGCGGCATCCCGAAGAACATGGCGACCATGTCGACCAGGTAGGTGCCCAGCAGGTCGGGCCGGCTGCGGGCGTAGCGGACGCCAGCGAGAATGCCGTGAAGACTCGGTCGGGCGGCCCCCACCGGAGGCGGCGTCGCCCTCATCGCGCCCAGCGCAAGCAGCGAGACGAGGAAGGTCAGGACGTAGACCCCATAGGCCGCCTGGAGCCCGGCGGTCGCGATGACGGCGCCGGCGACCGCCGGCCCCGCGATCATCGGTACCGTGCCGCGGAGGGTGCCGAGGGCGGCGGCGGCGGTCATCTCCTCGGCCGGCACGAGCCGCGGCAGGAGGGCGTCGAGCGAGGGTCGCTGGAGCGCGTAGAGGGCGGCCGCGACCGCCTCGAGCACGAAGACGGCGGCCAGGATCGGGTGCGGCAGCAGCGAGTTCACCAACAGGAGCACGGCCGCGGCTCCGAAGCCGGCCTCGGAAAGCAGGACGATCCGGCGCCGGTCGTGGGCGTCGGCGAAGGCGCCGCCGACAAGCCCAAGTGTCAGCAGCGGGAAGAAGACGATGAGCTGGAGCAGCCCAACCGCGAGAGTCGAATGCGTCTGCTGGTAGATCTGGTAGGGGACCGCGACACTAGCGATCATCTGGCCGAAGTAGGACGCGGTCTGACCGGCGAAGAGCAGGCGAAAGTCGCGGTGGCGCCGGAGGGGTCCGAGGTCGATGGCGGCGCGCGAGACGAGCTCACGCAGCCACGAACGGCGGCGGACGCCTACCTCCTCCCCATCCTCCGGGACGGTCGTTGCAAGTTTGGTCGGGCGGGGGAGATTTGAACTCCCGGCCTCCTGCTCCCAAAGCAGGCGCGCTGCCAGGCTACGCTACCGCCCGACTCGGGGCCCTCAGTCTACTGAGCCGAGCGGTTGAGACTGGCGGGACCGCTCAGTCGATCAAGGAGAGGGCGCTGGTGGCCCTCAGCGCGCGGATCGCCGCGCCTCGGTGGCTGTAGCGGTGCTTGCTGCTGCCGTGAAGTTCGGAGAAGGTGGCTTTTGCCTCCGGAACGTAGAAGACGGGGTCGTAGCCGAAGCCGAGCGTGCCTCGCCGCTCCGGCAGCACCTCGCCTTCGGCAACCCCCCGGACGACCTCCGAGCGCCCCTCCGGCCAGGCCAGGGCGAGAGCCGCCACAAAGCGGGCGCGCCAGGGGCGTGGGACTTCGCGCAGCCGGTCCCAGATCGTCTGGTCGCGTTCTTCCTGGCTGGGCGCCAGCCGTTTCGAATGCAGGCCAGGCGCGCCGCCCAGCGCCTCGACCTCGAGGCCGCTGTCGTCGCCCAGGGCGGGCATGCCGGTTGCGGCGGCTGCCGTCCGGGCCTTGAGGAGCGCGTTTTCTTCATAGGTGGCGCCGGTCTCTTCGACCTCCTGCCCCCAGGGAAGGAGCTCGAACTCGGGCAGCAGCTCCTGGAACTCGGCGAGCTTCCCGGGATTGGCGGTGGCGACGACGAGACGACTACCCAAGGGCGGCTAGGGCGCGTTTTTGATAGGTCATCAGCTCACGGACGCCCTTGCCGGCCAGCATCAGCATCTGGTCCAGCTCGGCCCGGCTGTAGGGCTCTCTCTCGGCGGTCGCCTGGACCTCGATGAGCCGCCCATCCTCGACCATCACACAGTTGAGATCCGTCTCGGCCTGGAAGTCCTCGGTGTAGTCGAGGTCGAGAACCGGCTCGCCGCCGACGATCCCACAGCTCACCGCGGCAACGTAGGAGCGGATCGGCATCTCCTTCAGCATCCGCACTTCGCGCATCCGCTT
>CAZXGB010000061.1:0-14589 GCA_964640005.1 uncultured Actinomycetes bacterium | reverse complement strand
GCTAAAGAGACCACGTCTGGTGGTCGCGACCAGAACAGCGAACGCGACACAGGCAACGGCAAGGCCAGCCTCGAGCGCGCCGACACGACCAGCCAGCACGTCAGTGAGGCGGCCAGCACCCGGACCGGCGAGCGCGCGCAAACAAACGCCGACGGCAAGGCTGAGGGCGCCAAGGTAGGCAGGGAAGAGGCCGCGTCGGAGAAGGAAAAGGGCGTCGAGGAGAAGAAGCGAGTCGAGGAGGCGAAAGAGGAGGAGAAGAAGCGAGCCGAGGAGGCGAAAGAAGAGGAGAAGAAAAAGGAAGTCGAGGAGGAGAAAAAGGTAGTCGAGCAGGAGAAGGAGAAAAAGGTAGTCGAGGAAAAGAAGGTCGTCGAGGAAAAGAAGGTCGTCGAGGTGCAGAAGGTCGTCCAGCAGCAGGTGGTCGTGCAAAGGGTCGCGGTTGTGCCCACGGCTGCGGCGGTGTCTGCCGCGGTCGTGCCGGCCCAGGTGGGCGCGCCACTGGCGGTCACGGGCCTTCCGGTCTTCGGCGGATTGATCGGGCTCGGCCTGCTCGCGGCGGGCCTGCTGCTCGCCCGCTTCCGGCGCTGATCGACGTTCTCTGAGAGGGGCGGCCGGCACCGGCCGCCCCTCTTCTGTTCGCTAAGGGGGATCGAAGGCGAGGGCCACCCGGGTACGATGTTGCGGCGCGCATGGGCAGCGCTGACCTCCACATCCACACCAACTTCAGCGACGGATGGCCGTCGCCCGCCGAGGTAGTCGACTACGCGAGGGCGCGAACGTCGCTTTCGGTGATCGCGATCACGGACCACGACACGATCGAGGGTGCCCTGCGCGCGCGCGATTACGCCGAGCGCCTGGGCGGTGGGCCGGAGATCATCGTGGGCGAGGAGGTCTCGAGCCGGGATGGGCACATCGTCGGGCTCTTCCTGCGCAAACGGGTCCGCCCCGGTATGAAGGCCGCCGCGACCGTCCACGCGATCCAGGACCAGGGTGGCCTCGCCTGTGCCGCTCATCCCTTCTGGCGCACGGCCCGCCAGGTCGCCGGCCGAGGACCCGTTCACGGAGTCGGCTGGCTGGCGGCCGAGCTCGAGTTCGACGCCGTCGAGGTCGAGAACTCGACTCCGGGCTTCTACCTCTTCAACCAGATAGCTCACCGGCTGGCGGACGCGAGCGGGCGCGCGCAGCTGGGAAACAGCGACGCTCACATCCTGGACGCCATCGGCCGCGCCTACACCTCCTTCCGCGGCCGCACCGCGGCTGACCTGCGGACGGCCATCGAGCGGGGTCAAACGCACGCTCAGCGGCGGCGGTACCGGCCCCTCGGGCTGGTGCGGTACGCTGCCTGGAGCATCAGCCACGCCAAGGTTGAGAGCGTGTATGCGGTCGCGCGCTAGCGCCGGACCCCTCCGTCGCCGCTGCGCGACGACACCTCCCCGTCGTAGCGGGGAGGAGGCACGCAGCCTCGGCTAGGCCGAGCCGCTTCGGGTTGGACGCCGTTAGTGCGTCCCTATAATTCGATCCTGCGCCCGCTTAGCTCAACGGATAGAGCGCATGGCTTCGGACCATGAGGTTAGGGGTTCGAATCCTCTAGCGGGCAGGTGCACGAGCACCCAGCCGGGCGGCTGGCGGAACTGGTAGACGCGCACGTTTGAGGGGCGTGTGCCGCAAGGCATCCGGGTTCGAGTCCCGGGCCGCCCACCACCTTGGCAGTCTCTCGAATCCTCCTACGGGCCCCATAGACTGCCTGTGTGGTAGGCGCGGGCATCGACGACTTGACCGAGCTGCTCGTCGCGCATGAGTTCACGCGGCGCTACGGATTCAAGGTGGTCACCGCCGGCGACGGCACCTGTGAACTGGCCGTGCCGTACCTGCCCGAAAACGACCGGCCAGGCGGGATCGTCAGCGGGCAGGTCTACATGCACGCGGCCGACGTCGCCTTCTGGCTCGCGGTCAAGACCCTGCTCGGCGTTGCCGACGAGTACGTGACCAGCTCGATGACCACCGCGTTCCTCGGCAGCGCACGGCAGGAAGCCTTCGTCTGCCGGGCGCGGGTGATCAAGAGCGGGAGCCGGCTGATCTACGGCGAAGCCGAGTGCCGGATTGGGGACCGGCCGCTGACGCACCACACCCTGACGTACGTCAGCGCTCGCTCCGGGGCACCGTCCTTAGAGAGATAGCCCGACCTCTCCGTTCAGCAGGTCACGTGGACGATTGCGTTGGTGCCCGACCCGGCGCCGTCGAGTCGCGAAATTGCTTCCTGAGTCGGCACCGCGATGAGCTCGACGTGCCTCCGGCTCGCTTCCTCGAGCACCTCGCCCATGATCGGCAGGCCGCCGTCGGCTCCGGTGCCGACGATCAGGCGCCGGCATCGCCAGGGGATCTTTTCGGCGAGCGAGAGTGGTGTGTGCCCGAAACGCCCGCGGAAGGCCTTCGACGGCTTTTTGCGCCGCCGCCGGATCTTTCCCCGGTCCACGACCACGTCGTGTGGGTAGACGACGCCGTCGATTTCGATCGAACCGAACCCGGTGGCCTTCCAACGCATCGAAGACCCTCGTCGCGATCGTACAACCGCAACCGTCGCTGAGATCAAGAGAAAGAAAAGGGTGCGGACGCCGGCGCCCGCACCCTCAAACCCTCAACGGGAAGTCGGCTTAGTGCTCGTCCCAGTGGTCGCCGTGGGCCGCGTGCCGGTGCCCGTCGTGGATGTAGTCGACGTGGTCGCCGTGCTGGACCGCCTCGTGGCCGCAGTCGGGCCCGTGCTGATGGGTGTGGCTCTCGTGCGCGACGTGACCCTCGAAGGCGCACTCGTCCCAGTGGCCATCGTGTGACCGGTGGGCGTGCCCCTCGTGAAGGTAATCGGTGTGATCGCCGTGCTGGACTGCGACGTGGCCACAGTCCTGGCCGTGCTGATGCGGGTGGTTTTCGTGGATTTCGTGTGCCATCGACCCAAGTGTAGCGGTAAATTGCATGAATGCGCAATACTGCAATCAATTTGCAAAAGTCAAAGCTACAGTCAAGCGCAGTGGAGGCCGCTGTCAGGCCGGAAGATGTTCAGCGGGCGCGCGAGGCGCTCTTGCCTGCGGGCGCGTATGGAGATCTGGCGAGTCTCTTCAGCGCGCTCGGTGATCCCACCCGGGCAGCCATGGTTCACGTTCTCGCGCATCAGGAGCTCTGCCCCGCTGACCTGGCGCTGACCCTCGGCCTGCACCGGCCGGCCGCTTCGCAGCACTTGCGCGTTCTCAAGCAGCTGCGAATCGTTCGCTCCCGGCGCGAAGGCCGGTTGGTGCTCTACTCGCTGGACGACGCTCACGTCGCCGAGCTGCTCAGCCGCGCACTCGAGCACGCCCGCGAGGACTGACGCGGTTCAGCCCGTCCCGGCGACGACGCTGAGCACTCCATCGCCGTAGCGTTCCAGCTTCGCCGGGCCAACCCCCGGCACCTCGGCGAGCTCTGCCGGCGAGCCAGGGCGCGCGGCGGCAATGGCGGCCAGGGTGGAGTCGTGGAAGACCACGTAAGCGGGCACGCCCGCCGCCCGCGCCGCCTCCGCGCGCCACTGGCGCAGCCGCTCGAAGAGGGCGCCATTGACCGGGGCGCCGGTGGCGGCCCGAGACGTGGGGCGTTGTGCGGTGGTCACCGGGAGGCGCACGGCCGGTTCGGCCCGCCCGGCAAGCACCTGGCGGCCGAGCGCGGTTACGGCGAGCACCGGATACTCGCTGTGGCTCTGCGCCAGAAGCCCGCTCTCGATCAGCTGCCGCAGCAGCTCGCGGAGGTCTTCCTCCTTCCAGGCCGCCAACGAGCCGAAGACGTCCAGCTCGGTGGTCCAGGGGTTGCGCCGGGTCCAGGCGGTGTCTCGCCCGCGCAGGACCGCGGCCAGGTTCGCCGCACCGATGTGGTCGTTGAAGCGGGCGGCAGCGGCCAGCGCCCGCCGCACGTCACCCGCCGGCACCTCGCGAGCCGGACGCTCGCCATTGAGGCAGTTGTCGCAGGCGGCGCACCGGCGGGCGACGCCTGTCTCGCCGAAGTAGTCGGCGATCCGGGCGTGCCGGCAGGTGGTCAGATGGGCGTAGGCAAGCATCTGCGCGAGGCGCGCATAGGCGTGCTCGCGGAGCTCGCCCTGGCTGCCGGACTGCTCGATGAAGAACGCCTGCAGGTCGCGGTCGGCAGGCGAGAAGAGCAGGATGCAGCCGGCCGGCAGATCGTCACGACCGGCCCGCCCCGCTTCCTGGTAGTAGGCCTCGAGGCTGCCCGGAGTATGGAAGTGGATGACCTGGCGCACGTCGGGCAGGTCGACCCCCATGCCGAAGGCTGAGGTGGCGACGATCACCTTGAACCGGCCGGAGGCGAATCCGTCCTGAGCACGGCGGCGCGCCTCGTCCGTCAAACGGCCGTGATAGGGTGCGGCGGGCAATCCCTGCCCTGAGACCAGCTCCGCCACCTCTTCGGCGGCGGCCACCGTGCCGGTATAGACGAGCGCGCGACCTTCTCCGGGGTCGAGGACACGCAGCAGAGACTCCCGCTTGCCGCGCTCGCCGGCGCATCGCACAACCGACAACTTGAGGTTCGCGCGGTGGAAGCCGGTGACCGAGATCAGCGGGTTGCGCAATTCCAGGATGGCGGCCATGTCATCGCGCACGAGAGGGGTGGCAGTCGCGGTGAAGGCGGCGATCGGAGGTCGACCGCAGGCCGCGATCGCGCTCCCGAGCAGCCGGTAGTCGGGCCGAAAATCATGGCCCCAGGTCGAGATGCAGTGCGCCTCGTCAACCACGAACCGCGCCACACCCAACCGCGCCAGCCGCTGGATGAAGCCTGGCCGCGAGAGCCGCTCGGGAGCTATGTAAAGGAGCCGGAGGAGCCCCGCCTCGGCTGCCTCCAGCTCCCTTATCTGAAGTGCCCGGTCGATGCTCGAGTTGACGAACCCGGCGGCGACGCCGAGCGCGCGCAGGCGGTCAACCTGGTCCTTCATGAGTGCGATCAGGGGCGAGACCACGACGGTCAGCCCGCCGCCGGCGAGCGCAGGGACCCAGTAGCTGATGCTCTTGCCAGACCCGGTCGGGGCCACCGAGAGGACGTCGCGGCCCTCCAGTTGAGCGCGCACCACCGGTGCCTGGCCGGGGCGAAAGGCGGCCAGCCCGAAGACGTCGCGTAGGATCTGTTCGGGGTCGCTCACAGCTCCGAGAGTCTGATCTCCCGGCGCCCTCGTGCGCCAGTGGCCTTAACAGGCGACGACGGTTTGGAATGGCAGGTCTTAACCTCGGGTTGACAGCTAGTGATGGCTTCCGCGGAGACTTTTGACGTAACCGCCCGCAAGACGCACCAGTGGACGATGGTGGCGCTGGTCGTCATCGCCTTCCTGCTCGGCGACACGCTGGGCTGGATTCCGCTGCTGACCGCCGGTCTGGTGATGCTGGCCGGTCGCTTCTGGTGGCCGGCCGACGCCGTCCGCCAGTTCACCTGGCGCGTGCTCGAACCGCGCGGCATCCTGCCTCGTATAGAGCGCGTCGAGGATCACGAAACCCGCCGCATCGCCCGCGTGATCGGGGGCGTCGTGTGGATCGCGGCCGCCGGCCTGCTGCTGGCCGGCCTTGGCATCGTCGCCTGGGTGCTGTCCTTCGCGATTGCGATCATGGTGGCGCTGGACGCTGCCCTCGACTTCTGCGCGCTCTGCTTCCTGATGCTGCAGCTGGAGCGGGCCGGGGTGGTGAACCGCTGAGCGAACGCCTGCTCATCCTGGTGGGGGTGGCCGCCGCGGTGGCACTCGGGGTTGCCGGCGTCCGCATCTGGGCGAGCCATCGTTTAAACACTCTTCGGGCGGAGCCGGGAGCCGACCACTGGCGGCTGCTCGACGCCCGGCCGGATGGCTATCCGGCGGTGCTCGCCTTCTCCACGCGCACCTGCGCTGAGTGCCGGGTGCAGGACCGCGTCCTCGAGCGCCTGTCCGGGGTGCGGGTCTTCAGCTTCGACGCTCACGACCGCGCCGACGTCGCCTCTCGGTTTGGGGTGCTGACGGTGCCGGCGACCGTCGTGCTCCACCCGGACGGGACGGTCGCCGCGATGAACCACGGCTTCGCGAGCGCGGACAAGCTTCGCGATCAGCTGGAGCCGCTGGCGCCGCCCAAGCGGGTCGCTGCCGGGTAGGCGAGCACAAGCCTTAAAAGGGGCCAAAACCGCCGGGCGCCGTGTAGGCTTGCCCTCGCTTGGTAGCGCTCGTCCCAGCCGTCGTCCTTGCAACGGCGCTCCTCCTGGCACTTACCGCGTACCTGCTCTACGTAACGGGAGGGCAGGTCGAGGGCCTCGGCCGAAGGGCCGTGGCCGGAGCCATGCTGATGTTCGGCGGCTGCGTTGGCGCCGCCTTCGGTTACGTCCCGGCCTGGCTGCTGTTGATGGCCGGTGCCGGGGCGCCGGCTTTGTTCCTCCTCGACCACGTCGCCGGCTCGCACGCCCGGCTCGTCGACGAGACCAGGTTCGACGGACTGACCGGGCTCTTGAGCCGCCGCGAGGGTCTGGAGCTGGGCCGCCAGCTGATCGCCCAAGCGCAGAGGAACGGCTTCCCCGTCTCGGCTGCCGTGCTCGACGTCGACCACTTCAAGCGGGTCAACGACCAGTTCGGTCACCGGGCGGGCGACACGGTGCTGGCCGAGGTGGCCGCCCGCCTTCGGACCAGCCTGCGGGCAGGTGACTTCGCGGTCAGGCTGGGGGGCGAGGAGTTCGCCATCTTCTTCTCGCACGCCACCGAAGAGCAGGCGGGCGAGGCGGCGTGGCGAATCCTTCGCGGGATCCGGCTCCGCCCGGTCCAGACGCCCGAGGTGGAGATAGCTGTCACCGCCAGCGTTGGCATCGCCGGAGCCGCCCGCCGGGAAACGGTGGAGTCGCTCATCGACCGCGCCGACCGCGCCCTCTACGAGGCCAAGCGCTCGGGCCGGGACCGTGTCCGCTCGCACTCGCGACTGCTGCTGACCGCGATCGGCGAGTAGGACCGCACTTCGTTTGGAAGCCCCCCACCTGGGCTTTCCCCGGTGCGGGCGGAGGAAGGAAGGCCCCTCGCAAAACCGGCGGGTTGCCCGGCCCGCGAGAATACGCCCGTGGCCACCACGCTTGGGATCGGGCTGATCGGTGCCGGAACGGTTGGCGGCGAGGTCGCCGACCGGCTTCTGAACTGGGCGCCCGGGGTCCGCCGGCGGGCCGGGCTGGAGCTCGAGCTGCGCCGCGTCGCGGTTCGCGATCCCGGCCGCCCGCGCCGGGGCGTCCCGGTCGAGCTGCTGACCGGCAGCGTCGAGGACGTCCTTGACGATCCCGGCGTCGACGTCGTGGTCGAGCTGGCGGGGGGCGAGGAGCCGGCCCGGAGCTGGCTCGAGCGGGCACTCCGCAGCCGCAAACACGTGGTCACCGCCAACAAGGTCGTGATGGCGCGCCACGGCCCGGAGCTGCTCGAGCTGGCGGCCGAGATGGACGTCGACCTCTATTTCGAGGCCGCCGCCGGCGGCGGCATCCCGCTGATCAGCACCTTCAAGATCGACCTCGCGGCCAACCAGCTGGAGAGGGTGACGGCGATCATCAACGGGACGACGAACTACATGCTCGGGCGGATGGCGAGCGAGGGCATGCCCTTCGAAGCCGTCCTGGCCGAGGCCCAGGCGCACGGGTATGCGGAGGCCGATCCGACCGACGATGTCGAGGGTCACGACGCCGCCAGCAAGCTCGCCATCATGGCCTCGATCGCGTTCAGCGCCCGCGTCCACCCAAAGGACGTGTACTGCGAAGGCATCACCGCGGTCGAGCCCGTCGACTTCCGTTACGCGAGCGAGCTCGGCTACGCGATCAAGCTGCTGGCCCACGCCGAGCGGGTGGCCGGCGGCATCGAGGCTCGCGTCCACCCCTGCATGGTCCCGGTCGCCCATCCGCTGGCCCAGGTCGACGGCGTGACCAACGCGGTCTTCATCGAGGGCGACCTGGTCGGGCAGGTCATGCTGCAGGGACTCGGCGCCGGCGCCCGGCCGACCGCGAGCGCGGTCGTCGGCGACCTGATCGACCTGGCGCGCTCGATCCAGCGCGGCGTCCGCAACCGCTCGGCTTTCCACTTCGACGACGGCGTCCAGGTGGTGCCGATGGAGATGGTCAGGACGCGTGCCTACTTCCGCGCCACCGTAGCCGACCGCCCTGGCGTGCTGGCGCAGATCTTCACCATCTTCGGGGAGGAACAGGTCAGCATCTCGAGCGCGATCCAAAAGGAGGCCTTCGAGGGGGAGGGTGGGGCCGAGTTCGTGGTCACCACCCATCCCGCCCCTGACGCAGCCCTCCAGAGGACGCGGCGCCGGATCGCCGAGCTGGAGCCGGTCAAGAAGGTCTCCTCGTTCCTGCGGGTCCTCTGATGGGCGTGTTGGCGCGCTATGGCGACCGGCTGCCGCTGACGGCAAAGACGCCGATGGTCGACCTCCAGGAGGGCTCGACGCCGCTCGTCCCCAGCCGCAACATTGGCCCTGCGCTGGGCCTGCGCAGGCTGTTTTTCAAGTACGAAGGGCTGAACCCGACCGGCTCCTTCAAAGACCGGGGCATGGTGGTCGCGGTGGCCAAGGCGATGGAGGAGGGCGCGAGGGTTCTCGTCTGCGCTTCGACCGGGAATACGTCGGCCTCGGCCGCCGCCTACGCGGCGTCGCAGCGCCTGCGCGCGATCGTGGTCATTCCGAGCGGCCAGGTCGCTATGAACAAGCTCTCGCAAGCCCTCATGTACGGCGCCAAGGTGGTGCAGATCAAGGGCAACTTCGACGCCGCCCTGACGACGGTGCGCGAACTCGCCGAGCACTACCCGGTGGCGCTCGTCAACTCTGTCAACCCTTACCGGCTGGAGGGCCAGAAGACTGCCGCGTTCGAGATCGTCGATGTGCTGCGCGAAGCCCCGGACTACGTGGTGCTGCCGGTGGGCAACGCCGGCAACATCACCGCCTACTGGAAGGGGTTCAAGGAGGAGCTGGCCGCCGGACGGACCGCACAGCTGCCGCGGATGGTCGGCGCCCAGGCCGAAGGCGCGGCCCCGATCGTGCGTGGGCGGCCGGTCGACAACCCGAAGACCGTGGCGACCGCGATCAAGATCGGCCATCCCGCCTCCTGGGAGGGCGCGACCAGCGCCCGGGACGAGTCCGGGGGGACGATCGAGGCGGTCAGCGACACCGAGATCCTGCAGGCCCAGGTGCAGCTCGCGGGCCAGGAGGGGCTCTTCGCGGAACCCGCCTCGTGCGCGCCGCTGGCCCTGCTCGTCCGGTTGGTCCGGGAGGGCAAGCTGGACCGGGACTCGACGACCGTGGTTGTCCTCACCGGCAGCGGCCTCAAGGACCCGGACGCGGCGCTCGGCAATGTCGAGCCCCCGGTCGAGCTGGACGGCGACGCCCGCTCCCTGGCCAAGGCCCTCAAGCTCTGATGGCTGGCGTGCGCCAGGCGAGGCCGGGCGACGGTCCGGGCATCGCCCGCTGCTGGGAGGATGCCGGACGGCACTACATCGAGGTCGACCCCTCCCGCTACCAGGTGCCGGAGGAGACGGGGCTGGCCGAGTGGTTCGAGCACTCGCTGGCCCGCAACGATCCGGACCGGATCGTCTTCGTGGCCGAGGGCGATGACGGCGAGATCACCGGCTTCCTCAGCACCCATCTCGAGCGCCCACTGCCGGAGCCCTGGCGCCAGCTCCAGCGCGATTTCGCCCGAACGCGTGTCTTCATCGACGCCATCGCCGTCGCCCAGCCGCTGCGCCGCAAGGGCATCGGCGAGCAGCTGATGGCCGCTGCTGAGTCGTGGGCGCGGGAGCAGGGTGCCTCGGTCGCCTTCGTCGACAGCTTCGTGGCCGGGCCCAGTGCGGTGCCCTTCTACGAGCGCCGGATGGGCTACGAGCGGCGCTCGATCCGCTTCGAGAAGCGCCTGGAGTGATGCGGGTCCGCGTACCGGCCTCGATCGCCAACGTCGGTCCCGGCTTCGACGTGCTCGCCTTCGCCGTCGAGCTCTGGTTGGAGGTGGAGGCCGAGCTCTCGGATCGACCCCGCTGGCGATGGGAGGGGGAGGGGGCGAAGGAGCTCTCGCAAAGCGAGAACCCGCTGTCCGAGCTGCCAATGAACGGTCGCGTTCGCAACGCCATCCCGATGGGAGTGGGGCTCGGCTCGAGCGCGGCCGCCCGCGTCGCCGCCGCGGCACTGCTCGGCAACCCGGCCCGTGACGCCTTCGTGGCGGCGGCGGAGCGCGAGGGGCATGCCGACAACGCGGCGGCCGCCGCTTTCGGCGGCTTCCGCCTGGTGACGCGCGACCTCAACCTGGCCCTGCCCATCCCTGACCTCGGCGTCGCCCTGCTGGTCGCCAACGATCCCGCATCGACTGACGACGCGCGCCGGCTGCTGCCATCGGAGGTGGAGATGGCGGACGCAGTGCACAACCTCGGTCAGCTGGCGGCGCTCGTCGACGCGCTCTACCGCCGCGACTGGCGCCAGCTCGGCGCCTCCCTCGAGGACCGGCTGCACCAGCCTCACCGGCGCCCGCTCTACCCGTGGACCTCTGACGTGATCGAGGCTGCCCGGTCGGCGGGTGCCTTCGGGGCCGCGATCTGCGGCGCCGGGCCGAGCGTGTTCGCGCTCACGCAGCGCGACGCGGCCAAGCGAATCGCAGATGCGATGGTGGCCGCCGCTCCGGGCAAAGGCCGTCCGCTCGTCACCCGGATCGCTGCCTCGGGTATGACTGTTCAGGCGTGATCGTCCAGAAGTACGGAGGCACCTCGGTGGGCAGCGCGGCCCGAATTCGCCGGGTGGCGAAGCGGATCGCGGAGACGGCCGCCTCGGGCGAACAGGTCGTGGCGGTGGTCTCCGCGATGGGACATACAACCGACCGCCTGATCGAGCTCGCGCGGCGGGTGACCGAGGACCCACCCGCGCGTGAGCTGGACATGCTGGTGGCCAACGGGGAGACGATCACCGCGCCTCTCGTCGCCATGTGCCTGCAGGGGATGGGCGTGGCCGCGATCAGCCTGACCGGACAGCAGGCGGGGATCCGGACCGGTCCTCAGCACAGCCGCGCCCGCATCCGCGAGATCGACCCGGTTCGCATTCGGCGCGCCCTCGAGGAAGGAATGGTCACGGTCGTCGCCGGCTTTCAGGGCATCACCGAAGACCTCGAGATCACGACCCTGGGCCGCGGCGGTTCGGACACGACGGCGGTGGCGCTGGCGGCGGCGCTGGGCGCGAACGTCTGCGAGATTTACACCGATGTCGACGGCATCCTGACCGCTGACCCACGCGTCGTCCCCGACGCCAGGCTCATCCGGCACATCGCCTACGAGGAGATCCTCGAGATGGCGGCGTTTGGGGCCAAGGTCATGCACCCGCGGGCGGTCGAGATCGCCGAGCTCTACGGCGTGCCCGTCCACGTCCGGTCCAGCTTCCGGAAGCGCCCCGGTACGATGATCGTCGCCCAGGTCCCCATGGAGGAAAGAAACCGCGTCCGCGGCGTGGCCCACGAGACCGACGCCGCCAAGATCACCATCCTCGGCGTGCCCGACCGACCCGGCATCGCGGCCGCGGTGTTCGAGCCGCTGGGCGCAGCCGGCGTCTCGGTCGACGTCATCGTTCAGAACGTGTCGACGGACGGGACGACGGACCTGACCTTCACCGTCGCCGAGTCGGACTTGCGGCGGGTGGTGCCGATGGTCGAGGAGATCACGAGCAAGATCGGTGGCCGCGAGGTGCTCAGCTCAGGCGGCATCGCCAAGGTCTCGATCGTGGGGACGGGGATGCTGGGCACGCCAGGGATCGCGGCTCGCATGTTCCGGACCCTGGCCGACGCCCAAGTCAACATCGAGATGATCTCGACCAGCGAGATCCGGATCACCTGCCTGGTCGCGCGGAAGGACGCTGAGAACAGCGTGCGTGCCCTGCACAGAGCCTTCGCGCTCGACCGCGAAACCGAGCCCGCCCCGGCGTAGATAGATGCCAGTCACGGTTTCTCTTGTCGGAGCTGACGGCTCCGGCAAGACAACGCTTTTCAACGCGCTGACCAGAGGCCGCGGGGCGGATGGCGTGGGCATGGTGGACGTACCCGACCCGCGCCTCCAGCGGCTGGCCGATGCGGTGCACCCGAAGAAGGTGGTGCCCGCCCAGGTGCGACTCACTGACGCGCCGCCGGGATCGCGGGCCCAGCGAATCGCGTCCGCCCGCGAGGCGGACGTGGTGGTCAGGGTCGCTCGCTGCTTCGGCCCCGAACCCGACCCCACCGGCGAGCTCGGATCGCTGGAGGTCGACATGGCGCTGACGGATCTGGCCACCGTCGAAAGGCGGCTGGAGGCGGTCGAGCGCGAGGTCAGAGCCGGGAAGAAGCAGGGCGCCGAGGAGTTGGAGGTGCTGAAGCGGGCACGCGAGCACCTCGATGCCGGGCAGCCGCTGCGGTCCTTGGCGCTGGCGCCCGATCATGAGGCGTACCTGAAGCCGCTCTTCCCGGTGTCGGCCAAGCCTTCGGTCTACGTCGCCAACGTGGATGATTCCTCCCTACCAGACGGAGGCGAGCTCGCCGAGCGAGTGCGGGCGTATGCGAGCGGCGTGGGCGCGGAGTCGCTGGTCATCTGCGCCCAGCTCGAGGCGGAGCTGGCCGAGCTGGAGCCGGAGGAGGCCGAGCAATACCGCCAGAGCTATGGACTGGAGGCGGGTGGCCTGGACCGCCTCGCCCGTGCCGTTTGGGAGGCGGGCGGTCTGATCACGTACTTCACCGCCGGCGAGCCGGAGGTCCGGGCCTGGCCGGTCGAGAAGGACGCGCCAGCGCCTGTGGCCGCTGGCGTCATCCACAGCGACTTCGAGAAGAACTTCATCCGGGCTGAGGTCACCTCGGTCGACGAGCTGGTCGCGGCTGGGTCAATGGAAGCGCTGCGCGCCGCCGGCAAGCTGCGCGTCGAAGGGCGCGAGTACCGCGTCCAGGATGGCGACGTTGTGTTCTTCCGCGTCGGTCGCTAGCTGGCGTTCCGAAGCACAAAGGCCAGCAGGTCCCGACCGAAGTACCAGAGGGCGGCGGCGGCGGCCAGCAGAAGCACCCACCTCATGCCGCGCATAACGCTGGGTGAACCCGAACCACCCGCCTTCCTTGCGCTCCCTATCCTGATCGGATGCCCGACTACGACATTGCCCTGATCGGCTCCGGTCCGGGCGGCTACGTCGCCGCCATTCACGCCGCCCGCCGCGGCGCCTCCGTCGCCATCGTCGAGCAGAAGGCGAGCGAGTGGGGAGGCACCTGTTTGAACTGGGGCTGCATCCCGACCAAGGCGCTGGTTCAGTCGGCCGAGGTGCTCAAGGCGGTGCGTGAAGCAGGCCAGTTCGGGGTGCGCGTGGGCGAGCCGGCGATCGACTGGCCGGCGATGCAGGCGCGCAAGGACCGGGTCGTGGCGGGCATGCGCCAGGGGGTGCAGGGCCTGCTCAAGTCGAACGGCGTCGAGATGATCGTCGGGCGGGGCCGCCTGGCGGGAGCGGGCCGCGTTCGAGTCGACGGACGCGAGCTGAGCGCCCGCGGCGTGATCCTGGCACCCGGTTCTGTGCCCGCACGCCCGCCAGTTGCGGGCGGCGAGCTGGCGCTCACCTCCGATGACATCCTCGGCCTCGACAGGGTGCCGGAGAGCCTGGTCGTGATCGGGGGCGGTGTGGTCGGCATGGAGTTCGCCGGCGTCTACTCGCTGCTCGGGGCCAGGGTCACCGTTGTCGAGATGCTCGACCAGCTGCTGACTCCCCTCGACCCGGAAGTCGCGGCGCGGTTCCAGAAGCTGATGGAGAAGCGCGGCGTCGCCTTCCGGCTCGGTGTGGCGGTTCAGGCCATCGAGCGCGCGGGCAAGCGCTTGCGTGTGCGTTTCGATGGCGGCGAGGCTGAGGGCGAGGTGGTGCTGATGGCGACCGGGCGCCGCCCCAACACCGCGGACCTGGGCCTCGAGCAGGCCGGTGTGGAGATGAATCGGGCGGCTATCGGGGTCGATCGCAACCTGCGTACCAACCTCGAAGGCGTGTTCGCGATCGGCGACGCGACAGGGATCTCGATGCTCGCCCACACGGCGAGCTATCAGGGCGAGGTGGCGGTCCACAACGCTCTCGAGGAGCGGCCGGTGAGCGCCGACTACACGGCGATTCCGGCCTGCATTTACACGGACCCGGAGATCGCCTACGTCGGCCTTTCCGAAGCCCAGGCGAAAGCGCAGGGGACCGAGGTCAAGGTGGGTCAGTTTCCATTCGCGGCCCTCGGCCGCGCCATGGTGCTGGGCGAGACCGAGGGACTGGTCAAGATCGTCACCGACGCTGAAGGCTTCGTGCTCGGGGTCACGATCATGGGCCCAAGGGCGACGGACCTGGTCTCGGAAGGGGTGCTGGCGATTCACCAGGGGATCACCGCGGCCGAGCTGGCCCAGGCCGTTCACGCCCATCCGACCCTGCCCGAGGCGATGGCCGAGGCGGCGCTCGACGTCTACGGGAAGGCGGTGCACATACCGCCCCGCCGGCGGCCGGCGGCCGCGACGGAGGCGCGCTAGGCCGTCCCTCGAATTCGAGCCCGCTGCATCCTGCCGACCACTATGCGAGCGCGATTCTGGCCCGCTGCCTACACCCGGCC
>CAZXGB010000060.1:0-15120 GCA_964640005.1 uncultured Actinomycetes bacterium | reverse complement strand
TGAAGGGGCCGACCATGCCCAGGATCTTGTTGTTGGAGATCATCTGCTGGACGTTTTGGGCACCTTTCTGAGCGTCGTGGACGCCGTTGACGGCGTCGTCGAAGGGCTGGAACGTGAGCTTGTAGCCCTTCACACAGTTCGCCTGCTGGACCGCGAACTGGGCGCCTTCCTGAGCGGGAAGGCCAGAAGAGGCGTCCGCGCCAGAGACCGGCAGGTCGCTGGCGATCACGATCTCGCCCTTGCTGCAGTCGCTTGAGCCGGCGGTGTTGTTGCCGCCCCCGCCGCCGCAGGCGACGGCCACCATCGAGGCGCCTGCCGCAAAGGTCAGGCTCCTCAAGAAGAGAAGTCGGTTCATCTGTTCCCCCTGTTGTGTCTATTTCGATCGGGCGCCCTCTTCGCGCCCATGCCCCTCGCCCTCTTCCCGGAATCTCTCCACAACCGCCCGGGGCGAGAGTGCGCCGGCGAGGGGGTGCGACCACCAAGGTGTGGCCCGCCCACTACTCCGCGGTAAGTTTTGCCAGCCAAAAGGGCGGTGTCAAGGTGGGGGTTTGCTGGCCCGAAGCAGTTCCGCCAGGGCCGATATACTCAAGCTTCTATCACACTCCAGCCAGTTCAGGAGCGCACGCCCTTGAAGACCCAGTCGGGCGAGAACCTAAAGCCCCGCTCGCAGTATGTGGATGAGGCGATTCGCCTTGCCATGGACAGCAAGTGGGACGAGACCGTCGAGCTCAACAAGTTCATCCTCGAGAACTTCGGCTCCGACGACCAGACCCACAATCGCCTGGGCAAGGCCCTGACCGAGCTCGGGCGGTTGGAAGAAGCGCGCGAGCACTATGACCAGGCCCTCAAGCTCAACCCCTTCAACCAGGTCGCCAAGAAGAACCGGGCCAAGCTCGAGGTTCTGATCCAGCACAAGGACGACATCCGCGGCGGCGGCGTCAAAGTGGACCTCAACCTCTTCGTCGAGGAGATGGGGAAGACGATCGTCACCGTCCTCGAGAACGTGGACGACCCCAACATCTGCGACAAGGTCGTCGCCGGCGACGTCGCCGAGCTGGAGGTGGTCGGCGACGGCATCGTCCTACGCACCCTCCGCAGCGTCCGCCTCGGCGAGCTGGAGCCGAAGCTGGCCCGCCGCATCATCAAGTTCATGCAGGGCGGAAATCGCTACCAGGCGGGAGTCACTTCATGCGCTGGCGGCGAGGTCCGGGTGATCGTTCGTGAGACCTACCAGGACCCGGCCTTCGCCGGCAAGCCGAGCTTCCCGCAGCGGCAGCGGCGCGACGTCGCCTTCCGCCCTTACGCGCGCGAGTCCTTGGTCTCCCGGGAGGGCGCCGTCTACAGCACCGACGACGAGGACGAGGAAGACCTCGCCCGGGCCAGCGCCGAGCTGGACATGGATGAGGAAGAGGGGATGCACGAGGTGGAGGACGAGGGCGAGGGCGTCGACTTCGAGGAAGACGACCTCGGAGGCGATGACGACGGCGAGGAGGATGAGGAGTGAGCTCGGTCCTTCTTTCCAAGGTGTGCCTTCACCGTCGCTGACGACTCGCCCCAGCCTCTAGACCCTTCGGCCGCCGCGGTCGTCCGCGGCGTGCCCGGGCTGCGCGACCTGCTGCCGGTGGAAGCGGAGGCGATGCGCGCGACCCAGGAGGCCGTGCTCGCCGAGATGCGGCGGTGGGGTTACCGATTCGTCGTCACCTCCACGCTGGAAAGCCTCGACGTCCTCGAGCTCGGGCTCGGCCCGCAGCAGCGGCGCCGCCTCTTCAAGCTGACGGACAGCGACGGCTCGGTGCTGGCCGTGGTCGGGGAGCGGACGGTGCCCGTCGCCCGGCTGGCGGCGTCGCGCCTGCGCGCAGCTCCGCTGCCCCTTCGCCTCTGCTACGCGGGTCCGGTGCTCAACAACGACAGCCGCTTCGCGCGCCGCCGCGAGTCCTATCAGGTGGGCGCGGAGCTGATCGGTGCTGCCGGCCCCGTCGCCGACGCCGAGGTGATCGCGCTCGCCGTCCGCTGCCTGGACGCGGCGGGGCTGCGACGGTACCAGGTCGACGTCGGTCATTCCGAGTTCTTCCAGGGCCTGCTCGACGGGCTCAAGCTGCCGCGTGACCTGGAGATAGACGTGCGCTCCGCGCTCGCCGCCCGCGACCTGGTGCGGCTCGAACGGTTGCTCTCCGGGACGCCCTTGCGAAGTGCCGAGCACGAGCTCCTCCTGCGCTTCCCGGCGCTGCGCGGAGGCCCGGAGATCATCGAGGCGGCTGGCAACCTGGTCCAGAACCGGCGCTCGGAACGCGCGCTGTCCGAGCTGCGTCAGGTCTTCGACCTGCTGGCGGATCACGGCCTGGGCGACGCGGTCAGCATCGACCTGGGCGCGATCCGCGACTTCGACTACTACACCGGCGTGATCTTCGAGGGCTTCGGTCCGGAGCTGGGCAGTCCACTCGCCCAGGGCGGCCGCTACGACCGCCTGCTCGCCCGCTTCGGGCGGCCGGCGCCAGCCACCGGCTTCGTCCTCCACCTCGACCTGATCGGCGAGGCGCAGGCGCACGCGGGCGAGGCGCCCGCGCTGCCGCGCCTGGACGCGGCTGTCGCCTGGAGCGCGGCCGGGCTCCGGCAGGCGCTGCGACTGGGCTCGTCTTTACGGATGTTCGGAATGCGCGCCGTGGTCGACACCGAGCCGCGCTCGCTGGCGGCCGCCGCCGGCTGGCGGGAGAGCGTCGGGGCTCGCAACCTGGTCCACTGCACGGGGGCCGCGCGCGTCGCCTGGCAGCCGGCCCGGGAAGGCGTGCGCCGGCTGCCCGCCGAGCAGCTGGTCGGCAAGCTGGCGGGGGCGGCGCTGTGATTGCGTGGCGCCGGAGGAGTGCCGGTTGCTAACGATCGCCTTACCCACCGGCGCCTTGCTTCAAGGCAGCCTCGACCTCCTCGACAAAGCGGGGGTGGCCAGGTTGACCCCCCAGCAGCTCGGCCGCCGCCTGCTCATCGAGCAGGACAGCGTCCGCGTCGTGCTCGTCCGGCCCGCCGACGTCTTCAACTATGTCGACCACGGCGCCGCCGATCTCGGCATCGTCGGCAAAGACCAGCTCTGGGAGGCGGTGGGCAGCAGCTACGAGCTGGTCGACCTCGGCTTCGGCGGCTGCAAGCTGGTGATCGCGGTGCCCGAGCACTCGCAGCTCCAGGGTGCCGAGACCTGGCCGCCGACGCTGCGCGTCGCGACCAAGTATCCCCTGGCCACCACCGCCTTCATGGAGCGCCTGGGCCGCTCGGTCGACATCGTCCGCCTCCACGGCTCGGTCGAGCTGGCGCCGCAGGTCGGGCTGGTGGACGCCATCTCCGACCTCACCGCGACTGGCAACACCCTGCGTGAAAACCGGCTCCGCGTCGTCGCCGAGGTCGCCTCCTCGACGGCCCGCCTGATCGCCAACCAGGCCAGCCTGAAGACGCGCGGCGGCGAGCTGCAGGCGGTCGTCAAGCGGATGCGGGAGGTTTCCGATGCCGCTTAAGCGGTACAGCGTCGCCGACTGGCTGGACAGCCCGCTCAGCCGCCGCCGGCTCGACCTGTCGGACTTCAGCGAGCAGCGGCCGGTGGTCGAGGAGATCGTCGCGCGGGTGGCGGCCGAAGGTGATCCCGCTCTACGCGACTACGGTCGCCGGTTCGACGGCTGGGCGCCGGCACCGGAGGAGGGCTTCGCGATCGCCCGGGGCGAGATGGAGGCCGCGCTCGGGCGGGTGGGCGCCAAGCAGCGTGCCGCCCTCGAATTCGCGGCCGGCCGCATACGCGCCTTCCACGAGACGCAGACCTTCGCCGCCGTCTCCGGGCCTCCCGGCCTCCGCATGCTGACGCGGCCGGTCCGCCGCGCGGGCCTCTACGTGCCCGGCGGGCGGGCCTCCTACCCGAGCACGGTCCTGATGACCGCCATCCCGGCTCGGGTGGCGGGCGTCCAGGAGGTGGCGCTCTGCACGCCGCCGGCAACGGATGGGACCGTCCCGGCGGCGATCCTCGCCGCCGCCGCGATCGCCGGCGTGGACGAGGTCTACCGCGTGGGTGGCGCGCAGGCGATCGCTGCTCTCGCGTTCGGTACGCAGTCGATCCCGCGGGTCGACTTCGTCGCCGGGCCGGGCAACATCTACGTGACGCTGGCCAAGAAGGAGGTCTTCGGAACCGTCGGGGTGGACGCCATCGCCGGGCCGACCGAGATCCTGGTGGTGGCCGACGAGTCGGCCCGCCCCGACTACGTGGCCGCCGACCTCGCGAGCCAGATGGAGCACGATCCCCTGGCCTGGGCGGTGCTGGTGACGTCTTCCGCCGCCCTCGCCGACGCCGTGGAGGAGGAGTTCTCCGACCTCCTCAAGCGCCTCGATCGCGCCGAGGTCGTCGGGGCTGCTCACCTGGCGATCATCCTGGCCGACTCCATGGAGCAGGCCTTTCAGATCTCCAACGACTTCGGGCCGGAGCACCTGGAGATCATCACGGAGGATCCGCAGCGCTGGCTGCCGCTGGTCGACAACGCGGGCGCGATTTTCCTGGGCGAGAACGCCGCCGTCTCGCTCGGCGATTACGTCATCGGTCCCAACCACACCCTGCCCACGTCCGGCTCGGCGCGCTTTTCTTCGCCGCTGGGCGTCTATTCCTTCCTCAAGCGGTCGAGCGTCGCCTCGGTTACGCGGGGCGACCTCCAAAACCTGCAGGAGGCGGCCCGGACCCTGGCCAACCTGGAGGGCCTGACGGCCCACGCCAATGCCGTGGAGGTGAGACTGCGTGACGGTTCGTAAGGGCAGCGTGAGCCGCGAGAGCAAGGAGACGCAGATCGCCTGCTCGGTCGCGCTCGACACCGGCGGCACCCGGATCGAAGTGGCAACCGGGCTGCCCTTTCTCGACCACATGCTGGAGCAGGTGGCCCGCTACGGGGGTTTCGACCTCGAGCTCCATGGCCAGGGCGACGTGCAGGTCGACCCTCATCACCTGATGGAGGACGCGGGAATCGTGGCCGGCCAGGCGCTCTCCCAGGCCCTCGGCGACCGGGCCGGCATCGCCCGCTTCGCGCACGCCTACGCTCCGCTCGACGAATCGCTGGCGCTGGTCGTGGTCGACCTCGGCAAGCGCCCGTACCTGTCCTACAACCTGCCCCTCCGGGGCCGGGTGGGAACCCTCGAGTCGGAGACGCTCGAGGAGTGGTGGCGCGCCTTCTCGATCCACCTCGGCGCGACCATCCATGTGGATTTGGTCCGCGGCCGGAACCGCCACCACATCGCCGAGTCCGCGTCGAAGGCGCTTGGGCTGGCACTCCGGCACGCGATGCAGCTGGGCGGAGGGCCCGGAGTACCGTCGAGCAAAGGGCTCCTGGGATGATCGCGATCGTCGACTACGGCGTGGGTAACCTGCGCTCGGTCGAGCGGGCGCTGATCCACAACGGCGCACGGCCCAAGCTGACCGCCGACCACGACGACCTCGGTCGGGCGGACGGTATCGTGCTGCCCGGCGTGGGGGCCTTCGCGCCCGCGCTCGAGAAGCTCGAACAGGGCGGCCTCGGCCGCCGGGTTGTGGAGGAGGCCCGAAAGGGCCGGCCCTTGCTCGGCGTCTGCCTCGGCTACCAGCTGCTGTTCGAGCGCTCGCACGAGCATGGCGTCCACGAGGGGCTGGGGCTGCTGCCGGGGGAGGTGGTCGAGGTCGAGGGGAGCCAGCGCTTGCCCGTGATCGGCTGGTGCCGGGTTCGGCAGCAGGACTTCTCACCGCTCTTCAGCGGCATCGGCGACGGTTCCTACTTCTACTTCGTCCACTCCTACACGCCGGACTCACCGAAGGCCGCGGTCGCCTCCGCCGAGCATGCGACGGCGGCCGCCGCGGCGCGCCTCAACGTCATGGGCACTCAGTTCCACCCCGAGAAGAGCGGGGCCGACGGGCTTCGCGTCTACCGCAACTTCCTGGACCTCTGCGGTGCCGGCTAAGCGGATCATCCCCTGCCTCGACGTCACCGCCGGTCGGGTCGTAAAGGGCGTCCGCTTTGTGGAGCTCCGGGATGCGGGCGACCCGGTCGAGCTGGCCGCCTTCTATGACCGCGAAGGCGCCGACGAGCTCGTCTTCCTCGACATCACGGCCTCCAGCGACGAGCGGAAGATCCTGCTCGACGTCGTCGCCCGCACCGCCGACCAGGTCTTCATCCCGCTCACCGTCGGCGGTGGAGTGCGTTCGGTCGAAGACATGCAGGAGCTGCTCAGCCATGGCGCCGATAAGGTCTCGGTCAACAGCGCCGCGCTCGCCGACCCGACGCTGATCAGCCGCTGCGCCGAAATCTTCGGCTCCCAGTGCGTGGTGCTCGCGATCGACGCCCGCCGGCGCGAAGAAGGCGGCTGGGAGGTCTTCTCGCACGGCGGCCGGCGCGCGACCGGGCGCGACGCCGTCGAGTGGGCGGCGGAGGGCGAGCGGCTGGGCGCCGGCGAGATCCTGCTCACCTCGATGGACCGCGACGGCACCCAGGACGGCTACGAACTGGAGCTGACGAGCGCCATCAGCGGGGCCGTCCGGCTGCCCGTCGTCGCCTCGGGCGGGGCGGGGAGCGCCCGGCACATGTACCAGGCGCTGACGGAGGGCGGGGCGGAGGCGGCGCTGGCGGCGTCGGTCTTTCACTTCGGTGAGATGCGGATCGCGCAGGTCAAGGAGGACCTCGCGGGCTGGGGATTGGAGGTGCGGAGATGAGCCCGGACTTCTCGAAGGGGCTCGTCCCCGCGGTGGCCCAGGACGCCTCGACGGGTGAGGTGCTGATGGTCGCCTATATGGATGAGGAGGCGTGGGCGCGCACGCGTGAGAGCGGCCGTGCCTGGTTCCACTCCCGCACGCGCGGGCTGTGGGAGAAGGGTTCGACGTCGGGCAACTACATGGACGTCGTCGAGGTGCGCCTGGACTGCGACCTCGACACGGTGCTCCTGAAGGTGCGCCCCCACGGTCCGGCCTGCCACACCGGCGCCCACTCGTGCTTCTTCAACCAGCCCTAGCCGAACCCAATTCACGCTTTGTGGCCCGCCGTGCGCAGAGAGCCCGTAAAGGGGCTCTGATTCGGGCCCGCTGTATGCACCCGGCCAGTGGTGCTGGTCCTGCGGGAACTCCGCAGGCGTGTAACCTCGAGGCGCGCCTTCACAACCACTGTTGACACGCGCCCTACCCTGGGACGGTCCCCCTCGGGGCGGGCGGGTTTTTGGTGGGTGGGTGATTTCTCCATGGGCTGCGCCCGAATTCTTATGCAGATAGTCCGTATACTTATGCAATGACCTCCCGAGTGAGAGCTGCCGTGGCCGGCGCCAACGGCTACGCCGGCATGACGGCGGTCAACCTGCTGGCTCGCCACCCCAACGTCCAGCTGGCCCAGCTGACGAGCCGCTCCAACGCGGGCAAGCCGTACCAGGAGGTCTTTCCGCTCCTGGAGCTGGAGGGCCGGTTCATGGAGGATGTCGACCCGACCGAGGTCGACGTGATCTTCAGCTGTCTGCCCCACAACGAGGGCGCGGCGCGAATCAAGGAGTGGTTCGCCGAGGGCGCCCGGGTGATCGACATGAGCGCCGACTTCCGGCTCAAGGACGCCGCCGAGTACCCGCGCTGGTACAAGCAGGAGCACCCGGCTCCCGAGCTGCTCGGCCAGGCGGTGGTCGGCCTGCCCGAGCTGCACGAGGACGAGATCCGCGATGCCCAGCTGATTGCCTGCCCGGGCTGCTACTCGACCTGCTCGATCCTTTCCCTGGCCCCCGCTGTCCAGGCTGGCCTGGTCGGCTCCGACGTCGTCGTCGACGCCAAGTCGGGCGTCTCGGGCGCCGGTCGCGGCACCACGCTCGGCACGCACTTCAGCGAGGTCGATGAGAGCGTTCACGCGTACGCGATCGGCGGCCACCGGCACCTGCCCGAGCTGGTCCAGGAGCTGGCGGCGCTGTCCGCGGACCGCAGCGCGCCCCGCATCACGTTCGTGCCCCACCTGGTCCCGATGGTGCGCGGCATCCTCGCCACCTGCTACTTCGACCTCAACGGCAGCGCCGCGGAGCTGGCCGAGGCCTACGTCGAGTTCTATCGGGGCGAGCCCTTCACCAAGGTCATTGCCGCGACGCCGGCCACCAAGCTCGCCAGCCACACCAACCTCTGCCTGCTGAGCACCGCGGTCCAGGACGGCAAGGCCATCGTCACTGGCGCGCTCGACAACCTGGTCAAGGGCGCCTCCGGTCAGGGCGTCGAGTGCTTCAACATCGCTTTCGGTTTGCCCCGCACCGCCGGCCTCGAGGTACCGCTGCAGTGGCCATAGGCGTCACCTACCCGCGGGGCTACCGGGCCGGGACCTCTGCGTGCGGAATCAAGGCCTTCACGGCCGGCGCCTCTGCAATACCGAGCGACCAAAAGGACGACCTGGCGGTCATCTTCAGCGACCTGCCCTGCGACGCCGGGGGCATCTTCACGACCAACAAGGTGAAGAGTGCGTCGGTGATCATCGACCAGCTTCATCTGCAGCAGAACCGGGTGCGTGCGATCACGGTCAACAGCGGCAACGCCAACGCCTGCACCGGGGCTCAGGGCTTCCGCGACGCCCTCCAGACCGCAAAGCTGACCGCCGACCGGCTCGACCTCGACCCACCGCAAGTGCTGGTCTGCTCGACCGGCGTGATCGGGCGCTATCTGCCGATGGACGCGATCAAGCAGGGGATTCGCGACGCCAGTTCGGGGCTCTCGGACGAGGGAGGCGAGGCCGCCTCGCGAGCCATCATGACCACGGACACGGTCAACAAGACAGCCGAGCTGGAGGTTGCGATCGCGGGCGCCCCAGTACGCGTGGGCGGGATGTGCAAGGGCGCCGGGATGATCCACCCCAACATGGCTACCATGCTCGCCTTCGTCGTGACCGATGCCGCGGTGGAGCCGGGCCTCATGGCGTCGATGGTCAAGCGGGTAGGCGACCGCAGCTTCAACCAGGTCACGGTCGACGGGGACAGCTCGACGAACGATACGTTCCTCCTGCTCGCCAACGGCGCCGCGGGCAACGAGGCCATCAAGGCCGGCACTCCCGAGGCGGCACTGCTCGAGGAGGCGCTGGTCGACGTCTCGCGGCGGCTGGCACGCAAGATCGCGCAGGATGGCGAAGGGGCCACCAAGCTGATCACTGTCCGGATTGAGGGCGCGCCGGACGACGTTCAGGCGCGGCTGGCCGCCCGCGCCGTGGCCTCCAGCAGCCTCGTCAAGACCGCCATCCACGGCGGCGATCCCAACTGGGGCCGCATCGTGTGCGCACTCGGCTACAGCGGGAGCGAACTTGCCATCGACAGGCTCACCGTGGAGGTCGCCGGCGTCACCGTGTTCGACAAGGGGGCCGGCGTCGAGGCCGACCTCGACCAGGTCCGCGAAGGCTTCGAACAGCCCGAGATCGAGATCCGCGCCTGTCTGGGCATCGGCGAGGGAACCGCCGAGGCCTGGGGGTGCGACCTTTCAGCGGAGTACGTGAGGATAAATGCCGAGTACACGACCTGAGATCAGCCACGAAGAACGAGCCCGCGTCCTCGTCGAGGCTCTGCCCTACATAAAGCGCTTCCACGGCCAGAAGATCGTGATCAAGGTCGGTGGCAGGGCGATCGAGGAGCAAAAGGAGGACACGCTGCTCGACGTCGTGCTGCTGCGCTACGTCGGCATGCTGCCCGTGCTCGTGCACGGCGGCGGCGCCGAGATCACCTCCTTGAGCAACCGGCTCGGCCTCCAGGCCGAGTTCAAGCGTGGCCTCCGCGTGACCGACGCCGAGACCATGGAGGTCGTGAAGATGGTGCTCACCGGCAAGATCAACCCGGACCTCGTGGCGACGCTGAACCGGCTCGGCGGCCAGGCCGTCGGGATGAGCGGGGAGGACGGCCCGAGCATCATCGCCGAGGCTCACGACCAGGAGCTGGGCTTCGTCGGCCGCGTCGTCCAGATCAACCCGGAGCCCATCGACGCACTCCTCAACCGCGGCTACGTCCCGGTGATCGCGTCCATCGGCCTCGGCTACGACGGCCACGCCTACAACATCAACGCGGACACCGTGGCCGCTGAGCTGGCGGTCGCGCTGGGCGCCTCGAAGCTGATCCTGCTGACCGACGTCGACGGCGTCGAGGACGCGTCGGGGAACGTGATCAGCGAGCTGGACCGGACGCGCGCGGTGGGGATGATCGGCAGCGGGGAGGCCGACGGCGGAATGATCCCGAAGCTGGAGGCCGCCGTCCGCTCGCTGGACGCCGTGCCCTACGCCCACATCATCGACGGGCGCACCCCGCATGCCCTGCTCCTCGAGCTCTTCACCGAGGCCGGCATCGGCACGATGGTGACGCCATGACCGAGCACGACCAGGTCATTGCCGACGAGCATCGGTACCTGATGGGCACCTTCAAGCGCCTGCCGGTGGTGCTCACCGAAGGCCGCGGCGCCACGGTCAAGGACGACCAGGGCAAGGAGTACCTGGACCTCGTGGGCGGTATCGCCGTCAATCTGCTCGGCCACGCTCACCCGGCGGTCGCCGAGGCGGTCGACCGCCAGGCTCACCGCCTGATCCACACCTCCAACCTGTACTACTCGGTCCCTCAGGTGGAGCTGGCGAAGCGGCTGGTCGAGCTCTCGTTTCCATCACGCGTCTTCTTCTGCAACAGCGGTGCCGAGGCCAACGAGGCCGCCATCAAGATCGCGCGCAAGTGGGGTCGGGCGAACCGCGCGGGCGCTTACGAGGTGATCACCTGCGACCGCGCATTCCACGGCCGGACTCTGGCGACCGTCACCGCCACCGGCACACCAAAGTACAGCGAGCCCTTCGCGCCCCTGCCCGAGGGCTTCCCGCACGTTCCCTATGGCGACCTCGAGGCGCTGCGGGGAGCGACGACCGAGAAGACGGCGGCCCTGATGGTCGAGCCGATCATGGGGGAATCGGGCGTGATAGTCCCGCCCGCCGGATACCTGCAGGGCCTGCGGCGCTGGTGCGACGAGCAGAACCTGCTGCTCATCTTCGACGAGATCCAGACCGGCCTTGGCCGCACCGGCCGCTGGTTCGCGCACCAGCACGAGGGTGTCACGCCCGATGTCATGACGCTGGCCAAGGGCCTCGGCGGCGGGGTCCCGATCGGCGCCTGCCTGGCTGCGCCACGCGCCGACGTCTTCGAACCTGGAGACCACGGCAGCACCTTCGGCGGCAACCCGCTGGCCTGTGCGGCCGCGCTGGCCACTCTGGCCACGATCGAGCAGGAGGACCTGGTCCAGCACGCGGCCGAGATCGGCGAGTACCTGGGCGAGCGGCTGGGCGAGCTGCCCGGGCTGCGCGAGGTGCGCGGCCGGGGGTTGATGCAGGCGGTGGTCTTCGAGCAGCCCAAGGCCAGGGAAGTCCAGTCGCGGGCGCTCTCGGAGGGCCTGATCGTGAACGCGGTCGACGATCACACGCTGCGCCTGGTGCCACCGCTGATCCTCACGGCGGCCGAGGTCGACGAGGCGGTGGCCCGGCTGAAAAAGGCGAGCGGTGACTGACGCCAAATCCAGGCGGCACGCGGCGATCCTCGACCTCGTTCAGCGCGAGCCCGTGCACACCCAGCAGGAGCTGGCCGAGGCGCTCGCGCAGCTCGGGCTGGCAACGACGCAGGCCACAGTCTCGCGCGACATCCAGGAGCTGCGGCTTGTCCGGACGCCCGAGGGCTACCGGCCGGACAGCGGCCCTGCCGCCGTTTCGGAAGCGGCCCTCGCCACCATGCGCGAGCACGTCCGCGACATGACCGTGGTCGAGTTTCTGGCAGTGATCCATACGGGCCCCGGCACCGCCAACCTCGTCGCCTACAACATCGACCGGGCCCGCCTCCAGGGAGTCGTGGGAACCGTGGCGGGCGACGACACCATCATCGCCGTCCTCTCCGATCAGGAGGCGGCCGGCCCACTCAGGAGGTTGCTCGTTGGCTGACCGGGAGAAGCTTGTCCTCGCCTACTCGGGCGGGCTCGACACCTCGGTGGCGATTCGGTGGCTCAAAGACCAGGGTTATGACGTGGTCGCGCTGACCATCGACCTCGGCGAGAAGAAGGACCTGGACGCGATCCAGGAGCGCGCGCTGAAGGTCGGCGCCTCGGCCGCCTATGTCGTGGATGGCAAGCGCCAGTTCATCGAATCCTTCGTCTGGCCATCGCTCCAGACGGGTGCGGTCTACGAGAAGGAGTACCCGTTGGCGACCGCGATCGGCCGGCCGCTGATCGCGGCGCTGCTGGTCCAGATCGCGCGCCAGGAGGGCGCGGTCGCGATCGCACACGGATGCACGGGCAAGGGCAACGACCAGGTCCGCTTCGACGTCGCCACGGCGGCGCTGGCGCCCGAGCTGAGGGTCGTCGCGCCGGTGCGCGAGTGGGGGATGAACCGCGAGGACGAGATCGAGTACGCGCGCGAGCACGGGATCCCCGTGCCGGCGACGGTGGAGTCGCCCTACTCGACCGACGAGAACCTCTGGGGCCGGTCGATCGAGGCCGGCATCCTCGAGGACCCGTGGGCGGAGCCACCGGACGACGTCTGGGAGTGGACGCGAGACGCGCGCAGCTGTCCGGACGAGCCCGCCTACGTCGAGATCGGGTTCAAAAAGGGCATCCCCGTTTCGCTGGACGGCGAGGAGATGGACGCGGTCACGCTCGTCGAGCGGCTCAACAAGCTGGGCGGCGACAACGGCGTTGGGAGGATCGACCACCTCGAGAATCGCCTGGTCGGGATCAAGTCCCGCGAGGTCTACGAGGCGCCGGCGGCGGTCATCCTGCTCCAGGCCCACCAGGCGCTCGAGGACATCGTCCTGACCAAGGACGTCGCCCGCTTCAAGGAGACCGTGGCGGCTCAGTGGGCCCAGATGACGTATGACGGCCTCTGGTTCAGCCCCCTCCGCGAGGCACTCTACGCATTCGTTGCCCATACCCAGCAGCACCTGAACGGCGAGGTCAGGCTCAAGCTCTACAAGGGCACCTCACGCGTTGTCGGGCGCAAAGCGCCGGAGCAGCTCTACCGCATGGAGCTCGCCACCTACGGCCGCGGCGACCAGTTCGACCAGTCGGCGGCGGCCGGCTTCATCAAGCTTTGGGGGATGGGCGTGCGGACCGCGTCGGAGGTACAGGGCCAGCTTCACTCGCTCGACCTCTCGAAGCTGGTCGGCAAGGACGTGAAGCGGCTGACGGCCGGTGACAACTCCTAAGGGCTCGCGGGCGCCCGAAAAGGCATCGGGGTCCGCGAAGAGCGCCGGCGTCCTTCGCGGCAAGCTCTGGGAGGGGAGATTCAAGAAGGGCCTGCTGCCCGAGCTGGAGGCATTCCAGGCCTCGCTCGAGCTGGACTACGAGCTCTATCCCTACGACATCGCCGGGTCCATCGCGCATGCTCGCGGCCTGCTGGCGGCTGGGCTGTTGTCCCGCGGGCAGCTGCGCGCGATCGAGAAGGGCCTGGCGCAGGTCAAGCGTGAGCTGGACAGCGGCCGCTTCCAGTTCAAGCCGAGCGACGAGGACATCCACACAGCCATCGAGCGGCGGCTGACCGAGCTGGCGCCGGACGCTGGCGCGCGCCTTCACGCCGGCCGCTCCCGCAATGACCAGGTGGCCCTCGACCTCCGGCTCTACTGCCGGTCCGCGGCCGCCGCAGTCGTGGCGGAGATCGGCAAACTGGTCGACGCCCTGGCTTCGCAGGCCCATCGACACGCCGGCTGGCCGATGCCCGGCTACACGCACCTGCAGCGTGCCCAACCGGTGACCGTCGGCCACCATCTGCTCGCCCACGCGGAGCCGCTGTTGCGCGACGCCCGGCGGGCTCAGCACGCTTACGAGGCCGCGGACGCGATGCCGCTCGGTTCGGGAGCGCTCGCCGGATCTACGCTGGCCCTCCACCGTGAGGTGGCGGCTCGCGAGCTCGGCTTCTCGCGGCTCACGTGGAACTCGATGGATGCGGTCGCCGACCGCGACTTCGCACTCGACCTGCTTTACGCCTGCGCTTCCATCGCCCTCCACCTCTCGCGGCTCGGCGAGGACGTCGTGCTCTGGGCGTCGGCTGAGTTCGGGTTCGTGCGGCTGGCGGACGAGATCTCGACCGGGTCGAGCATCATGCCCCAGAAGAAGAACCCGGATATAGCCGAGCTGATCCGAGGCCGCAGCGGGCGCTCCCTGGGCGCATTGATGTCCCTCGCCACGGTGCTCAAAGGCCTGCCGCTGGCCTACGACAGAGATCTGCAGGAGGACAAGGTGGCGCTCTTCGCCGGCGTCCAGAACGCGATCGAGTGCCTGGAGGCGGCACGCCTGATGGTCGAGCGCCTGGAGTTCGCGCGTGACCGCCTGGAGTCGGCGCTCGCCGACCCGGACCTCTACGCCACCGACACCGCGGAGCAGATGGTCGCCGAAGGCACTCCATTTCGTGAGGCACACGCGACCGTCGGCCGCCGGGTGGCGGCCGGCGACCACGCGGCACCCTGGGGCGCCGAGCGGTCGCTGGCGATGCGCGACCTCGAAGGGGCGCCGCATCCCCGGCGGGTCGCCGCCCGCGCACGCGCGGTCACCCGCGAGGCGGCCGCGCTCGGGCGCTGGTCCGCCGCCCACTCCCAGTAGCCCGAACTCGCGGGCATCCGTGGCGCCCGCACGCGCCAGCGTCGCTCCAACGCGTGCCGCTGTGGGCAAAACGCCCACCCTGCGCGTCTCCCAGGAGTTGCGCAGACGTGGGTCTATGCGCGGATTGTTCCGGTTACAGTTGCGCGCGCATGCGAGCGGTGCAGCATTGAAGATTCGGTTTTGGGGCACGCGCGGAACCCGGCCGGCGCCAGGCCGGCGCACTCTGCGCTATGGCGGCAACACGACCTGCGTCGAGGTTCGCGACAGCCGTGGCGAGCTCGTCATCATCGACAGCGGATCCGGAATCGTCGAGCTCGGGGCGACGCTGGCCAAGAACGGCCCGCTCAACCTCCATCTGCTGATCACGCACACGCACTGGGATCACATCCAGGGATTTCCGTTCTTCGCCCCTGCTTTCGTAGAAGGAGCCCGTCTGACGATCGTCGGTCCCGCGGGCTCGATCAAGTCGTTGAAGAACGCCTTCGGCGACATGATGGAGCCGGTCTACTGGCCGGTCGGTCTTGACCAGATGGCGGCCAGCATCGACTTCGTCGAAG
>CAZXGB010000059.1:0-15499 GCA_964640005.1 uncultured Actinomycetes bacterium | reverse complement strand
CGATCAACCCGGAGGCCTGGGTCTGGTACCACGAGCACATCGGCGGCGGGCGCTGCCCGATCGTCGACACCTGGTGGCAGACGGAGACGGGCATGATCATGATCACGCCGCTGCCGGGCGTCACCACCCTGAAGCCGGGCTCCGCCACCCAGCCTTTCCCGGGCGTCGACGCCGCCGTCTACGACGAAAAGGGCGAGACCGTCCCTCCGGGCGGTGGGGGTTACCTGGTGCTCAGGCGGCCATGGCCGGCGATGCTGCGCGGCATCTACAAGGATCCCGACCGCTACGTGCAGACCTACTGGTCCAAGTACAAGGACACCTACTTCGTGGGCGACGGTGCGCGCGTGGACGAGGACGGCGACTTCTGGCTGCTCGGCCGCGTCGACGACGTCATGAACGTGTCCGGACACCGCATCTCGACGATCGAGGTCGAGAGCGCGCTCGTGGACCACCCGAAGGTGGCCGAGGCGGCGGTGGCGGGTCGCGCCGACCCGACCACGGGTCAGGCGATCGTGGCCTTCGTCACGCTGAAGGGCGGCCAGGAGGGCTCGCCCGAGATGCTCCGCGAGCTACGCGACCACGTGGGCCGCAAGATCGGCAAGTTCGCGGCGCCGGCGAACATCGTCTTCACGCCTGAGCTGCCCAAGACCCGATCCGGCAAGATCATGCGGCGTCTTCTGCGCGACGTCGCCGAGAACCGGCCGCTGGGCGATACGACGACACTGGCCGACCCGACGGTTGTCGAGGAGATCGGGCGGCGGTCGAAGGTGGAGGCGGGCAAGGAGGAGTGAGCCAGCTCTGCGAAGGGCCGGGGCCTGAGGGTCCCAGCCCGCCCCGAGCAGGCTAGAGGACGCCCTGAGGCTCGGCGTAGACGGCGAATGTGCCGTCGCGCCGGAGCAGTTCGGCTGGGGGACCGAACTGGACGAGGTGACCGTCTTTGAGCACGCCGACGAGATCAGCGTGACGGATCGTGGAGAAGCGGTGAGCGATGATGATCGCCGTACGCCCCTGGACGAGCCGCTGTATCCCGTCGACCACGAGCTTCTCCGTGGCTGCATCGAGGCTGCTGGTCGGCTCGTCCATCAGGATCACGGGGGTATCGCGGAGGAAGGCCCGGGCAATCGCCACGCACTGCTTCTGCCCGCCCGACAAGGTGTTCCCTCGCTCGCTCACGACGGTGTCGATGCCGGCCTCCAGCTGTTCGGCGAAGGTGAAGACGCCGGCGGCGTGAGCCGCTTCCAATACCTCTGCCTGGCGCGCTTCCGGGCGCCCGTAAGCGATGTTGTTGTAAATCGTGTCCCGGAACAGAAGGCTCTCCTGCAACACCAGGGTCACGCGGCTCCTGAGCTCGCGCAGTCCCACGTGCGACACGTCAACCCCTCCCACCCGAACGGTTCCCGACCGCGGGTCGTAGAGCCGTGGGAGCAGTGATAGGAGTGTTGTCTTGCCGGCGCCGGTCGGTCCCACCAGTGCGACGGTCTTGCCCGGCGGAACGAACCAGCTGACGTCCTTCAGCTGAGACCGCTTCTCGCTGTAGCCGAAGGTGACGTTCTCGAAGTGGACGGACAGCGGGCCGGGCGGGAGAGGCGCCGGGTGCTCGGGTTCGCGGACGCTCGGTTCACGCCCAAACGTGTCGGTCAAGCGCTCTGCGGAGACGACCGCCTTCTGAGTCTGCACCTGAACTTTGGACAGCTGCCGTATGGCGGAAAAGCTGCCCCTCGTGTACGCGAGCACCAGGGTCAGCTGCCCCACCGTCAGGTCGTGCCGCAGCACCATGATGGCCGCGATCAGAAGAATCAGGGCGGTCAGAGCCGATGTTGAAAGCGTCAGCATGGGGTCGAGCCGGGCCTGGAGGTCGGACGCTCTGAGACTGAAGGTCAGCCCACGCGCGGTCGCGCTGATGAGGCGATCCAGCTCCTGGTCCTCGCGTGCGAGGACCTGTACCAGCCGCGCCGCCGAGAGGGATTCCGAGAGCACCGCACTGACCTCGCCCTCCTCGCGCCTGGACTCCTTCACCGCCTTCCGCAGGCGCGTCCGGTAGTGGCTGGAGACCAGGTAGACCGGGACGGCGGCGACGACAGCGATGAGCCCGAGCCGCAGATCGAGCACCAGCAGCAGGAGGAGCATCAGCACAGCGGTCGCGCCGTTTGTGAAAGTGCCAGCGAGGTGATAAGCGATCAGGTCCTGGAGATTCGACACGTCGCCGCTGAGGCGCGCCTGCAGCTCGCCAAGGCGTGTCTCCCGGTCCTGGTGGAAGGCAAGGGACAGCCGCTGGATGTGGTCGAACAGGGCCCGTCTCAGATCGGTGGTCGTCAGCTGGGCGACCCGACCCATCCCACGCAGGTCGAGGTAAGTGAAGATGCCGTCGAACAGCGCGATCGCGACGAAGGCGGTGGCGAGAAATCCCAATGTCGTGATCGTGGCCGCGCTCAGTTCGATGGGCGACCCCGAGCCTTGGCTGAGCTTCCCGACCTTGACCACGAGATCGACCATCCGCTGGAACGGAACCGGTGCTGCGAGGTCCGCGGCGATCTCGCCCATCATCGCCAGCAACGCGACCAACAACGGTCGGAGATGAGGCCGGACATAGGGGCGCAGGAGTCGCGCTAGCACCATCACGCGACGACCCTGCGCGTCATCAGGAGTTCCTCGACCCGGAGGGCGACAACGTCCCAGTCGAGGCTCTGGGCCCGTTCCCGGGCGGCGGCGCCGAGACGAGCGCGAAGGGCGGCGTCACGCTGAAGACGTTCCAGGGCGTCTCGCAGCACCAGCGCGTCGTCGGGCGGGACGAGGACGCCGGCGCCCCCGACCAGCTCCCGGATGTCGCCCTGGTGGCTGGCCACGACGGGAAGCCCGGCTGCGAGGTATTCGGCGATCTTCAGCGGCGAGAAGTAGAACGATGCCTGACGCACGTAGGGCGCTACTCCAACGTCCATCGCGCGAAGCCAGCTCGGCACCTCGCTGTGCGGAACGGCTCCGACGAAGGCAGTCCGTTCGCGGATGCCAAGCGAGCCGGCGAGTTCCTCAAGCCAGTCTCGCTCGGGGCCGTCGCCGACGATGACAAGGAACGCGCTGCCGGCCAGGCCGGCGAAGGCGCGCAGGAGTACATCGACGCCATGCCAGGCCTTGAGGCTGCCGGTGAAGCCGACCACGAAGCGGCCGGCCAGGCCCAACCGCGAGCGCACGTCCTCACCATGGCTGCCGGCGAAGGCCGCCAGGTCGACGCCGTTTGGGACGACGGCCACCTTGGCCGGCGCCGCTCCGGCGCCGACGACGTGGTCGCGGATTGCACTGGAGACGGCGAGGATGCGGCCGGCCGCTGCGAAGAGGTCAGCTTCGCGCCGGCGCCACAGATCGGCGTCTTCGAGCCCTCGGTATCGAACGGCCTCATCGGCGAGTGGAGCGTTCACCTCCAGCAGGTAGGGCAGAGCAAGCTCGGCTGCTGCCGCGAGGGCACCCCCGCCGCCGAGCGAATATCGCTCGACCACGGCCTCGGTTCGGCACTTGACGAAGAGTTCCGCGAGCTGACCTGCCGTTGCATCCCGGTGAAGCTCCACCGCGGACACGCCGGCGGGGAGCGGGTTGGGCCCTTCGATTCGGCGGCAGGCGATGACGACCTCATGGCCGCGCCGAGAAAGGGCGGCGGACAGCGAGCGCAAATGCGCCGATGCTCCCTTCACGCCTCGTAGGGGGATGCCGCGATCCGAGCAGACGTAGGCAATCCTCATGCCGGCCGGACCTCGCCGGCCTCATTACCGTGGGCGCTCGCGAAGAGCCATCGCAGCCTGGCCACGCTCTCGCGGAGCCCGAATCGCGCCTCGGCCGTCCGCCGCCCTGCTTCTCCGATACGCCTTGCCAGGGAAGGATCCCCAAGCAGCCTCTTCAACGCCGCTGCGAGCGCCTCCGGGTCTCCAGGTGGCACCAGGAACCCATCGACGCCGTCGGTGATGAGCTCTGGAATGCCGGAGACCGCAGAGGACACGACTGGAACACCCGACGCCATGGCTTCGATCAGCACGTTGGGGATCCCATCGCGATCTCCGTCGGCGTTCACTACCGGGGTGAGCGCGAATACCGCCGCTTCCCGATAGGCGGCAACGATCTCAGGATGGACGCGGGCCCCACGCAGGATGACGCGGCTTTCGTACCCACCCGAGCGCGCCTGGAGGCGGAGCGCCTCCTTTTCCGGACCCCCGCCGTACACCTCGAGGCGGCAGCTGATGCCGGCGTCGAGGAGCATCCCGATCGCGGCGAGCAGCACAGGCAGACCCTTTTTGGGTACCAGGCGCCCGACAGAGAGGACCAAACCCGGCTGCGGACGGCGCTCAGCCGGGTTGAAGAGATCCAGGTCGACGCCGTGGTGGGCGACATGGAGCGGTGTCGTGATGTCCCGCTCGAGCACCGTGCGCAGGTACCGCGCGTTGTAACCGGTGCAGGTCACAACGAACTCCGCCGCGCGAGCCTGGCGGCGCAGGTCGGCAGGCTCCGTCGTGAAGAGATCCTTGGCATGCGCGGTGAAGCTGAAGGCCGGCCCTCCGCCGAGTCGCGCGAAATGGGCGACGGCTGCGGGACTGTGCGCGAAGTGCGCGTGGAGATGGGTCACGCCCCGTCGACTCAGATCCTGCGCCAGCCACAGCCCCTCGATGGCATGCCGGAAGGAGATCGAGGACCGGTACGCGCTGAGCAGCGTCCATGCCACGCGGAGGGCGTTCCGCGGACGCGACGCCGCCTGGCGGGCGGACCCGTCCACCAGCCGCCACCAGGAGCGGACGCGTCTATTCGGGGAATGCAGGTAGACGACCTCGGGACTGAGGGCCAGCGCTTCCGGGTGCGCTCTGCCCTCCGCCGGGTCCATGAGTGCATACACCATGACGTCCATCCCCTGCCGCCGCAGCTCAAGAATCTCGTTAAGGACGAACGTTTCGGAGAGTCGTGGAAAGCGCTTCAGGAGGTAGGCGATCCTTCCACGGCGCAGTACGCAATTCGGCGATTCACTCATCCCGCCTTCAGCGCCTCTGCCGGCCAGATGAGACTGGCGGCGGTGCGCTCCCCACCGCGTAGGTCGACCTTCGCCCAGGCCTCCGGCGGCGGCGTGGGTGTGGCGATGGCCGCAGTGACGGGCTGGGCGAGGCCGGCAGGGCCGAGCTCGTCCGGGTCAACACAGGCGGCAAGGCCAAGTCTGGCGAAGATCTGGCCGCGAATCAGCTGTTCCCGGCGGGGCCGGACGCGGGGGCAGATGACGAGCCGCTTGCGAGCGGCGACCGCCTCGACGACGCTGTTGTAACCGCCCATGGAGACGACGAGGTCGGCGGCCTCGACGAGCCTCAGCATGCTCTTGGAGGAGTGAACGAGCTGGACGCCCGTCTGTTCGCCGACCGCGGCCTCCAGCTGGCTCCTCGTCTCCTCGTTCATGAGCGGCCCGGTCACCATCAGCGCCCGAGCGGGCAGCTGCGACTTGATTCGGGGCCATGCCTCGAGGAAGGCCAAGAACAACGGCGCGGCATCGCCGCCGCCGCCTCCGGTGACCAGGATCCGGCGATCGCCCGGGCGCCGCGCGTGCTGCCACGCCTGGGTACCCTCGATCACGGGCTCGAGTCCCGCGTCCTTGTTTACATAGCCCGTATATCGGGTCCGCGCAGCGACCTCGGCATTGAAGCCGTACGCATCGCCGACGTCGAACAGCTCGCGCAAGCCGTAGACGAGGACGTGGTCGTAGCAGTTCTCGATCCAGTCCAGGACCCGCTGCTCAGCCCAGACCCGCCGCACCTCGGCGGGCTCATCGAGTATGTCCCGAAGACCGAGCAGCACACGTGTCTCCGGGAGGTGCCCCCGGGCAAGCTCGAGCACCAGGCGGAGTTCACCCTTCAGACCAAGTGGGGAGTGATCTACCAAGAACGCATCGGGCCGGAGCCTGATCAGCGCCGAGGAGATGATGCCGGCTCGCTCAGCGAGCAGTCCGGCCATGGAGCGGTTGTCAACCGGCCGGTAGCTCTCCGCCCCGACCTTCACGGCCGGTGGTAGCTGGATGATCTCGACTCCGGGCGGCAGCGGCCATCCGGCGGCGACCGGGGAACCAGTGATCAGGACGACGCGCACGTGCTCGCGAGCGCTGACAACGGCGCGTGCAATGGCGGTGTTGCGGCGCAGATGCCCGAGCCCGTAGGTGTCGTGCGAGTAGAGGAGATATGTGGGAGGAACGTCGTCCCGCCCGACCGGCCTGGCGCCACGCACCCTTGGCAGAGGCTGGCTCTCGAGCCGCCACTCGACTTGCCGGCGAAGGCCGTCCTCGATGCCAGTGTGTGGAACCACTCCGAGGGCGTCGAGGCGCGAGTAGTCGGCGAGGGTGTCGCGGGTGTCGCCCGCAGCGGAAGGGGTGTACTCCAACTCGGCGTGACGTCCGAGCAGGTTCTCGAGAATGGCGATCGTCTGGAGCACGGAGACCGGCGAGCCACCGCCGACATTGATCGGCTCTCCAGGCGCGGCGCGCTCGGCCGCGGCGAGCAGGGCTTGGACCACGTCGGCGACGTACGTGAAGTCGCGGACCTGCTCGCCGCTCCCGTGGACAGGTACCGAATGGCGGGCAAGGATCGCTTCGATGAAGAGGCTGAACGCCATGTCGGGTCGTTGCCGGGGTCCGTAGACGGTGAAGAACCGCAGCGGCACCACCTCGACGCCGAAGCTCCTGCCGTAGAGGAGCGCCAGCTGCTCGGCGGCCAGCTTCGTCAGTCCATACGGGGAAACCGGCTGCACGGGTCCGTCCTCGACCATCGGCAGTGGCGCATCGCCATAGACGGACGAGGATGACGCGAGGATGACGCGTGCCACCGCGTGCCGGCGGGCGGCCTCGAGAAGACTGTGGGTAGCGTCAAGATTGTTTCGCGAGTAGTCGGCGAACGCCGGCCCCCAGCTCGCACGCACGCCCGGCTGCCCGGCGAGATGGAACACGACGTCTCCAGGGCGGACAACCTCCTCGAGGTCGAGCTCGTTGACGTCCCCGCTCAGCAACTCGAACCGCGGGTGAGACGCGATCCTTGTCAGGTTCCCGTGCTTCAACACTGGCGGGTAGTACGGGCTGAAACAGTCGATGCCCAGGACCCGACAGCCGCGCTCGAGCAGCGCTTCCGTCAGATGCGAGCCGATGAATCCTGCGGCACCGGTTACGACGGCGCGACCAATCGACCGGTCTGACACCAGATACCCCCGACCCTAGGCGCTGTCCCCGCACGTAAGCGTAAACCTACGCTCCCAAAGGCCGCCTCCCCCACTTGAGGGGGGCGCGACGCGTCGCGTCGAGCCGCGAGGGGGTGCGCCGGAGGCGGCCCGTACGGATTTCTGTCCCGGCCCGGGCTCCGATCATCAGCTCTGCTGCAGCGTGACCATCCGCCGGTAGCGTCCCTGGCGCTCCATGAGCTCGCTGTGGGTGCCCTGCTCGACGATCCGTCCGTCCTCCATGACGAAGATGCGGTCGGCGCCGGCGACCGTGCTCAAGCGGTGGGCGATCACGATCGCCGTGCAGTTGAGGCCGGCCAGGTTGGCGTAGATGGTCCGCTCGGTGATGCTGTCCATGGCGCTGGTCGCCTCGTCGAGCAGAAGGATGCGCGGCTTGTGGACGAGCGCCCGGGCGAGCGCGATTCGCTGACGCTGGCCGCCCGACAGCGAGGCGCCGCCCCCGGCCAGCACCGTGTCGTAACGCATGGGCATCGCCATGATCTCGTCATGGATTGCCGCCAGCCGGGCGGCCTTCTTCACCTCATCGAGCGACGCGTCGTGCTTGGTCAGCGAGATGTTGTCGCGGATCGACCTCGCAAACAGGTAGGGGTGCTGCGTCACGATGCCAATCTGGCGGCGCACCGAGCCGGCCTCGAACCGGCGCACGTCGACGCCGTCGTACAGGATCATGCCCGCGGTCGGGGGATACAGCCCGAGGAGAAGGCTGGCGAGAGTGGACTTCCCCGAGCCCGAACGGCCGACGATGGCGACGTACTGGCCGGGCTCTACTGCCAGCGAGACGTCGCGAACCACTAGAGGCGAGATCGGCCCGTAGGCGAAGGAGACGTGCTCGGCGCGGATCTCGCCCCGCAGTTTGTCGGCGGGCGTCACCTCGTCGCCCTCCTGCTCGCGAGGCATCTCGAGCACGTCGTTGACGCGCTCCATGTAGCTCGCGAGGAGCTGAACCTGCAGTCCACTCTCGGCGAGGATGGCGAGCGGCTCGAGAAAGCCGGTGGCCAGCACGACGCTCCCGAGCATCGTGCCGAGGGAGATCTGACCGTTGAGAACGCTGAGTCCGCCGACCACCAGGACGCACAGAGGACCTGCAATATGGAGGGTGCCTAACACCGCTTCCAGGCCTGCGGTGAGCCGGCCGCGCGCGAGCGCGGTTTCGACCTCGTCCGCGTAGAGGTCCGACCAGCGCTCGACCGCCCGCTGCTCGGCGCCCGCCGTCTTCAAAGTCTCGATGCCCGCCAGCACCTGGTACTCGTAGGCCTGCACCCGGGCCGTGGCCTCCAGGTTCTGCGACATCAGTCGCTGGTTCTTCCGCCTGACCAGGACGACTGCCGCTGTCTGCAGGACGCCGAGAGCCAGGGTAATGAGCGCGATCGGCAGGCTGAAGACGAAGAGCAGGCCCAGGTAGAGGGTCGCGATGGCACCGTCGAGCGCGGCCGCGAGGGTACTCGTGGTCAAGATCTCGCGCACCGTCGCCATGCTGTCCATGCGCATCAGGAGGTCGCCGGACGAGCGGGTCAGGAAGAAGCGGTAAGGAAGGCTGACCATGTGCTCGAGCAGACCACGGGTCATGCGCATGTCGAGGAAGGTCCGGAGCTGGACCAGGAGCCGCTCGCGGAGAAACTCGGAGACGAAGTTGAAGACGACGATGAAGGCAAGGGCCGCCGCCGAGACCAGGAGAAGGCTAGTGTCGCTCTCGGGCAGGATGCGGTTGACGAGGACTGCTGTGAGGAGCGGAACCGAGAGCGCGGCCACCCGGATCAAAGCCGAGGTCCCCAGTACCTGAGCCAGCGGCCCCCGGTGGCCCAGAAGCGGGCGCAGGTAGCGCCAGGTGGGTCTCGGCGACGGACGCGATCGCGTGAACGAGCCGCCCGGCTCCGAAAGGATGGCCACGCCCGTGTACGAGCGCCCGAACTCTTTGAGAGGAATGAAGCGCCGGCCCTGCGCCGGGTCGACCACGTTTACCCCCTTGCGGGTCAGCCTCTCGAAGACAAGGAAGTGGTTGAAGCCCCAGTGGAGGATCGACCCGGCCGGCAGCTCTCCAAGGTCCTCCAGGTCCGCCCGGACCCCCCGCGCCTCCAGCCCGTACCAACGAGCCGCCTCGACGAGGTTCTGCGCGTTGACGCCGTCGCGCCCGCTGCCGGTCACCGCTCGCACGTCCTCCAAGCGAGCGAAGCGGCCGTGGTAGCCGAGCACCATGGCCAGGCAGGCGGCGCCGCAGTCGCTCACCTCCATCTGGGGGACGTAGGGGACGCGCTTGGGCACGCTAGGGAGCGCCGGAAGAGGGGTTCAGGTCGGACAGGAGCACCCAGAGGAAGGGCTGCGATCTGACGCGAACCCGAGCGTCACCGACGCCACCCGGTGGCGTGCTGCCGGATGCCGGAAGCCTGCCTTCCACGGCGACGAGCGAGCGCGACATGGAGGCCAGGGAGTCGCTGGCCGGCGGTCCCAGCAGGTTGGCCGCGGTGGCATCGTCAACCGGACGGATGCCCGCGGCGTTCGGGTCTACCGAGACACGGCCGCCGGGGCCGGCCCGCACCTCGAGGTGCTGGCCGTGTTTGAGGGGGGAGAGGGCCGCCTCGGGTAGAACGGCCACGTAGGTCGCATCCCCATTGATACGGACAGGCCCGGTCGCGTACTCGCCGACGTCGATGAGCATGCCCGCGAGGACGCCGAGAAGGCCAACTCCGAGCAGGGCCCAGACGGCCGGTCCGCTCCAGGGCGGCACGATTCGAACCACGCGACCCTGTCCATGCCGCAAAACGTCGGTCTCGTGGTACTCGACAGCCTCCGGGCGGAAGAAGGCGTCCTGGTCACGGGACGGAGAGGAATCGCGATCGGGCTCCGCGCCAGCCTGCGGAGTTGGCGATTCGGGCAATTGATGCTTCCTCCGTCAGGCACGAAGATGCGCGTAGGGGAGCGGCATAGCCGTCTCCCCACGCGCGTTGAGTCTGGTCTTTAGATCGTCGTCTTAACGATCAGTCGTCCTTGCGGTGCTTGCGGTGGCGCCTGCGGTGGCGCCTCTTCCTGTGGCCGTCTTCGTCCTCACCGCCGCCGCCGGACACCTGCCGCAGCTGGGCCGGTGACAGCTCGTAGAACTTCTTCTTCTCTTCCATTTGTAGGCAACTCCTCCTGCCTGATTAATTGGTTCGGCTTCCCGCCACGTGATCACGCTTGGGACCGGTCCAGGTCGCTGCGAGCATCGGGCGATCAACCCCGCGCTCAGACTTCAGATCATGCCAAGCGCTTGGTCAGGTGGGCGACCCCCGGAGTGGTGAAGCGGGATGCCACTTTTGGGGGAGTGGGCAGCAGCGGGCGCAGCAGGGGGACAAAATGGTCGGATGGCGATCCGCTTGCTGATCGCCGACGACCATGCCGTGGTCCGGCAGGGTCTGAAAATGTTTCTGGGCCTCGACGACGAGATCAGCGTCGTCGGGGAGGCTGCCGACGGCCAGCAGGCCGTGGAGCTGTCCCACCAGCTCAAGCCTGATGTCGTGCTGATGGACCTCCTGATGCCGGTGATGGATGGCGTCGCCGCCACGTCAGTCATCCGCGAAGAGCTGCCCGACGTCGAGGTGATCGCCTTCACGAGCGTGCTCGAGGAGAGCTCCGTGGTCGGCGCCGTGAAAGCGGGCGCGATCGGCTATGTGCTCAAGGACGCTGAGGCGGACGAGCTGCGCAATGTGATCAAGGCGGCGGCGGCCGGCCAGGTCCAGCTGGCCCCGGCGGCCTCGGCGCGGCTGGTTCAGGAGGTGCGAGAGCCGCGCGGCCGGGAGGCGCTCACACAGCGGGAGGTGGAGGTGCTCGCCCTGCTGGCCAAAGGCAGGGCCAACAAAGAGATCGCGCGCGAGATGGGCCTCGGCTCGCAGACCGTGAAGACGCACGTCAGCAACATCCTGGCCAAGCTCGATATGCGGAGCCGGACCCAGGCGGCGCTCTACGCGCTCAAGATCGGGCTCATCTCCTACGAGGAGCTGAGGTGACCATGACTGTGGCCTCCCCAGTGTGCTTCCCGGGACTGCCGCGTTCCAGCTGCCGTTTTGTCCCAGGGGCGTTCGTATTCGCCCCGGCTCAGGCTCAACTGGGACGCGTATCGTGCCTACTCAGTAGGTATGGGGGAGTGGCCCGCACGAGAGGCTGAGGCCCTCGGGCTGGACGTGCTGGCCTCGTTGATCACGAACGCGACCGACGGGGTCGTCGTGCTGGACGCGGACTGGCGATGTCGCTACGGGAATCCCGCCGCGCGCCGGTTGCTCGGCTTGGCCGCGGAACAGCTCGAGGGGCGCGATTTCCTCACGCTCCTGCCCGAGAGCGAGCAGCGGCCGATGCTGGAGGGCTTCGCCGCCGGCGGCCAGGGCACGCGAGGGCCGTCGGGCAGTGTCTTGCTGCCGCCGGCCGGCTCCGGGCGCGATGTGGAGACGAGCATCACGAGCGTTGAAACGATGGGGGGACGTCTCCTGGTTGCCTTTCTCACCGACGTGAGCGAGCACCGCCGCCAGGCTAGGGAAGCCGCGGTGCTGGCGGAGGCGGCGGCAGCCGCAGCGGTGAGCGAGTCGATCGAGGCCACGATCCAGGCGCTTGCCGAATGTGCCCAGCGGGGAACCCGAGCGCTGGGCGCGGCCGTGATGCTCGACGACGAACACGAGTGCGCCGCCTGGATCCAGGTCGCCGGGCTGCCCGAGGGCTTTCGACAAGGCGTGCGCGCCTCGACCAAGGCGGGCGGGACGCTTGCCGATTGCGAGATGCGGGACTTCATGGCTCGCCGAATCGTCGTCAGCGCAGACGCGCGCTCTCAGCTGGAGGGTGACCCGCGGACGGCCGCCGCCGCAGAGCCTCTAAAGGAGCTTCCATGGCAAGCATCCGTTTACGCTCCTCTGGTCTATCAAGATGCGATCGTCGGAGTGCTGATCGCCATCTTTCGAGACGGCGACCTGCCATCGGAGGCAGAACTCACCTTTTTGGGGACGCTGGCGGATCAAGCGGCGGTCGCGGCTTCGAATGCCCGCCGCATCGTCGCCACCCAGGAGAGGGTTGCCCTCGACGAGCGGCGCCGCCTTTCGCGAGAGCTCCACGACTTCGTATCGCCGGCGCTGTACGGCATCGCCCTGGGCGCCCGTGTGGCGCGCGAGCTGCTGGAGCGCGACCCCTCGAAGGCCGTGCAGCCGCTCGAGATCGTCCTCCGGCTGGCCGAGGAAGGGCTGCAGGAGACCCGCGCGCTGATCTTCGAGCGGCGGCCGGACTCGCTCGAGATGGAGGGCCTGGTGGCATCCCTGAACAGGCAGCTGGGCACACTGCGATCCCGCCATGGGATCGCGGCCGACGACGTCCGTGGGACTGAGCCGGAGGCAACCACCGAGGCGAAGCAGGTGCTCTACAGAATCGGCCAGGAAGCGCTCCAGAACGCAGCCAGGCACGCTCAGGCGCGGCGGGTCCTTGTTCGAATCGAGCGCCAGGACTCGTCCGTCCGCCTCGACATCGAAGACGATGGCATCGGGTTCGATCCCCGGGCCGACTTCCCCGGGCACCTGGGACTCCGCTCGATGCAAGAGCGCGCGGCGGCCGTGGGCGGCCGGCTCGAGGTTGTAAGTCCGAGTGAGAAGGGCACCGGCACCCGCGTCATAGTCACCGTCCCGGCTGACGCCCACGGCGAAGCGGCACCCGCGGGCCGGCCGGGCGCCGGCGGGGCGTCCAAGTTGGGTGCCGGCGCCGGCACGGGGTTTACGTCTCGACCCTGATCCCGGCGCCTCTCAGCAGGGCCGCCGCCTGCTCCGGGTCGACAGTTGCCCCGCGCAACGTGTCGAGCGCCACGCGTAGTCCGTCGACCGGACAGCCGCGCAGGTCGGCGCCGTCCCAGGAGCCGCCGTCGATGACCGAACCTCGCAGGTCGGTTGCGCGCAGCTCGGCCCCGTCGAAGGAGGAGTCCAGCACCGTGGCCTCGGCAAGCTCGCAGCGCTCCACAAGCGCCCCGCGCGCCTCGACCCGTTCCAGCTGCACATAGCGACCCAGGCAGCCGGCGAGCACGATCCCGGGAGCGCGCACGTCGACCAGGCGGAGGCCGGTGACGCGGCAGCCGCGCAGCTCGCAGCGCTCCAAGCGGCCCGTCTCGAACCCGGCGCCCGAGAGGTCGCAGTCCTCGAACAGTAGGTCGCGGAACTGGAACATCCGGAAGCGCGTGCCGGCCAGCGAAACGCTCCGGAGCCGCGAGCGCTCGACGGTGACTCCATTGGCGCCCGTCAACTCGCCACCCCCGAGGTCGAGGCCGCTGTAGGTCTCGCCGTCGCTAAGGTTCAACGCCGGTGGAGCTCGTCCCAGAGCAGCATCCCGATCCCCGCGGCTCCCCAGGGCAGGCTGACCGCGACCGGAACCAGGGCCAGCCACGGGTTCGGGAGCGCTGGGGGGAGGAAGTGGCCGCTGGCGAGGCCCGGCAGGTCGATCCCGGCGTGGGTGAGGGCCAGCGGCCAGATGCTGTGGACGCGGAGCCGGGCGGCGGCCAGGAAGAGTCCGAGCAGGATTGCATAGGCGGCCTGGGCGACGACCGACGGCGAGGGCAAAAGCACGAGATTGCTGAGGTGCAGGAGGCCGAAGAAGAGAGCCGAACCGACCGCCGCCGACAACGCTCCCAGCGGTCGCAGGACCTCGAGCACGATGCCTCGGCAGAGGAGCTCTTCAGCGGTACCCACGAGCGCCGCGAGCAGGAAGCCGGCCGCCATCAGGTGATAGACGAAGAAGGCGCCGGCGTCGAGGGTCAGGTAGTAGACGAGGCATCCCGCCAGCGCCACCAGCGTCCAGCCGGCGCGTACGGGACCGACGACACCAGTACGCCACCACCATCCGAGCACGGCGACCAGCAGCAGCGCGGCTGCGAGCAGCCCGATCTCGCCCGGGATGGCGGTGGCATAGGTGACGCGACCCCCGAACAGGACGTGACGCGCCAGCAAGAACGCGGCCAGGGCGACGGCCAGCGTGGCCGTGAACCAGATCGGGTGGCTGTCGACGAAGGCTCGGAAGCGGGAGATCACCTCGAGCTCGTGGTCCCGCCGGCGGCGTCGGGAGGCGGCAGGTAACCGAAGCCGTCGCAAGCCTCGAGCTCTTCGGCGAGGTCGAGCAGCTCCCACTCGCCGAACTCGCGCCCGATCAGCTGTACGCCCACAGGTAGGCCATCTATGACCCCCGCAGGCACCGAGACCGCCGGCAGGCCCGCGTAGCTCACGGGCAGCACGAACTGGGTGTAGCGGTCCCAGCCCGAAGCGAGGAAGGTCGGCACCTCCGCTATCGGCATCGGCAGCAGGCCGAGGGTGGGCGTCAGAAGGGCGTCGAGATCGGCGCCGAGCAGCTCACGAAGCGGGCGCACGGCGTCCAGGCCCGACGTCAGGGCGGCCAGGTACTCGGCGGCCGATAGAGAGCGGCCGCGGCGTATCAACTCCTGCACCGCCGCTCCGTACTCATCGGGCTGCCCTGGATAGTTGGCGACGCTTGCCGGCCGGACCGTGCGGTAGCTCTCGGCGACTGGCTCTGGGGTCCACCCGATGCGGCAGACGATGTGGCCGGCGTCGTCGAGGGCCGACGCCGCGCGCCGGGCCGCGGCCAGGCAGGCTGGATCGGCGCCGAGTGGGGTCTCGTCGACCAGTCCGACGCGCAGGCGCCGGGTGGAGCGGGCGGCGGGCTCCACTGCTGCCATCACCGAGAAAGCGAGCCGCAGGCCGGCGATCGTCCGGGCCAGGGGCCCGCGGACGGAGAGCCGCGTGGGATCGGGCAGCTCGGCCGGCACCCGGCCGGGCGAGGGACGCAGGCCGGCCACCCCGCAGCAGGAGGCTGGGATGCGGATCGAGCCGCCCATGTCGTCGCCGAAGGCGATCGTGCAGAGTCCCGCCGCCACCGCGGCTCCGCTTCCGCCGCTCGACCCGCCCGGCGTATATCCGGCGCGCCAGGGGTTCTGCGTGGGTGGGCCGAGCTCGTTGGTGGTGCCGACGGCGGCGGCCAGCTCGGGCAGGTTTGTCTTGCCCAGGATGGTGGCGCCGGCGGCGCGGGCGCGGGCGACCGGGATGGCGTCGTCGCGGGCAATCCGCTCGCGCCAGCGCCGGCTGCCATACGTCCACGGCATGCCGGCCACCGGTTGGGTGTCCTTCACGGCCAGGCCGAAGCCGCCCAGCGGGCCGACTCCAGCTCGGGCCGCGCGATCGACATGGAGGTAGGCGTGGAGGTGAGGGTCGAGGGCGTCGATCCGGGCCAGCAGGCTCGAGATCGCCTCTTCGGCGGCCAGCATCGGATAATTCTG
>CAZXGB010000058.1:0-15512 GCA_964640005.1 uncultured Actinomycetes bacterium | reverse complement strand
CCGAGAGCAAGCGCAGCGGCACCTGGGAGCCCACGCGGAAGGTGGATCCGACCACTGCGGCGAAGTCAGCCTGGGCGAGCTCGGCCAATCGACGCGTGCGCTCGGTGAAGAGCAGCGCGGATGGCAGCAGTGCGGCGGCGAGCACGCCGCCTGCGGCGGCGAGACCGCTTTTGAGCACGCGCCGACGGCTGATCCCAGCCTGAGCCAAGTGTTCCCTCCCCCTTGACGTTTGCCCCAGTACCCCCTGGGCGCTGCGGAATCCTACACGGTTCCAGGTCATCGTGCGCAAAGGCGCTTGAGCTGAGGCGCGGACTGGGACTCAGCCTCCTCCTACTCCGCGAAGACCCATAGCTGGACCTCGGCCGGCATGGCGACCATGGCGCCGATGGACGGGCCCATCTCACTGCGGCGGCACCTCTCGAATTCCGATCCGAGGGCTACAATCCAGTTGCCGTGAACCAAACCCGGCCGCGTCCTGGGCGCCGGTTGGTGGGCGCGACCATCCTCATCGGGCTGGTTCTCTCCCAGCCAGGACACGCCCTCGGCTACTTCGCTCTGCACGGATGGCGCAGCTTCGCGATCCAGTCCCAGGGTGCCCACGCCTACTTCCCGCTCGCGATCGACTTCTCGCTCGGACTGCTCGCGACCCTCGCGCTGCTGACGGCTGCCGCGCTCGGTCTCGGACGGCTCGCGCTGGGAAGCGCGCTTGGCCTGAAGCGTGGTCGGGCAGTCTCTCCGATCGATCTGATCGTGGTGCTGGCGATCGTTCAGCTCAACGTCTTCTTCTTCCAGGAGCTGGCTGAGGCGCAGGCTGTCGGTCAGGTCACGGATGGCGCCTGGCTTGTGAACTGCGTCTGCGTTGCAGCTGCCGGCCAGCTGCCGATCGCCATCCTGGCCGGCCTCCTCATCGCCTGGTGCTCGGTCGGGCTGAGCGCAGCGCTGACGGTCCTGCGATGGGCGCTGGCGGTGATTCGCCGGAAGCCCAACCGAACGCTTAACGGCGCGACCATAGCGGGCGCCCGAAACCCCATCGCCACCCTGGCTCAGTCCTTCCCGGCTGCGTTCCGCAAGCGCGGACCGCCTCCCCGTCGATCTCTGACAGCGTTCTAGATCGACGGCGCCTTTCGGCGCCTACAACGGAGGCTTTCCTTGTCACGCATGTTCGCCTCGCCTGCCAGCCGCTTGGGTCTGGTGGCCGGGGTACTCGTCATATTCGCCGGCATTGGAGCCGCGCTCATCTTTGCGCCGGGCTCCCGGCCGACCGCGCACACCTTTGAGCTGCAGGTCGTCGGAACGCAGATGTCGCCCGACCAGCTCCAGGCCGGCTACAACGACCCCGTCACGATCTCGATCGTGGCCGACAAGGCGGAGGAAATTCACCTCCACGGGTACGACAAGCACTTCTTCACCAAGCCTGGTCAAGCGGTAACCCTCACCTTCCCGGCCGACAAGACCGGGCAGTTCGTGATGGAGATCGAGTCCAGCTCGATACCGTTGGGGACCCTGGTCGTCAAACCAGGGAGCGGGTTCCTCGGCTTCGGCCAGCCACAGGACCAGAGCAACACCACGGTTGTGAAGTCAACGGTTCCTCACGTGACCCAGGTCGGTTCCACCGACTCCTACAACCTGAGCCTTCAGGTAGGTGGGCTGGAGCCGATGTACATGCCCGCGGATGTCGCCAAGACGCACCCGAAATCGGGCGAGATCATGTTCAGCGGCCAGATGCAAATGCCTCCCGGAATGGAGGGCATGGGCAGCATGACCGGCATGGCCTACCCGCCGGGTTGGCGGCACCTCGAGGTCCACATCTTCGACAAGAAGACCGGCAATGTCGTCAAGACCGTGATGCCACAGATCACCGTGACCAACGCGGCCACCGGTCAGTCGCAGACCGTCCCGGTTGTGACTATGCAAGGCCTTGCCGACGGCGTTGGCGATTTCCACTACGGCAACAACGTCCTGATGCCGAACGGTCAGTACACCGTCTCGGTCGTCATCAACGGCGAGTCCGCGAGCTTCAATCTCACGGCCTCGTGATTCATTAGGAGATAGAGGAATGGAAGCGGCACAGAGCCGGACCGGCGTCGCGACCCCGGTTGTCGGCATCGTGGTCGGAGTGATCCTCGTGATCATCGCCCAGTTCTTCCTGGACAAGCTGGCCGACTCCAGCGACACCTGGCACTGGATCCAGCACGGCGTCCTCTTCGTCGGTGGCCTGATCGCGGGTGCCGGGGGCGCGCTGCTTTACGTGCGAGGTCAGCAGCGGGTCTGAGTCACGGCTCCGGGGAATCCCGGCCGGGAGCCAAGCCAACGACGGCACGGCTCTCGGTCGGGGCCTTGGGCCTATTCATCGTCCTGCTCGTCAGCGCAGCCTGGGGGACCGGGCTGTGGTATCTGATGGCGCGCCTCGGGCTGCCCTCGCCCATCCGCCTGGCCTGGATGGATGGCGTCCACGCGTACGTCGGACTGGTTGGCGGGATCTTCGTGGCCGCCAAGGTGGCGCGGGTCGGTCTGCGCTATCGGGTACGTGGGGTCGCAGGAATCGTCCGCTGGCAGCGATGGGTCTCGTGGTCGCTGCTCGTCCTCTACAGCCTGGTGTTCGTGACCGGCGTGCTGGCGCTGCTGCCGATCCGCGGCCGTCTCTACGGGAACCTGGTCGACCTCCACCTGATCAGTTCGGTGTGGGCCCTGCTTCCGACCAGCTGGCACGTGTGGCACTACCGCCGGCTGGCGGCACCATACCTGACCAGGTTGAGGGCGCCCCGGCTTCGCTTCTGGGCGGGCCTTGGGCTGGCGCTGATCCCCGCCGCCTGGCTGCTGCTGAACGCCCGCGGCGTCAGCCAGCTCCCGCTGGTCAAAGCGGGGTCCGCCTGGTCGCAGGTAGCGCTCAGCGGTGACTACCTGGACCGGCTTGCGATCGCGCCTGACGGATCACTGGTGGCGGCCGGGGATTCCGTGTACGTGAGCAGGGACGGGGTCGTCTGGGTTCGTCTGGACCTGCCGCCTGGACCGGCGGGGACCGCGCCCGAGCCAACCCCTCAGGGCGAACCTGCCGTCCACCAGCATGGCCCAGCACCGAGCGGCAACCTGGTCCTCTCGCTCTCCGTGACCAGGGGCGGGATCTATGCCGGTACCAAGAACGGCGTGGCCTGGACTCCCAACGCGGATATCCCGCTCACCGTGCTCGGCCTGAGCGGCAGCAGTGTCCGAGCCCTGGCCGCCGACCCCACGGATCAGCAAGCGCTTTGGGCGGCTTCGAGCACAGGCCTCATGTTCAGCGATGACGGCGGGCATACCTGGACCGCCCGTGGCGCGGGCCTAGAACAGGGGAACGCGGTCGCCGCGCTGGGCTACTTCAAGGGCCAGCTCTACGCGAGTGACGGCACTGGCGTCTTCGTGTGGAACGGCGCTTCCGGAACCTGGGCGCGTTCGTCGTCCGAGGCCCAGGTCGTCGACCTGACCGCCGGTCCCCAGAACAGCAATCTCTACGCGTCGTCCGCCACCCAGGGCGTCTGGCGTCTGAGCGCCGGCGGCTGGGAGCCGCTGGCGGCGCCGGCGGCTTCGCATCAACACCACGGCCACCTGCACGGTGGACTGTCGCAGCTGACCGTGCTCGATGGCCGGCTGTACGCGAGCGGTACCTCCGACGGAGTGTCGGCGAGCGCCGACGGCGGGCTGACGTGGACGCAGCTGGGCGGCGGTTTGCCGCCGGAGACCCCGCCCACCGATGTCATCCCGTTCCGCGGCGGTCTTCTGGCGGCTAACCCCTACGGCCTGTACCGCTTCTCACTCTCTTCTTCGAACCCGGCCTCGCCGACCTGGTGGTTCGCGCTCGTCGCCGCCGCCGTCCTGACCGGCACCTGCGCCATCGCGATCGCTGGGACTGAGCGGCTGCCACGCTTCCTACGGCGCCGGCGCCACCCAGATGGTGATTTCGCATCAGGGTCTGAGCAGCGCCGGAAGTCATCTTCGCTGCGTTCTGGAGACTATTTGTGATCTACCTGCACGGGTTCGGAGCCCGCTACGACCTTCCGATCTCCCTGGCCCTCTACCTCTACGCTGCCGCCGGCGCGGTGGTGATCTCGTTCGTCGTCGTCGCCGCCCTCGCCGGGGATCGGGTGGGCGAACACGCTGTTCGCTACCCAACCCGGCCCGCGCGCCTTCTGACGCGCCTCGACCGCTCGCCCTGGACCCGGCGGCTTGGCGGTGCTCTGGGCGTGGCCGGCCTGGTCACTGTCATCACGACCGGTCTTTTCGGGACTCAGAACCCGCAGGTCAATCCCGCCGAATACCTGGTTTGGATCTACCTGTGGGCGACGCTCGTAATCCTGACCGGCCTCGTCGGGAACCTCTGGGAGTACATCAACCCGTTCGCCGCGCTGCACTCGCTGATCCATCCGTGGCTCCCTCGTACGTCACGAGACCTGCCCACGCGCCTCGGGATCTGGCCGGCGGTCGTCCTCTACTTCGCGTTCGCAACCCTCGAACTGGCCTCGGGTGTTGCGAACAAGCCTGTAGTCGTCGGCGGACTCGCGCTTGTCTACACATTGCTGAATGTGGTCGGGATGGCGGTCTTCGGGCGGGACGCCTGGCTCGGTCGCGTCGAGTTCTTCACCGTGCTCTTCGACCTGATCGCGCGCTTCTCGCCTGTCGAGCGCGGGGAGCGCGGCGAACTCAGGCTTCGTCCTTGGGGAGTGGGTCTGCTCAGGCCGTACCCCGCCGGCTGGGATCGAATCGCGCTCGTGATGCTCGTGCTCAGCTCGCTGGCGTTCGACGGCGTGACCGCGACCCAGGGCTACCAGGACCTGACGGTGGCGCTGGATCCGATCTGGTCGAGCGCCGGCCGCCTTGGGCTTGCGATCTTCAAGACGACTTCCCTACTTGGCCTGACGGTGATCTTCCTGGCCGCGTTCACCGCCGTGATGCTCCTGGTCATCTACTTCGGCTACGCGAAGGTCAAGACGCTGCCCACGCTGACCGCCTTCGCGCTCACACTGGTGCCGATCGCACTCGTCTACAACGCCGCCCACAACTACTCCTATGTGGTCATCCAGGGACAGGGGCTTCCGATGGCGCTGGCCTACGCCTTTCGATCGGGTCCGCCGCCTCCGTTTGCCGCGAGCTTCAACCTCGCCAACGCCGCCCTCGTCTGGTACCTGCAGGTGATCCTGATCGTGGGCGGGCACGCGATAGCGGTGTTGCTCGCCCACCTGCGGGCAGGTGAGCGGTTTCGATCGGGTAAGAACGCGCTTCTGAGCCAGTACCCGATGCTGATGCTGATGGTGGCCTACACGGTCACGTCACTGACGATCCTCGCTCAACCGACGACACGCGGCGGTTAAAGGGGTGGGCTGGCCTCGTGTCGACGGCCGGTCGCCGCGGACCGTCGGCTAACTCCGGAAGACCTCGATCGCGCCGGCCTCATAGCGCTGAAACGAGGACGGCATCGGCAGATTCGCGGCGTTGCGCGCGGCCTGAATCTCCGGATGAGCGGTGAAGACCGGCACCTTCTCGGCCGACTCCCAGACGTTGACGATCATGAGTCCGGTCTCGGTCTCCGTGGTCACGCTGGCAATGCCGCCGAACTCGGGCGCAATACGACGGACCACGGGATCGAAATGCTCCTCCTTCCGGCGCAGCAGGTCCTGCGGGTCGCCATCAAGCGTGTGGACAGTCACGTAGGCCATATCGTTCTCCTTGGAATCGTTACCAGCACCAGGCCTGTGATGGTAACATGTGACGTCTTGAGCGAGGATCAGGCTCCCGGGCGTCTCAGCCTCGTCCAGGCACTCGCCAACAGCTACGACCTCAGGCTTGGCCGGGACGAGTTCGCCACGGCCGAAGAGGCCACGGACTGGCTTCTGGCCCACGGCCTCATGCAACGCGGAGGGCGAATCGGCGGAGCCGAACTGACCCTTCTGCACGAGTTCCGAGCGGCACTGCGGGCCCTACTGCTGGCGAACAACGGCGCTCCGAGCGCCGACCGAGACAACGAGATTGTCAACCGCGCGATCAGGGACTCGGGACTGCGGCTCAGAATCGGTCACGGTGGTGCGCTTGACCTCGAGGTTCCATCTGATGGGTTCGAGGGCGCGCTCGGCCGGTTGATGGCGATCGTCTGCGACGCGGTCATCAGTGGCGGCTGGAGGCGCCTCAAGGCATGCCCGGAGGATGCGTGTAACTACGCCTTCTATGACCGGTCGACCAACAACTCCCGAACCTGGTGTGACATGGCGCGCTGCGGGAGCCGGGTCAAGATGCGGAGCTATCGGGCCCGGATCAAGCGGTCGTCGCCGGAGAGTTGAGCGTGCGCCGCGCCGGGCCGCAGCGCGCCCAGGCTTTGGTTCACTCGTCGCGGTCTGCAGCGGCGCCGGCGAGTGTGCGCTCGAGCCCGTCGAGGATCAGATCAAGCCCATATAGGAACTCGTTCCCGTAGTCGTATCCGGGCTTGAGAGCGCGCTCGAGCATGAACTCGATCAGGTGCGGGTAATCGTCGGGCCCGACGCGACCGAGGATGCCGGCTCCGACCGCGGCCAGTTCCTCGGGCGTGTGGAACGGAAGGTTCTTCTCCTGGAGCGCGAAACCGTAGACGTAACTGTCCACCACCGAGTAAGCGTGGCCCGCCAACTCAACGGTGAAGCCGGCCGCCCTGAGAATCGCCAGAACGGCATCGTGGCGGCGCAGCGATTCCGGGCCCGGGGTGGCCCTCGACTCCATCAGACCGAGTGCCCACGGGTGCCGGCGCAGCGCGTCCCGCATCGCGATCGCCCGCCGCCGCATCTCCTGCCTCCAGTCGGCGGGTGGCGACCGCACCTCGATCTCACCGAACACGAGGTCGACGAGACCGTCCAGAATCTCGTCCTTGTTGGCGACGTGGTGGTACAGCGACATCGCCTCCACGCCCAGCTGGAGAGCAAGGTTGCGCATGCTGAGCGAGCCCAGACCGCGGCGGTCCGCCAGCTCGAGAGCGGCGCTCATGACCCGCTCTTTGCTGAGCGGCGGCCGCCGCTCAGGCCTCCCGTCGGTTGCAGCCATACCGAGTTGACAACCTTACACCGTACGGTTAGCCTTACGGCGTAAGGTGCCAGGCGCGAGTGGTCAGCGCCGGGACCGAAGGAGGGACCAGGGATGAACACTGCGATCGAGTCTGGCGTAGCCGGATCGAAGGCAACAATGAGGGCGATCGTCCGGGATCGCTATGGCGCCGCGGACGTGCTCCGCGTGGCGGAGATCGAGCGGCCCGAGGCGGGCGACGGTGAGGTGCTTATCCGGGTGCTCGCGGCCGGCGTGGCGCGCAGCGCCTGGCATCTGATGACAGGCCTGCCTTACCTGGTCCGGATCGCCGGCTACGGCCTGCGAGCTCCCAAGAACCGCGTTCTCGGATCAGAGCTTGCGGGGATTGTGGAGTCCGTCGGGAGCGGCGTTACTCGCTTCCGGCCGGGCGACGAGGTCTACGGCAGCGCCCCCGGCGGCGCGTTTGCCGAATACGCTCTAGCCAGCGAGGATAGCCTCGCCCCAAAGCCGCCGAGCCTCACTTCCCAGGAGGCGGCGGCAGTGCCGGAATCGGCGGCAACCGCTCTCCAGGCGCTTCGCGACCACGCCCACGTGCGCGCGGGCGACAACGTCCTGGTCATCGGAGCCTCAGGAGGCGTGGGGACCTACGCGGTGCAGATCGCGAGGGCGCTCGGCGCCTCGGTCACCGGTGTCTCAAGTACGGAAAAGGTCGATCTGGTGCGCCGTCTCGGTGCCGACCACGTCATCGACTACTCCACGGGTCAGTTCGCGGAGCCGGGACGGACGTACGACGCGATCCTGGACATCGGAGGCAGCCGGCCCCTGGCCGCGCTCCGGCGCCATCTCACCCCGAGCGGGCGGCTCGTCATCGTGGGTGGCGAGGGTGGCGGCCGCCTCATCGGCCCCATCGGCCGTTCCATGCGAGGGTTGCTGCTGTCCGCGTTTGGGCGGCAGAAGTTCGTGACCTTCATCGCCGCAGTTCGGTCGCCCGATCTCGAGCTTCTTACCGAGCTCATCGAGGCCGGCAAGGTGAAGCCCGCCATTGACCGGATCTACCCTCTGAGCGATACCGCCGAGGCAATCCGGTACCTGGAGGCAGGCCGAGCTCGAGGCAAGCTCGTGATCCGGGTGGCGGACTAAGCTGGCGGCCGGCGGACGAAAGCGCCCTCGTTAATGCCAATCTTCACTGGGTCCGCGAGGACATCTCATTCGCCGGCATCTTCAGGGGCAGCCCGAAATATGGGAGCACGCTCTCTTCGAAACGGGTTATGGCTGAGATGCGGGACGCAGTCAGAGTGACCACCAAAAGCCCGCTTGTATACAGCGCCCGGCGATCTGGATCGGGGTGGTACATGGCAAAGGCCGGCTGGCCGTTGGCGCGCGTCGGGACCAAATGGCGTTCGGGATAGCCCGACCAGGCGGCGGCGAGGAACCTCCGTGCCAGCTCGCGTCCGTGCCACTCCTCTGGCATCGGGGGCATCGCCAGCCAGACGTCCTCGGTTAGGAGACCGATCACTCCATCGAGGTCACTGGACTCGAACGCCCGGGTGAAGCGCTCGACGAGGTCGTTTTCGGCCTCTGATCGGGGTGCGGGCGCGGGAACACGTCCGCCGGCCTCCGGGAATCGGTCCTTCAACGTGGCTCGAGCGCGCTTGAGGGCGCTGGTGATCGACTCCTCCGTCGTCTGGAGGATCTGCGCCACCTCGGAGGCGTGGTAGCCGAGCACGTCGCGAAGGATGAGCGCCGCGCGCTGGCGCGGCGGCAGCAGCTGGAGGGCCGTCACAAACGCAAGTGAGATGGCCTCGCGTGCTTCGTAGCGGGCATCCGGACCGGGAGCCGGATCCACGAGGCCCTCGAGCAATGAGTCTGGGTAGGGCTCGAGCCACAGCACCTCGCCCAGTCGAGTTGGCTCGGGGAGCCCAGGCGCGGGCATATCCGTGGCCGGGGCAACCCGTCGCCGGCTGTCCGCTCGCAGGCGGTTCAGGCAGCGGTTGGTGGCGATGCGATGCAGCCAGGTTCGGACTGAAGAGCGGCTTTCGAAGCCGGGCAGACCCTGCCAGGCGGCCAGGAGGGTGTCCTGCAAGGCGTCCTCGGCGTCGTGGATCGAACCCAGGATCCGGTAGCAGTGGAGCTGGAGGTCGCGTCGAAACGGCTCGACGAGCTCGTGAAACGCGTCCTCGTCTCCCCTGCGCGCCCGGTCGATCACCTCTGCCGACACGGCCCCATCCCCAGCACTAACCTCAAATTGGACGGTCTACCCCGCCCGATCCTATCCCGCCCGCCCAGTTTCGACCGGCAGCGGTGTCCATGCCATCGAGAGGGGAACGAAGAGGGATTTCCCCTCCTCCAATGAGTCAGGAGGATTCCATGACGACGCCCAACCTGGTCACACACGACGCTTGGGTGGAAGCCCGCAAGAGGCATCTGGCCAAGGAAAAGGAGTTCACGCGGCTGCGTGATCAGCTGAGCCGGGAGCGCCGACAACTGCCCTGGGAGCTGGTCGACAAGGAATACACGTTCGAGAGCGAGCGCGGGCAGCAGACCCTGAGCGACATCTTCGACGGGCGCGGCCAGCTGGTCGTCTACCACGCGATGTTCAACCCGGAAACCGCGGGGCCGCAGACGACATGGACTGAGGACGCGCCGTGCATGGTCTGTTCGTTCTGGATGGACAACTTCAACGGCATCACCGTCCACCTGAACCACCGCGACATCACGATGGTCGCGATCTCGCACGCGGCCTACCCGGCGCTGGCCGCGTACAAGCAGCGGATGGGGTGGACATTCCCCTGGCTGTCGTCCGCCGGCAGCGACTTCAACTTCGACTACCACGTCTCCTTCACCGAGGACGACCTACGAGCGGGCAAGGTCGACTACAACTACACGCAGATCCCCTGGTCGATGACGGAGGCGCCAGGCATCAGCGTGTTCCTGAAGGACGATGACGGGCGCATCTTCCACACCTACTCGACCTACGCCCGCGGACTCGACATGTTGAACGTCGCCTATCACTACATGGACCTCGTCCCGAAGGGACGCGACGAGGGCGACATGGGGGCGCTGGAGTGGGTTCGGCGCCGTGACGAGTACGGCGACTGATGTCTCCGACCGAGCTGCTTTCAAACCTGCAGCTGGTGAGACCGGCGAAACAGCGCGCTGCCTGCCCCGCCTGCAGACTCGGGAATGCGGCGGCGGCCGATCATGGCCATCCTCAAATCGAGGTCGCCGCTCCGGGTTTGACCGCGGTCGCCGTTCTCCTGGTGGCCGGAGGCGCTTGGGCGCTCACGATCGCTCAGTGGCACTCCATGGCCGGCATGGCTATGGGCCTCGGATCCATCGAGTCGTTCACGGCGACGTGGGCCGTGATGATGACCGCGATCATGCTGCCATCGGCCGTCCCGCTCTTCTTCGCGTTCTCGCGAACCTCGGAGGGACGTAAGGGTTGGCAAGCGGCCACAGGTCTGCTTGGCATCACTTATGTCGCGGTCTGGCTCGCGTTCGGCGTCGCCTGCTATGTCATCTACAACGCGATCCAGATGCCGTGGCCCAACCAGGGTTTGATCGGCGGCCTGGCGCTGGTGCTGGCTGCGCTCTACGCGTTCACTCCCCTGAAACGCGCCAGCCAGGCGCGCTGCCAAAGGTTGAGCGCACTCCATGGGCCCTTGCCTTTCAATCTCCCCCGGAGCGCCGTGGTCGCGGGCGCCAGGTATAGCGTCAGTTGCGTTGGCTGCAGCGCGGCGCTGATGGCGGCGATGGTCGTGATCGGGATGTCCAATCTCGGCTTCGTACTGGTCGTGGGCGCTCTGGTGCTCGTGTACAAGCTGGCTCCGCCGGGAGGTCTACGCCGTGAATTGGCTCTCTCGCTCGGCCTCGGAGCACTCGGCGTCGCTTACGCAGCTCTGCCGGCCGTTCAGTGAGCCGAGCACCGAACGCCCTGACAGATCAGCCCAGAAGCTGCGTCAGGAGCCGGCGCGTCCTCTCGTCCAGGCGGTCGCCGAGCCGGTAGTAGACCCAGATCCCGTGCTTCTCGGAGTCGACCAGGCCGGCCTCCTTGAGCTTTGCCATGTGGTGCGAGATGGTGGGCTGCGACAACTCCAGGCTGCCGGTGAAGTCGCAGATGCAGATCGGGGCTTCGGCTTTCCAGAGGGCCGCCATCATCGTCAGCCGGGTCGGGTCGGACAGCGCCTTGAGGACAGTCGCTGTCGATTCAGCCCACCGGGGATCAACAGGCGGAAGGTCGCAGCAGGTCCCACGCTGCCGCAGTACCGGCAGTTCATTGAGCGTCACGCGACGATGATACGCGCAACCCATTCACGCTCGTCGATGGGTTGTGTTATGGTCGAGCCATCGACAACCATCAATCGGTAGGAGCGAGCAAATGAGCGAGGTTCGAGAAGCGGTGAGGTCGCGGTACGCGAACGCGGCAAGGCGGATCGCGGTAATCCAGCCCGCCGTCACGACTTCTGGCTGCTGTGAGGACGGTTCCGACTGTGGCTGCGCAGGGACGTACAGCGCCGAAGAGCTCAGCCAGGTTGGCCTCAGCGAAGGCGTCAGCCTGGGCTGTGGCAATCCCACGCTGCTGGCCGAGTTGGAGCCAGGGCAGACCGTACTCGACCTGGGGTCCGGGGCCGGCCTCGACGTACTTCTCTCAGCTCGGCGGGTGTCACCAGGCGGCCACGCCTACGGCGTCGACATGACCGACGAGATGCTCGAACTGGCCAATCGGAACCGCGATAAGGCGGGCGTGGCGAACGCGACCTTCCTCAAAGGAACCATCGAGGACGTCCCACTGCCCGACTCATCAGTCGACGTCGTGATCTCGAACTGCGTCATCAACCTGGCCGAGGACAAGCGTGCGGTTGTTCGCGAGGCTTTCAGAGTCCTCAAGCCGGGTGGTCTTTTCGCCGTCGCGGATATGGTCGAGGTGGAACCACTGGCGCCCGAACTCAAGAAGCAGGTTGATTCCTGGGCCGGCTGCATCTCGGGAACCATCCCGGTTGAGGAGTACCGAGCCACGATAATCTCGGCCGGCTTCCCGGCGCCTGAGTTCGAAGTCCATTCGGTCCAGACCATCCCTGGCGGCGAGGGAAAGGTCGGGAGCGCCTACATCCGGGCGCGCAAGCCGCTCGCTTAGTGTCCTCGCCAGCACATCCTGGTCGCGCCGGCAAATGACAAGATGTGAACGTGCCTGAGGGTATCGACTCAACGTCGCGCACCAGAATGAGAGAGCGTTTGCGGATCCTCTATGGGGAACAGCGCGGAGAGCGCGCTTACGGCGACCTTGTGACCTTGCTCGAACGGTTTCGCAAGAGACTGCCGGCAAAGGCCGGGACCCGACAACCCTTCGATGAGCGCGACGTCTTCCTGATCACATATGGGGACTCGATCAGGGCGGCAGACCGCACTCCGCTGCAGGCTCTCGATGCCTTTGCGACCCGCTATCTAAAGGACCTCTTTTCGGGCATTCATCTGCTGCCCTTCTTCCCATATTCCTCGGACTACGGGTTCTCGGTGATCGATTACCTGGCCGTCAATCACAGCCTGGGTGATTGGAACGACATTGCGTCGTTGCATCGCAGCTTCAAGCTCATGTTCGACTTCGTTTTGAACCACGTTTCGAGCCAAAGCGAGTGGCTCCAGGCGTTCCTGCGCGGCGAAGAACCGTACACGGACTTCTTCATCAGCGTCGATCCCCACGTTGACCTCTCCGGTATCACCCGTCCGCGAGTCACGCCTGTGCTCACGCGCGTCAAGACGGCGCGATCGACAGCGTGGGTGTGGACTACGTTCAGCGCTGACCAGGTGGATCTCAACTACGCGAACCCCGATGTCCTGCTTCGGATGATCGAAATCATGCTCACCTATGTCGAGCGCGGCGCTGATCTTCTCCGGATGGACGCTGTCGGATATCTGTGGAAGCAGCCCGGGACCTCTTGCATTCACCTGCCGCAGACGCACGAGGTGGTGAAGCTGCTTCGGGACGTGCTCGACGATGTGGCACCCTGGGTCGCCATCGTCACCGAGACCAACGTGCCCCACCAGGAGAACGTGAGCTACTTCGGCAATGGCCACGACGAAGCGCAGATGGTCTACCAGTTCCCCCTCGCGCCGCTGGTTCTCGACGCGTTCCGGCGAGGCGACCCAGCGCGATTGGCCGCTTGGGTCCGCGAATTGAGCACGCCCTCTGACAGCACTGCCTTTTTCAACTTCGTCGCCTCCCATGATGGAATTGGCGTCGTTCCAGCGCGTGGGCTGCTCCCGGACCCGGATGTCGAAGCCCTGGTCCGGCAGGTCCGATCCCACGGCGGCGAAGTCTCGTTCAAAACCAACGCGGATGGCAGCGAGAGCCCCTATGAGCTCAACGCTACCTTCTTCGATGCCCTTTCAGATCCCCGGGCTTCCGGTGAACCGTGGTCCGTGAAGCGCGACCGTTTCCTCTGTTCCCAGGCCATCATGCTGGCGCTGGCGGGCGTGCCAGGGATCTATGTGCACAGCCTCTTTGGCTCCCACAACGACCGTGCCGGTTATGAGCGCTCCGGTTGGAAGCGCGACCTCAATCACGAATCCCTGGACTTGAATCAGCTCGAAGAGAGACTTGCCGATCGCGGCACCGAGTCCAGTCAGACGTTCACGCGCTACGCTCAGCTGCTGCGCGCGCGACGTGGGCAGGCAGCGTTTCACCCGCAGTCGCCTCAAGAGCCAATCCCTTTCGCTCCCGGCATCTTCGCTCTGCGTCGCGGCCCGGCTGGCGGGCAGGTGGTTCTCGCCTTGCACAGCGTCAGCCGCGATGTTCAAAGAATCGAGGCGGGCGACCTCGCCGCCGCCGGATTTCAGGGCGGCGTGGATTTGATCACCGGCCGGAAAATCGCCGTAGGCGAGCCGCTGCTCCTCCAGCCATACGAGGTGCTCTGGCTCCAAGCTTCACCGTGATCGTTCAATCGAGAATGTCGTGTTGCGAATGTTGTGTTTCGTCAGCTGGCCGGGCGACTGCTCTGTCCAAGCGAGTAATAAGGTGCCGGAGGAAGCGGAATGGCCTCAATTGTCAAAGAAGTGGTCGTGGATGCCCCTGCAGCGATGTGCTGGGATGCGCTTCGAGACTTCGGCGCCGTCCATCAGCGTCTCGTCCCTGGCTTCCTGAACGATGCCAGGATGATCGGCCCGCGCGAGCGCGAGGTGACGTTCTTCAACGGCGCGGTCGCCAGGGAGATCCTCGTCGGCATCGATGAGAACCAGATGAGGCTGGCCTATTCGGTCGTTAGCAGCCCGATGGGCAGCACACATCACAACGCGTCCGCACAGGTTGTCCCGGATGGAGACGCGCGCTGCAGGTTCGTCTGGATCACCGACGTGCTACCGGACGAACTGGCGATGCGAACTGGCGAGCTCATGGATCGAGGCATTGAGGTCATCAAGCAGACGCTGGAAGCCGCGGAACCGACTTAACGATTCGCGGCGCCTAAAGAGCGCCTGAGCCGATCCGCACACAGTCTTAGCTCCAAATCACCCATGCCATGTCCTCAACACAGGTTGCCTGGAGCAGGTCTCGACACTGCGAGAGGTAGGATCACGCCTCGTGTTCACTGTCGAGCAGCGCGATGCTCTCCGCGACCGCCTGCTGCGGCACGCCGAGGAGGACGAGCGCGTAGTTGCCGGAGCCGCAGTGGGCTCGCTCGCCGTGGACGCCGGCGACCGCTTCTCCGACTTGGACCTCACTTTTGGGATCGTCGACCACGTGCCGGTCGCTGACGTGCTCAACGACTGGACGCGGACTCTCATCGACGAGCTCGACGCCGTGCACCTTGCGGACCTGGAGCGCGCTCCGACCACCTACCGCGTGTTCCTGCTGCCAGACGCGCTTCAGTTCGACCTCTCGATGACCGCGGCGGCTCAGTTTCGTCCAGCCGGCCCACGATTCCGGCTTCTCTTCGGCGAGACAGCGCCGGACGACTCCAGGGCTCCCAAGCCGGGGGTCGCAGGGCACGTCTTCATTGCCACGCCGGCGGCTGCGGCGGACCTCTTCGGGTGGGGCGTCATCTACGCGCTTCACGCGCGCGCCTGCATCGAGCGCGGGCGTGTCTGGCAGGCCGAGCATTACATCGGCGCCGTCCGCGATCACGGGCTCTCGCTTGCGTGTCTCCGACAGGGCGTGCCCCCGGTGCAGGCGCGCGGCTACGACGACCTTTCCGCTGAGACCCTCGCTCGATTCGACAATGCCCACGTCGGCGCGGCCGAGCCCGGGCCGCTCCGCGCAGCCCTGGCCGCATCCGTTCGCGCGCTCATGCGAGAGGGCGCAGAGGCACGTCTACCGCACGCGGACACCGTCGCAGACCGCCTCGCCGAGCTTCGCTGACGACGGCACCTCGCAGGTGAACTACTCCGTGTACTACGACCGCTAACCGGCCCCCTTCTCTGACTAGCGGAGTGATCGGAACGCCGCCCGGACCTCGGTCGCGAACAGCTCCGGCTCTTCCCAGGCGGCGAAGTGGCCGCCCCTGTCG
>CAZXGB010000057.1:3514-15603 GCA_964640005.1 uncultured Actinomycetes bacterium | reverse complement strand
AGGACAGCGCCCTCGGGATCGGCTGCGAGCAGACGATCTCGCAGCCGCTGGTCGTGGCCGCGATGACCCAGGCGCTCAGGTTGCGTGGCGGCGAGCGCGTGCTCGAGGTGGGGGCCGGCTCCGGCTACCAGGCGGCGGTCCTCTCCCGGTTGGCGGGCGAGGTGGTCTCGGTGGAGCTGGAGCCCGAGCTGGCCGGGCGGGCACGGTCGACGCTGGCGCGCCTCGGCTTTCTTAACGTCCAGGTGGTCTGCGGCGACGGCAAGACCGGCTGGACGGAGCTGGCGCCCTATGACGCGATCGTCGTCTCCTGCGCGGCAGAGGTCGTGCCGCCGGCGCTGCTCGCCCAGCTGACGCCGGCGGGCCGGATGGTGATGCCGGTGGGTCCCGCGGGCGGCGTGCAGACGGTCAAGGTGATCCGGGCCGACGGGCGCGTACGCGAGCTCTTCCCTGTCCGGTTCGTCCCCCTTCGCTAAAGAGCGCGGAGGGAATCAAGGTTCTTTAAGCGGAGGGGGGAGTGCCCCCCTTCGGGCAGCCGGGCAAAGCCCGTCAGCCCTACCCCTCCCCGCGAGCCTGCCCCCCAGCGCGCATCTGGAATACAGGACTCACACGGGCCAGCACCGGGGTCCCCGCGAAATCGCCAGATTTCGTGGGGTGGAGCATTGCCGGCCCTTACGGCATCGTCGGCTAAATAGCAGGAGTGCGCTTCCGCACGGGTCAGCGGCTGGGCGAGGGCGACGGCGACGGCACCGGCGCGCCCCCGCTCGCCTGAGCGATCTGCTGCAGGAGCTGCGAGACCTGCGCCATCTCGTTGGCGTAGCCCTGCAGGTCGCCGTTCTTGAGATCGGCCTGTGCCGCGTTGTAGTGCTGCAGCGCCTGCTGGGCCAGCTGCTGAACCGTCGCGTTGGCCCCTGGCGGTGGCGGCGCGGGTCCCTGCCCGCTCGGGTTCGGGGCGTTCACCGCCCCTCCGACCAGCGCGCTGAGCGCGTTCTGGAGGCTGTCCTGGTAAGCGACCTGGTCGCCGTGCGCAAGGATCACGCGCTTCAGCTCGGGCACTGAGGTGGTGGCGCTCGAGCGCAGGTAGACGGGCTGGAAGTAAAGGAAGGTGTCGCCAATCGGCACCACGAGAAGGTTGCCGAGGATGAACTGCGATCCCTGCTGATTGAGCAGCGTCTGATCACGCGACACGTTCACGTCCTGGTTGATGAAGGCCGAGACCTGCTGAGGCCCTGGAATGACGCGGTCGCGGGGCAGGACGTAGGCGATCGATTCCCCGTAATGCGGCGCGTCGCACCGCGTCGCCAGCCAGCCGACCAGGTTCGTCTTCCCGCGCGGAGTGAACGGCTGGATGGCCATGAACTCCGTCTGCTGCTCGCCGGGCAGGCGCATCAGGACGTAGTACGGCGGCAGCACCTGCGCCTGGGTCTGGGGGCCGCGCTGCTCGAGCGGCAGATCCCAGACGTCCTCGCGGTTGTAGAGAACGCCGGGATCGGTCGTGTGGTAGGCGCGGTAGGTGCGCGCCTGCGCCTGGAACATGTCCAGCGGCACCCGCAGGTGCGCCCGAAGCGACGGCGGCATCCGGTCGAGGGGCGTGAACAGGGTCGGGAAGGTTCGCTGGTAAGCGCGAATGATCGGGTCGTTGGGGTCGGCCACGTAGAACTGCGCGGTGCCTTCGTAGGCGTCGATCACGACCTTGACCGAGTTGCGAATGTAATTGGCGTCGAGGCCGCTGTCGGTCTCCGAGTACGGGTACGTCGATGACTGGGTGTAGCCGTCGACGACCCAGTAGATCCGGCCGTCGGCAACGACGACGTAGGGGTCGCTGTCGTAGTTGAGGAAGGGCGCGATCTCTTTGACGCGGTCGTTGATGTTGCGCAGGTAGAGCATCTGGCTCTGGTTGTCGACCTGGCCCGACACCAGCAGGTTGAAGTCGCCGGTTCGCAGTGCCCACAGCTGCCGGTTGAGGCCTGAGAGCCGGACGCCGTGGGTCCCTCCGTAGTTCAGGAAGACATTTCCGTTGGGGCCCGGGTAGTCGAACTCCTTGGTTCCGGAGGGCGCGATCGCGTAGTCGCTGGTGCTCTCGCCGAAGTAGATCTGCGCCCGGTCGACCTTGATCGGGCCGCTGGGCGGGATGTCCTGGGCCAGGTACGTGGGCAGGCCCTGGGCGTCGATCGCGCTCACCGGGCTCCCGGCCACTCCGTAGCCGTGCGTGTAGATGAGGTACTGGTTCTGCCAGGTCTGCGCCTGCTGGGAGAGCTGGCTGGTGTTCATCTCCCGAGCCGCGATCTCGACCTGTGTCTCCTTCCCGTTGACCTGGTAGCGGTCGACGTCGACGTCGTTGAAGCTGTAGTACGTCCGGATCGACTGGAACTGCTGATAGACGGTCTTCAGCTCGCCCCAGTCCCAGAGCCGGAGGTTGTCGATAGTGCCCTGGTCGGCCTGGACCTGTGCCGGTGTCAGGGGCGCGTCGCCCTGGAAGCTGGACGTCTTGACTCCGTCGAGCCCGAAGGCGCGCCGGGTGAACTCGATCTCGCGGGCCAGGTAGGGCCGCTCCTGCTGCAGCTCGGAGGGCCGCACGACTATCGACTGGACCAGCGCCGGGTAGATCCCGGCCACGATCGCGAGCACGACCCAGACCCCGAGCGCACCCGCCGGCACCGCGTATCGGCGGAAGTAGGCGTTGGCAAAAAGCGCGATCGCGAGGAGCAGGCTGACGACCGCGCGGATCGTGTTGAGCGGGATTCTCGCGTTGACGTCGGCGAACCCGGCGCCGGAGACGACTCCCGTGTGGTGGTAGAGCACGTCGTAGCGCCCGAGCCACTCGGAGACGGCGAAGCCGAGCAGGAGGAGGCCGAAGAGGACCGAGAGGTGCGCGATCGCGACCGGCGCCAGCCGAAAGTCGAAGGCGTCGCCGCGCCAGCTGTAGATGCCAGTCACCAGGATGGCGGTTGTGAAGATCAGGCCCAGGACCCAGTTGTTGATGTCGTGCAGAAGCGGCAGCTGGAGCATGTAAAAGCTGACGTCGAGCCCGAAGACGGGCTCCCTGACCCCGGCCGGCACGCTGTTCAGGAAGAGCGCGAGGTCCTGCCAGCGGGCAGAGGCTCCGAGCGAGAGCAGGAGCGACACGCCGGCGGCCGCACCAAGGCCGACCAGGCCGATGCCGCTGCGCAGCCAGCGCCGCCGGATGCCGACCGCGCGCAGAGGCGCCGCCGCCCGTGAACGCAGTGCGATGGCGATGTTGAGTGCGGCGACGCCGAAAGCGAACGCCCAGGCGCCGAAGAAGAGCCCGGCCTGGAGGAAGAGACGGCGGACGAAGACGTCGCCGAGCCCGAGCGCGCCGTACCACTGACCCTCCGTGATCAGGAAGATCAGCGGGTTCGCGAGCACCACGACGGCGATCGCCGCGGCGAAGAACCCGAGGCCCACCCAGAAGCGCCGCGGCGGACGCGGAATGCGAACCTCTTGACGCGGAAAGGGGGACCGCTCGAAGGGGTCGAAAGGCCCGTAGCGACGGCTCACCGCCGCCTCAGGCTAAGGCATTAACCTCGCTCCGACCGGCCCTAATCGCGCCGGGCACCTATCCGTTTGCCGGCTTGTTGGAATTGCTGGCGACCTTGGCCTGGACCTCACCGGCGTTCTCGATCACAGTGTCGATCAGCCCGTACTTCACAGCTTCTTCGGCGGTCATGTAGTAGTCGCGCTCGATGTCGCGCTCGATCTTCTCCGCCGGGTGGCCGGTGTGCCGGGCGTAGATTCGGACCAGCTCTTCGCGCTGCCGGATGATTTCGCGAGCGTGGATCTCGAGGTCGGTAGCCTGGCCCTGCAGGCCGCCCATCCACGGCTGGTGGATCAGGATCTGCGAGTGCGGCAGGGCCATTCGCAGTCCGGTGGCGCCGCCGGCGAGCAGCAGGGAGCCGCCCGAGGCGGCCATCCCCGTGCAGATGGTTGCCACCTTGGGCGCGACGTACTGCATGGTGTCGTACATCGCCAGTGAAGCGGTCACCGAGCCACCCGGGCTGTTGATGTAAAGGTAGATGTCCCGCTCCGGGTCCTCGCTGGCGAGGAAGAGGAGCTGGGCGGTCACCAGGTTGGCAACGTGGTCGTCGATCGGCTGGCCGACGAACACGATGCGGTCCTTGAGCAGTCGTGAGTAGATGTCGTAGGCGCGCTCGCCGCGGCCCGTGGTCTCGAGAACGGTCGGGATCAGTCCCATGTGGTCACCTCAGAAAGCCGATCGGCCGCTTGCGCTGCGTGCCCTCGGTCATGGCCATGAAGGTCGTGAAGCGCGCGACCGTGCGCAGCGCGTCGCCCTCCAGGGATTCCGCCATCCGGCGCACGTGCGCCCGCGGGTCGCCGTTAACGGCCAAGGGGCCGATCGGCACCGCGCCCAGCTCGGCCGCCATCTCCAGGTAGAGCTCGCCCACCGTGGCGCCCAGCGCGCGCCCGACGGCGAGCAGCCGCTCGATGGAGATCTCTTTGCGGCCCCGCTCGACCTCGGACAGGTAGGCGGGGGAGATTCCGGCACGCTCGGCGACGTCGACTAACGAGTGGCCGTCGCTCTCGCGCCGGCGCCTGAGCACGGCGCCCAGGGTCGTCCTCACGTGCTCCGCGGTTTCGCTGTGGGCGAATGGCATCTGCTGAAAGCAAATGCTATCAGGACCCATCGGGCTTGCCCTCAGCCTTGCCGGCCGCGCACCTCGATCTTTCCCTGGCTGACGCGGGCCAGGAGGCGGGGCTGGGGAAAGGTAGTCGGGCCGCGCAGGGCGGCTCCATCGGTAAGCCGGAATTGGGAACCATGCCAGGGGCAGGTCACGACACCGTTGTGGACCTCGCCCTCATCGAGCGGGCCACCGGCGTGAGCACAGGTGTTCTCGAGGGCGAAGACCCGCTGCCCCTCCCGGTACAGGAGCACGGGCCGTCCGGCGACCTCGACCTTCCGGGTCTGCCGGTCGGCCAGCTCCGAGTCGTTGAGCACGGGCGTCCAATCGGCCGGCCCCGCCGTCCAGGCGTCGTGATTGACCATCAAGCCGCGGTCGAAGACGAGCTCGCCGCCCAGCCAGGCGGCGGCGGCGCTGGTCGACCAGCCCAGGAAGGAGAGCTGGAAGGCGCGGCGGTGGTCCAACCGAAGCCGCGCAGCGAGGCTCATCAGCTGGAATCCCAGCCCGGTCAGGTTGAGAAGACCATGCGCCAGCCCGATCTTGCGGTCGCGGCCATAGGTGTCGGTCCAGTCGGCGACGCCGGTGATGGCGGTGGCGACCGCGGCCAGGCTCCCGAACATGTTGAGTACGCCGGCCGACCAGCGGGCGCCGGTCAGGTCGAGGAACAGCGAGCCGGTCCAGCAGCCTATCGGGACGTCGGTCAGGACGGGGTGCAGCGCGTGCCCCAGCCACCGACCGTGCAGAAGGTCTTTGACAGGCTGGGTTTCCGGCGCCTTCAGCAGCGGGTCGATCGCCCGGCTGATCGCGCTGTCGGCCCTGTCCAGCCAGGGCTGCTGCTCGATGAAGTCGAGCACCGGCGCGTACGGTGAGGCCTCCATGGTCGAGGGGCGGCTGGGATCCATGACCATGCAACCACCATACGAGCGTTCGCGCCGCTCCAATCAATGCACTCTGGCCCGCTGTATGCACCGAGCCACTATCTGCGTCTATTTCGGGCCCGCAGTATGCAGCGAGCCACAACTGCACCTCATTCGCGCGACAGCGTGGAATCGAGGAGCAAATTCGTTGTTAATCCGCCTCTTGACAGCCCCTGTAGCCTCGCAGCATCCCCCGGGCGGGTGGTCTTGGCGGAGGGCCGCTAGGGGGGAGCTTGTCAGTGAGCCCGCTGCATTCACGGAGCCAGAATCTCGCCTCGGTCGGGCCCCTGCTACGAAGGTGGCGCCTATATCGCCAAAACAACGATTTCGGGAGAGCTCCCGGCAGCCGGCCACATTTCGCGCCTCAAGTCGGGCCCTTTGTAAACAGCGGGCCGAAAACGAGCTGCTGGCCTAGAGGTTGCTGGGATCGAGCAGGAGCTCGCGGTCGCCCGTGATCGGCTCCCGCGCCCGCATGATCTCGATCAGCTTCTTCCGACCCTTCGGCGGGCCGATCATGATCGCCCCCACCAGACGGTGGTCCATGAAGAAGAGCTTTCGATAGAACTTGTCGTCGAAGGAGTGCGTCTTGACCGACTCCAGGTCGGGCTGCACGTCCGGCGTGACACCCATCACGGCCAGCGTCGAGCCGAACATGGTCGTCGTGTAGGTCGGCACGTCGAAGAAGTCCTCCTCCTCGCCGGCCATGTTGTGCGCCGCCGTCTTGCCGTGCGCCTCCGCGTTGTCCCACGTCCCCATCTGGTTGTGCTTGCCGAGCATGAGGTCGTAGAAGACAGCGATGTCGCCGGCCGCGTAGACGTCCGGCAGGTTGGTGCGCAGCTTGGAGTCGACGACGATGCCGCGGTTGAGCTCGGCCCCGGTGCCCGCCAGCGGCTCCGTGTAGTAGTCGAGCCCGACGCCGTAGGTGAGCGTATCGAACTTGATCCGGCGGCCCCTTTGGGTTTCGGCCAGATACCCGCCGTTCAATCGCGAGAACTGCTGGACCTCGTCGTCCGTGATGAACTCGACGCCCGCCGCCTCGCCGAGATCCCGGCAGAGCTGGCCAGCGTCCGCATCCAGGATGTAGCGCAGGAACCAGGGACCGCGCATAAGCCAGGTCACGTTGGCCTTTCCTCGGTGTATGACGCCCTCCGCCAGCTCATAGCTGATGAAGCTGGCGCCCATCACAAGGGTGCGCTCGGAGCTGTCCGTGCGCTCGATGATCTCGTCCGTGTCGTCGAGCGTCTGAAACCCGTAGACGTGCTCGACCTCGTCGGACCCCGGCCAGGGCGGCGGCTTCGGCCGGCCACCGGTGGCGACCAGGAGAGCGTCGTACGGAAACTCCTGCCCGCGGTTGGTGCGCACCACCTTGGCCTTGGGATCGACCTCGGTGCACCAGGTCTCGAAGTGGATCTCCAGGCCCTTGGCCTCGTAGTCCTCGACCGAACGCATCAGGACCTTCTCGCGGCGAACCTGCCCGCGCAGGTAGCGCGGCAGCGCGACCCGGTTGTAAAGCGGGTGGCGCTCGGCCGCGATCATCACGATCGAGGCGTCGGGGTCATTGGCTCGGAGCTCTTCGGCGCAGGTCTGGCCCGCGATTCCGTTGCCGAGGATGACGTAGCGGCGGGTCAGCGGTCGAGCCTCAGCGAGAACACCCCAAAGCGCAGGTCATCGGAAAAATCGTATCCGACAGCCTGGAGATCACCGGTGGCCGGGTGGTCGGGCGGCGCCGCCAGCCAGACGCCGTCCATGCCATCGATGTCCGCCTCGAAGCGGAGCGCCATCAGAAGATCCTGCAATGCCGCTCCCGATCCGAATACGAAATTGACGCCGAGCCGGTCCGTGCGCGTCGGCGAGAGGCCGGCCAATGCGCGGCCGTTGACCCGGATCAGCCCCTCGGACGCGAGCTGGCGCAGCAGGGCCTCGTCGATGTCGAGCGGCGCCGACCAGTAGCTGCTGACGCCGCCGTAGGCGGCATAGGCCGGGTCGTCCTTGACGCCAGCCGCCAGCCTGCCGGCGTCCGCCGGGTCGGCGACCCGGGCCGGGTCACCGCCCTCGACGCGGCCCGCGAGCCAGCTCGTCAGCCACGCCCGGCGCTCGAAGCCGCGACGCCCGAAGAGCCGGATCGCGTGGGGGTTAGCGCTCACCAGGCGCATCTCGTGGAAGCCGGCCGCGCCAGCCTCCTCGATGGCCGCTTCGAGCATTGCCGATCCGATGCCCTGGCGCTGGAGGGCAGGGTCGACTCGCATTCCCTCGTAGAAGATCAGGCCGGACGCGATCGGCCGCAGCCGGTGCACTCCGACCACGGTCCCGTCGAGCTCGAACGCCTGGAAGGACGCCGCCGGGTCGCCAACCCAGTCGTCGAAGCGCTGGGGGAGGTAGTCGTGACCATCCCAGATCTCCCGGACCATCTCCGAGACCCTTTCCTTGTCGGCCGGTCGCACCGGCCGAATGGTCAGGTCGAGCGCGGCGTCCAATGCGCCACCCCCGTGGTCATCTCGCCGGCGTCATACGTGAGGGTCCCGTCCGCCTCCGTGCGGAGCCGCTCCTCGAGCCAGGCCCGGCCGCGCGCCTCGTCCCAATGCTCGCCGAGGGCCGAACGGACCTCATCTGCCGCCTCCTCGAAGGCTCCATAGCGGCGTGAGCTCGGGTAGGTCAGGCGCGCCACCTCGGGATGGATTTCCATCTCGGCGAGCAGTTCGAGCAGGTCACTGAATTCGGGCATCCGTGTGCGGGAGCCGCTGAGGATGCTCCACGCCTCCTCAGCCGGAATCGCGGGCTGGCCCTGGCGCATCGTGATGAACACGCGCTCGCGCGCGCACGACTCCAGCTTCCGTATGAAGGGCGCCGGCTCGGCCACTCCATAGAGAACGTGGCAGCAGATGACGAGGTCGGCCGGCGCCGCCTCGGCGTCCTCCCAGCTGCTCGCGATGACTGTCATGTTGGGCGCCGTCTCCATGAGTTCCCGCATGCCGTCGCTGGGCTCCACTGCGGTCACCCAGTCGAGCTGGGCGGCCAGCGGCACCGCGTGCCGGCCGAAGCCAGCGCCGGCGTCGATCAGCGTCTTGTGCGGAGTCAGCCAGCGCTCGATGAACTCGAGGAACGGGTCCTCGCGCCCCGTCATGGACCGCTTGAAGCCCGCCGCTCGGCGGCTCCAGTAACCTCGCTGGCCGGCGCCCGCAGCTTCCGCCTCCGCCTGTCGCGCCTCGACGAGCGTGCGCCACCGGGCGGCGGCCGGTGTCTCTACCATCAATTGGATTCTCCCCAAATCGGCGGCCTACGATAGGATTTCGCCGGCCCGCCAAGCCCAAACTTCGTCATGCCTCGGAGGGCCCATGCAGACCACCGCCACGACCCCGTCCGCCATTGAGTTCACGGACTCCGAGGCGGTGGTCCTGGGGCCCTTCTTCACGAACCTCGACCGCCCGGTCTTCGCTCTGCGCAATCTCCCCGAGGTGGTCAAGGGAGCCCTCTTCAGTCGCTACTCGCGAACCGAGAAGAGTCTCCGCCGGGTCCTGCTCGAGGAGTTCATCCAGGCACCGGAAAGCGGCTTCGAGGGCATCGCCGGCGAGGACCGCGCGGGCGACGCAGCCGTGGCCACGCGGCGGGCCGAGGAGTTCTACGAGCGGGTGCTGGTGGGTTACGGCGACGACTCGGTGGCCGAGCTGGCGGGAGCCCACCTGGCGGTCGAGCGCGTCTCCACCCTCGCCGCCAAGGCGCTGCAGGACTCGCGGATCGGGCTCTCTCCGCTCGAGAAGTCCACGCGCTACGTTCGCTTCGACCGCCGGGGCCCGGACGGCCGCTGGCTCTATCACCGCGGTCCAGAGCTCGGGCACCCCGTGTATGAGGGCGCGCTAGACGCTCTTTTCGCGACCTACTCGTCGCTGATCGAGCCGCTGACCGCCGCCATCCGCGAGCGCTACCCCATCGAGCCGGGCGAAAGCGAGCGGGCCTGGAAGTCGGCGACGCGGGCGAAGGCGCTCGACCTGCTCCGCGGCCTCCTGCCCGCGGCCACGCTCACCAACCTCGGCCTATACGGCAACGGTCGCAGCTTCGAATACCTGGTCACGAAGATGTCGGCACACGAGCTGCCCGAGTGCCGGCGGCTCGCCGAGGCGATGCACGAGGAGCTCTCACTGGTCATCCCGGCCTTCGTGCGGCGCGCGCTCGACGAACGCTACGGCCGGCCGGCCGCTGAGCGGATGGTCGCCGCTCGCCAGGCGGTAGCCGCGCAGGCGGCTCGCCTCGAGCACCCGGCCGGGCACCAGGAAGGCGTCTCGGTGCGACTGCTGGAGTGGGACCGGCAGGCGGAGCGGAAGATTGCGGCCGCCGCGCTCTTCCCGCATTCAGACCTGCCGCTGCTCGAGCTGGGCGACGCCGCGGTCGACGTCGGTGCGGTCCTCGAGGCCTTGCTGGGCGGCCGCGGCAACCGGCGGCACCGAGCGCCCCGGGCGCTCGAGATGGCGACCTACACCTTCGAGATCACGGGCAATTTCGCCGCCTTCCGCGACCTCCAGCGGCACCGGATGCTGACCCAGGACCGCCAGCTCCTGGGCACCGGCCTCGGCTGTGACGTGCCCGAGGAGCTGGAGTCGTACGGGATCGGGGTCGAGTTCAGGGAGGCGCTGGAGCACGCGGCGGAAGCGCACCGGATGCTCGAGCGCGCCGTCGGGCCAGTCCTCGCCCAGTACGCGGTGCCGCTCGCCTACCGCCTCCGCTGGTACGTCCGCTGCAACCTGCGCGAGGTCTTCCATCTCTGCGAGCTGCGCACCACGCCGCAGGGCCACCCCGACTACCGGCTGCTCGCGCAGGAGCTGTTCAAGCGCGTCGCCGAAGTCCATCCTCGCCTGGCCTCCTACGCGCGCTTCGTCGATATGACACCGGGTCATGAGCTCGAGCGGCGCGCCTCCGAGCGCCGGATAGACGAAAAGCTGCGGGGGCTCGAAGGCCGGCGGTCTTAGCGCAGACGTCCCCCTAACAACCCTCCGCCATAACCGCCCGCCCAGGGGGAGTCGCCCGGCAGGTTCGCTCGCTCGCGGGGTGGCGTCAACAGTGCCCGTTAACGTTTAGACGGCTCGCGGGCGGGGCTCGCGAGCGGCGGTGCAACGCCCGCCGATGTCATGAGCCCCGTGAAGATCAGGTTCAGGTTGTCAGCGAGGAGGCGGGCCGGCAGCCGCTCTGGATCGGCCAGGCGCTGGAGCACGAAGCCCTCCGTCATGGCGATGATCATGGCCGCGAGGTAATCGGCCGGCATCGGGACCTCGGCGCCAACTTCCCGCTCGACGTCCCGGATCAGCGAAGCGATCACCTCGCGACAGTCCTCGTAGGCGTCGCCGACCCGTTTCCGGAGCTGCGGATCGCGAACGGAATGGCTCCACAGCTCGTACGAGAGGAGCATCCAGTCGGCCTCCTCTTCGACCATCCGGGTGAGCACTTCGCCGCCGTGCTGGAGGCGCTCGATGATGGGTCCGTCGCCGGTGTAGGCGTTGGCGGCGGCGATCGTCCAGTTGTGGCTGCGGTCCTCGACGAGAGCCAGAAAGACGTCGTCCTTGCTGTCGAAATTCGAGTAGAAGGCTCCTTTCGTGAAACCCGCCTCCTGGGCGACGTCGTCGACCGTGGCCGCCCGGTAGCCCTTGCGACCGAAGACGCGCGCGGCGGCCTCAATGAGCTGCACCCGCGTTCGCGCCTTGCGTTCGTCCCGGCTGAGCCGCTTCACGTGGGTCTTCACAGTACCAGCGAACGCCCTTCACATACCGTCGAGTATCAAAAACTTGCGGTCAATGGATACTTTCCGGTATGCAGATACCAATGAGTATCGGAGGTCGCCGATGAAAGCGGAAACGATGCGGGCGCTGCGACGCATTCGAGCCCTGACGTCCGACGAGTGGGTGGCCGTGGCCGGCCACGCACGTTCCCTCGGTGTTGGGGGGTGGCGTTGGGAACAGGCGTGGGAGACTGCCGCCGCGGGTCGCGCTGCTGGCGCGCTCGCGTTTCGGCTCGCACGTGATGCCGGCGCCACTTCGGTGGCGGCTGCCGCGGTGTCCGGGGCGGTAGCGGCGATCGAAGCGGGGGGTGCACTCTCTGAGGAGGATCGCGGGGTTCTCCTCTCAGGCCTCGACACCGTCCTCGACGAGCCCGCCACCTCGCCTGCTAGATTTGAGCAGGTTTGGGTAGGGTTGAGGAGATTCCAGCCGATCGCCGCGAAGCCGATTGGCTGAGCCTCGGCGAGGCCGCCCGCAGCCTCGGCATCAACGCCGGCACCCTGCGCCGGTGGGCTGATCGCGGTCAGATCCTCAGCTATACCACCCCCGGCGGCCACCGCCGCTTTCCCCGCTCGGCGATAACCGCCCTCCTGCCGCCGGAGCGCGGGCGGCGGCCGCATCTCTCAGCCCTGGGTGCCTCCAGCGACGGCATGGCCGCCGCTTACCGTACGGCGCGCGACTCGGCGCCGGTCTGGCTCGCGGCCATCGGCACCGAAGAGCGCGAGCTCTTTCGGGAGCGTGGGCACCGCATGGCGGAG
>CAZXGB010000057.1:0-3414 GCA_964640005.1 uncultured Actinomycetes bacterium | reverse complement strand
CTGTGACCACGATCTGGATGGCGGGCGTCGACGCCTCGGAGTCGACGGCGGAGGAGCGCGCGCGCCTGGCCAGCGTGCTGGCGGCGGCGCCGCACATCCTGCTCGAGACCTGCCACCGGGTCGAGCTCTACGGGAGCGGCGAGCCGGGTGCCCTGAGTGGCCTTCGCGTCCGCACTGGTGAGGCTGCGGTGCGCCACCTCTGCCGTGTGGCGGCGGGCCTGGAGAGCGCCAGCGTCGGCGAGCACGAGGTGCTGGGGCAGGTGCGTTCGGCTCTCGACCGGGCGCGCGCCGGCGGCCGCGAAGACACGGAAGTGGTCCGCCTCTTCGAGGTGGCGATCGCGGCCGGCCGCAAGGCGCGCTCCCACGCCAGCCCTCCCTCGCCCGGCCTGGCGGCGGCGGCGGTCCGCTGGCTCGATCACCAGGTCGCACTTCGGGACGCGCCGGTGCTGGTCGTCGGGAAAGGGACCATGGGCGGCGCCCTCGCGCGCTTTGCGGAGCGCGCTGGAGCCAGGGTTACGGTCGCCAGCCGGACGCCGGTCAACGGTCAGCGCACGCTGGAGGAGGCCGCCACCGCGGCACCCGCCTTTGCCGCCGTGGCGGTTGCGCTGGCTGGTCCCTGGCACGAGCTGACGGACGCGCCGCCGGTGCCGGTCGCCGACCTCAGCTCGCCGGCCGCGGTCGGAACGCTGGTCAGGGAGCGCCTGGGCGACCGCTACCTCGGCATCGACGACCTCTTCTCGATGCGAGCCGACGCCGGGCGCTGGGCGCGGCGAGCCGAGGAGGCCGTCGAGAGCGCCGTCGCCGAGTACCGGACGTGGCTTGCCTCGCGAGGGACCGGGAGCCTGATCGAAACCCTGCTGGCGCGCGCCGACGAGCGCCGCCGGGCCCGCGTTGAAGGGATGCTGCGGCGCCTGGGCGATCTCGATGAGCGGCAGGCGAAGCTGGTCGAGCAGCTCTCGCGGCAGCTGGTCGCCGACGTCCTCCACGAGCCGCTGGCCGAGATCCGGCGGGATACGTCGGGCGAGCGGCGCGAGGCCGCCCGGAGACTCTTCCAGCTGTGAGCCGAGAGCTGCGCCTGGGCACGCGGGGATCGCGGCTGGCCCGGATCCAGAGCGAGGCGGTGGCGGCCCGGCTGCGCTCAGCCGGTTGGCGGGTCCGGCTGGTTGACATCGTGACGGCGGGGGACATGCGCCCGCCGGGCACGCCATTCGGCGAGGGCGTGTTCGTGACCGCGATCGAGCAGGCCCTCGCCGGCGGCGAGATCGACCTCGGCGTCCACAGCGCCAAGGACGTTCCCCTCGAGCAGGACCTGCGGCTGGTCGTCGCCGCTTACCCGGAGCGCGCCGACCCACGCGACGCGGTGGTCTCCCGCTCCGCCCAGCCACTCGACGCCCTGGTCCCAGGGAGCATCGTCGGCACCGACAGCCCGCGCCGGGCCGGCTTCGTCCTCCACCGGCGTCCCGACCTCCGCCACGCACCGTTTTTCGGGAACGTCGACACCCGGCTCCGCAAGCTCGACCAGGGAGAAGCCGACGCGCTGGTCCTGGCCTGCGCCGGCCTCGACCGCTTGGGAGCGGACAACCGAATTGCCGAGCGGCTCGACCCGCGCCAGGTGACGCCGGCGCCCGGCCAGGGGGCGCTGGCCGTCCAGTGCCGCGCCGCCGACGCCGAGGTGCGGGAAGCGCTGGCCGGGATCGACGACGCCTGCATCCGGCTTGCCGTCGAGGCCGAGCGCGCGGTGCTCGAGGCGACCGGGGGCACCTGTCGCGCTCCCGTCGGCGCTCTGGGGACCGTCAGTGGCGATCGCCTGCACCTGGTCGCGGCGGCGGTGTCGCCCGACGGGGCCGATTATGAACTGGTCGAGCTGGAGGCGGCGGCCGAGCCGGGAGCCGCCGGCGAGGCAGGCCACGCCGCCGGCCGGCGGCTGAAAGAGAAGGTGAGGTTGCCCGTATGAAGCTGATCGAAAGACCCCGCCGGACGCGGGAGACGGCCGCCTGGCGGCGCTTGGTCCGGGAGACACGGCTGCGCCCCGCGCAGTTCGTCCTTCCGCTGTTCATCGTCCCCGGCCACGATCGCCAGGAGCCGGTGGAGGCGATGCCCGGGGTGTCGCGGGTTAGCCCCGACCTGGCCGTCGAGGCGGCCCGCGAGGCCGCGCGCGCTGGAGTCGGCGGCCTGCTCCTGTTCGGTGTGCCGGACGCCAAGGATCCACAGGGGACCGGCGGCTGGGATCCGCAGGGACCGGTGCCGGCCGCATTGCGGGCGATCCGCGGAGCCGAGCTCGACCTTGTTTTGGCCGCCGACGTCTGCCTCTGCGAGTACACCGACCACGGCCACTGTGGAGTGCTGGCGGGGACCGGCGTCGACAACGACGCCACGCTTCCGCTGCTCGCCCGGTGCGCCGTCGCCTACTCAGACGCCGGCGCCGACGTCGTGGCGCCAAGCGCGATGATGGACGGCCAGGTCGGCGCCCTGCGCGAGGCCCTCGACGCAGCCGGGCACCGCCGTGTCGCCGTCATGGCCTACGCGAGCAAGCACGCTTCGGCTTTCTACGGCCCCTTCCGCGAGGCCGCCGGCTCCACCCCCGCCTTCGGCGATCGCCGTTCCTATCAGATGGACCCAGCCAACGGCCGGGAGGCGCTCCGCGAGATGGAGCTGGACGCCGCCGAAGGGGCGGACGTGCTCATGGTCAAGCCGGCGATCACCTCCCTCGACATCCTGGCCCGGGTGCGCCAGCGATTCGAGCTGCCGCTCGCCGCCTACCAGGTCAGCGGCGAGTTCGCGATGCTGGAGGCCGCCGCACAGCGCGGCTGGATCGATCGCCGCCGGGCGGTGCTGGAAGCGCTGACCGCGATCGCGCGCGCGGGCGCTGACATCCTGATCAGCTACTACGCCGTCGAGGCTGCGTGCTGGCTGGCGGAGGACGACCGAGTTGGCTGAGGTCGAGACACCCAACCGCTTCGTACAGGCGCTCGCGCTCGGGCTCGACCCCGCCTGGCGCCGCCAGCCGGCCGACCAGCGTGCCGACGACGCCGAATGCTTCGCCGCCGCCCTCGACTACCCGGACGTCCTGACCTTCACCTACTCGACGGTCGGCATGCAGCCGCAGACCGAACTGCTGCTCTGGCGGCTGGCGCCCTCCTTCGACGCCCTCGAGGAGGCGGCCGCAGCGGCGCTCAACGCCGGTCTCGGCCGCTGGCTGACGGTCCGCGACAGCCTGCTCGGGATCATCCAGGGCTCGCAGTACGTCAAGCGACCGACCCCGCAGGAGCAGTCGCTTTTCAGCGGCGAACGCTCGCGCTACCTGGTCGTCTACCCCTTCACCAAGTCCACTGAGTGGTACCTGCTGGGTCGGGAGGCGCGCCAGGGCGTGATGAACGAGCACATGCGGATCGGTCACGAGTACCCGCAGGTGCG
>CAZXGB010000056.1:0-15870 GCA_964640005.1 uncultured Actinomycetes bacterium | reverse complement strand
TCACGACTTGACACAAGAACTCACTGACCGGCAGGCGAGAATCCTCGAGTACATCAAGCACGTCACCAAGACACGGAACTACCCGCCCAGCGTTCGCGAGATCGGCGAGGCGGTGGGCCTCTCTTCGAGCTCGACCGTTCACAACCACCTGAACCAGTTGGAGCGCCGCGGCCTCATCCGCCGTGACCCGAGTAAGTCGCGCACCGTCCAGCTCGTTCAGGATGCTCGCGAAGACGAAGCACGGCGCAACGTGGTGTCGATTCCGCTGGTCGGCCACGTCGCCGCGGGCACGCCAATCCTGGCCGAGCAGAACATCGAGGACCACATCGCGCTTTCGGGGGATCTCGCGCAGGAGGGCTGGTTCTTCCTCAAGGTGCGCGGCGACTCGATGATCAACGCCGGCATCCTGGACGGCGACATGGTGCTCGTTCGCCCGCAGCCGGTTGCCGACAACGGCCAGATCGTGGTCGCCATGGTCGAGGGAGAGGCGACCTGCAAGCGCCTGGCCCGGCGCAACGGCACCGTGGAGCTGCTGCCCGAGAACGAGGCCTATGAGCCGATCGTTGCCCCGGACGCGCAGGTCGTCGGGTTGGTGAAGGGAGTCTTCCGAGTCCTGAACTAGGAGCGAGAAAGCCTCCTCCCCGCTCGGCGGGGAGGTGTCTCGGCGAAGCCGAGACGGAGGGGGCCGTGGGGCTGTCGCCTCCAGTGGCGACGGACGCTCTCGCGGGCTAGGTCGACACCCCAAATTCACGCAGGGCCTCGTTCAGGCTCACGCGCGTGTCCTGCTTCTCGCTGCGCCAGCCGATGATCAACCCGGTCGCGACCCCGAACTCGCCGGCCGGGAAGCTCTTGGTGCGTGTGCCTGGGATGACCACCGCATTCGCAGGGACATGGCCGCGGTGTTCGACAGGTTCGGCGCCGGTCACATCGATGACCGGCGTCGACGCTGTCAGCACGACGTTGGCTCCGAGGATCGCTCTCGTGCCGACGATCACGCCTTCGGTGACGATCGAGCGCGACCCGATGAAAGCATCGTCCTCGACTATGACCGGACGCGCGTTGGGTGGCTCGAGGACCCCACCGATGCCAACGCCGCCCGCGAGGTGCACACGAGCTCCGATCTGGGCGCAGGACCCGACGGTGGCCCAGGTGTCGACCATCGTGCCGGATCCGACCCAGGCGCCGATGTTCACGTAGCTCGGCATCATGATCACGTCAGGCGCCAGGTACGCTCCGTAGCGGGCGACACCTGGCGGTACCACCCGGACCTTCGCGCGCTCGTGGTCGTGCTTGAGCGGGATCTTGTCTCGGAACTCGAAGGGTCCGACGTCGATCGTCTCCATGCCCCGAAGCCGGAAGTAGAGCAGGATCGCCTTCTTGACCCAGTCGTTGACCACCCACTCCCCGCCGCTAGGCTCGGCGCTCCTAACCTCCCCGCGGTCGAGAAGCGCGATCGTCTCCTCCACCGCATCCCGCACCTCGGGCCGCTGCAGTGCTTGCTGCGCATCCTCGTAGGCGGCCTCGATCAGGGGCGCCAGCTGTTCGCGCACGCTGCTCACAAAATGCTCTCGAGCAGAGCTACGGCTCGCCGGCAGTCGCCGGCGGTCGGAACCAGGGCCAGGCGGAAGTAGCCCTCGCCAGCGTCGCCGAAGAATGAGCCGGGTGCCACGACGACGCCCACGTCGAGGAGACGCGCCGCGAAGGACTCCGATGTCTCACCCGCCGGGACTTCGCCCCACAGGTAGAAGGTCGCCTGCGAGCCGGCTATCCGGATGCCTTTGCGCCGGAAGAAGTCGACGAAGACAGCTCGCTTCTCCGCGTACACGCGCCGCATGGCGTCGACATGGTCCTCCCGCCCCCAGGCCGCGATCGAGGCGCGCTGGATGAACTCGGGAATGGCGGTGCCGGCGAGCGGCCGGTAGAGCTTGAGGGCCGCGATCACCTCGGGGGCGCCGGCGATGAAGCCGACCCGATACCCGGTCATCGAAGATCGCTTGCTTTGCGTGTTGACGGCTACCACGTGCGAGCGGTCGGCCACCTGGAGCGCGGAAGCCGGAGGACCGTCGAAGTAGATCTCGGAGTAAGCCTCGTCGCTGGCGAGCAGGAAGTTGTGGCGGGTGGCGAGTGCGGCCAGCTTCTCGAAAAAGGCGAGGGGAGCGACGGCGCCGGTCGGGTTGTTCGGGTAGTTGATCCAGAGCAATGCCACATCGTCCCAGGTGCTCTCGGGAACATTCTCGACGTCGGGCAGGAAGCTGTTGCGTTCGAGCAGAGGCAGCCGGAGCACCCGGCCGCCGGCGATCTGCGCGCCGCGTTCCGGGATCGGGTAGCCGGGCTCGGTGACCGCGACCAGGTTCTTGCGCGAGCGCGGATCCATGACCACTTGAGGCAGGCTGAACACGACCTCCTTGCTGCCCAGCGTCGGCAGCACCTCCCGGTGGGGGTCGAGCTGGACGCCGTACCGAGCGCCGATCCAGGAGGCGATCGCCTCCCTGTGCTCCGGCAGGCCCTCGGCCTTGGGATAGCTCGAGCGTTCGGTGACGCTCTCCAGGAGCGCGTCGCGGATGAGCGCGTCGGTCGGTTCGTGGGGGTCGCCGACACTGAAGTCGATCAGGCGCAGCCCGCGGGCGACCGCCTCCCTCTTCTTCTCATCGAGCTGGATGAACGGGTAGGCCCGCATCCCCGTGAGAGCTGGGTTGATCGTGATCGTCATGTCGCCGCCAGCCAGCGTGTGAGCACCTCCAGGCTCTCCACCATGGCTGCGATGTCGACCTGCTCGTCGCGCCGGTGGGCGAACGCCGGGTCGCCGGGGCCGTAGTTGACGGCGCTCAGCCCGATCTGTGCGAACTCCGCGGCTGGAGTCCATGCCTGCTTCGGCTGGACCTCCATCCCCCCTGCTTCGCGCAGCCGCGCCAGGAGCGGGTTCGCCATCGCGACCGGGGCGCCGGGAGCGTTGCTCACGATCGTGAGCCTAGCATCCGCGCCGACAAGCTCTCGGAGCCGCTCCTCCGCCTCTTCCGGAGTTCGGTTGGGGGCGTAGCGGTAGTTGATTCCGCAGGTGACGAGGTCGGGAATCACGTTGTTGGCCAGCCCGCCAGAGATGGTCGTCACGCTTGTCACCTCTCGGAAGGTGAGGCCTTCGAGCATGACCTCCTCGACCGGCGCCTCGGCCACCTTCTGCAGTCCGCGAACCGCTTCGTGGATGGCATTCCGGCCCAGCCAGGGGCGAGCCGAATGGGCTGCCACACCCTCGAAGGTGAGCTGCGCGATCACGTTGCCCAGGCAGCCGGCGTGAAGCTGATTGGCGGTTGGCTCCATCATCACGACCAGCTCCGCCTCCCTGACCAGCGGACAGGCGGCGAAGACGTGCGGCAGCAGGCTCTCGCTGACGGCCAGCTCCTCGTGGCCGAAGATCAGGAAGGCGACGTCGTGGGCCGGCTGCGCCGAGCCACCGGCAAGACAGCGCGCGAGCTCCAGCATCACCGCCAGCGACGCCTTCATGTCGCTCGCGCCCAGGCCGTAGACGATGTCGCCCGCCATCCGGCCAGGCAGGTTGCCCTGCACTGGCACGGTATCCGAGTGACCGGCGAGAACCACCAGGTCGCGGTGCTGCCGCTCCGGACCGAATACCAACCAGTCCGGGGCGTGACCGTGCACCCGCATCCCCAGGCGGCGAGCCTCACCGAGCATCCAGGCCGTGATCTGCTGCTCGTGGCGGCTGACTGACTCGATGTTGACCAGGTGCAGCAGGGTGTTGGCGAGGCCCTCGCTCAACCTGCCCTCGTCCTCGAATCCGCCTCTGACGCTTCCACCGAGAACGGTTGGAAACGGTGCAGCGATGCCCGGGGGGCGCGGCCCCAGGCGAGGGTGCCTGCGTTGGTGAACTCCGACCCCTCGACTTCACCCAGCTGCCGGAGCTCGTGCAGGACGGTCTCCCGGCCGTAGGGGACCAGGACGCGAACGGGCACCATCTCGCGAGCCGCGACGCGCTCCAGCTCCTGCATCAACTGCTCGAGACCGGCGCCGGTGAGCGCCGATATCGGCACCACGGTTTCGTAGCGCTCCCGCAGCTCCGAGAGCACGCGCCGCATGCCGGCGGCACCCAGAAGGTCGATCTTGTTGACCGCGACCACCCGCGGCTTCCCGCCCGCCCGCAGGTCGTCCAGCACCTCGTCCACGGTCCGAGCGTGCTCAACCGCGGCCATCGCCGCCGCATCGATCACGTGGAGGACGATGTCGGCGTACGTCACCTCCTCGAGTGTGGCGCGGAATGACGCCACCAGGTCGGTCGGCAGCTTCTGGATGAACCCGACGGTGTCGGTGAGCAGGAGCTCGCGCCCGGAACGCATGCGGACGCGCCGGGTGGTCGGATCGAGCGTCGCGAAGAGCTTGTTTTCAGCACGCACTCCGGCGGCTGTCAGCTTGTTGAGGAGCGTCGATTTACCGGCGTTGGTGTACCCGACGATGGCCACCGTCTCCAGCTCGGAGCCGTGCCGGCCCTGGCGCTGCTGCTCGCGCTGCCGTCGCACCTCCTCGAGCTCGTGCTCGAGGTCGCGCAGCCGCTTCCGGATACGCCGGCGCTCGACCTCGATCTGCTGCTCACCAGGTCCACCGCGAGCGCCGATCCCACCGACCTGCCGGTTGTAGCTCCAGGCCCCGATCAGCCGGGGCAGCGTGTGGTGCAGCTGAGCCGATTCGACCTGGAGGCGGCCCTCGCGAGTCCGCGCGTGCTGGGCGAAGATGTCGAGGATCAGCTCCGTGCGGTCGACGACCTTCACGGTGAGCTCCTGCTCGAGGTTGCGCTGCTGCCGGGGACTCAAGTCCTCGTTGCAGATCACGACGTCGTACTTGAGCTCGCCGCGGCGCTCCTTGATCTCCGCGATCTTGCCCCGACCTACGTAGGTGGCGGGCTCGACCTCGCTCCGCCGCTGAACCTCGCTGGCGACGACCTCGGCGCCCGCGGTCGTGGTCAGCTCGGCCAGCTCTCGCATCTGCTCGTCAAGTGCCGCAGGCTCGGTGCCAGGCAGGAGCACGCCGAGCAGAAAGGCCCGCTCCGGAGCGGGCTGGGTGTTGATCAGTGAGCGTTCTCCAGCACTTCCAGCATAGCTGGGACGGGGTCAGGCTCGGCCCCCAACCACACCGTTTCCGGGTGCCGCTTGAACCAGTTCAACTGCCGTTTCGCGTAGCGCCGGTTGCTGCGCAGCATCCGCTCCGGCAGCTCGCTGTCCGTCAGCAATCCGTCGATCCGTGCCACCGCCTCCGCATAGCCGATGCCGGTCAGCACGGGGTGTTCGCGGGAAACGCCGGCCTCCAGCGCCGCGCGCGTTTCGGCCACCAGCCCTCGTTCCACCTGGTCTTCGCAGCGCCCCCGGAGCCGGCGCTCCACGACATCGATGGAAGCCTCGAGTCCGAGGCGCAACGGCTTCCATGGAGGTGGATGACGGTGCCTCCTGGCGTCGAGGGGGGGACCGACGGCTTCGAGGATCTCGATGGCCCGGACGGTTCGAGCCGGGTTGAGGAGGTCGACGTCCGCATCCGGGTCCAGCGTTCGGAGCACCTCGGCGAGCTGGGCGGCGTCCAGGCGCGCCAGCTCGACCCGGCGCTGCGGGTTGGGCGGCACGGCGGCCAGGTCGTAGCCCTCGGTCAGCGCGTCGACCCAGAGCATACTTCCCCCTTCAACCACAGGGGTGCGGCCCGCTGCCAGCGCCGCCTCGATCGCCGGTCGTACCACGCGGAGCCAGCCGGCCACATTGACAACGCCGTCGACGGGGTCGACCAGCTCGATGCCGTGGTAGGGGACCACGGCACGGTACGCGTCAGGCGGATGGTTGGTCGCAATATGGAGGCGCTGATAGGCCTGCCGCGAATCGGCAACCACGACCTCACTGCCGAGGCGGCGAGCCAGCTCGAAGGCGGCTCGCGTCTTGCCGATACCGGTCGGACCGACGACAACGGCTACCACCGGACCCGGCCGAGTAACCGTCAGTAGTTCCTCCGGAAGTGCCGGCGCAGCTCCTGGGCAGAAAGCTCGATCCGGGTCGGCCTCCCGTGCGGGCACGTCATGGAGTCCGGCTCCCGCTCCAGCTCCTCGAGCAGGCGTCTCTGCTCCGTGATATCGAGGCGGTCGCCGAAACGGACGGCCGAGTGACAGGCGAGGGATGCCGCGACCTTCTCCACCCGGTCATCGGCGCGGGCGCCGGCCATCGTTTCCAGGAGCTCGATCAGCGCCTCGCCGATGCGGGCCACGGGGGTCTCGACCGGCGCCGCCAGCACCCGCAGCGAGCCCGGGCCGAACTCCTCTACCTCGAAGCCCAGGCGGCGGAGCTCGGAGGCAGAGTCGTGGGCGGCGGCTGCGGCGCGCGGCGATACTTCGACCGCGAGCGGAACCAGCAGTGGCTGGCTCGCGGCGCCGGCGCCGGCGAGCCGGGCCAGGAAACGGTTGTAGAGGATGCGCTCGTGCGCCGCATGCTGATCTACCAGCACGACCCCCTCCGCCGACTCGGCAACCAGGTAGCCGTCCAGCACCTGGCCGAGCGGCCGGAGGAGCGGCTCGGGAGCGGGCAGTGCAAGCGAGGATCGCGGCGCTGGCAGCGAGACGGGCGCCTCATGAAGCGTGAGCTGGCCCAGCGCCGGGCCCGGCTGGACTCGAAGGGCGGGTCCGCCGAGATCGATCGCGTAGGGGCGGCTGCCCGAGAGCGCCGCACGCACGGCCCGCTGGACGCTGGCGAAGGCTGCGCGTTCGTCCCGGAAGCGCACCTCGCGCTTGGCCGGATGGACGTTCACGTCGACCGCCGCCGGGTCCACCGCCAGGTCCAGCACCGCCACCGGGTAGCGGCCTTTCTCCAGCGATCCCAGATATGCCTCCTCCAGTGCGTACTGGAGAGACCGCGAAGCGATGGGCCGGCCGTTCACAGCCAGTACGATGGCGTCCCGGTTGCCGCGGCTGAGGCGCGGTTCAGAGACGAGGCCGCGGATGCTCTCGGCGTCGACCTCGAGCAGTGCCCGCTCGGTCTCGGCCCCGTACACCGCGCCCGCGGCTCGGCGGGCGTCGCCGTCTCCGGTTGTGCTCAGGACCGTGCGGCCCTCGACCGTCAGCTGGAAGCGCACCGCGGGGTGAAGCAGCGCGTAGCAGCGAACCAGCTGGACGGCTGCCGACGTCTCGGTGGCGTCGCTCTTGAGGAACTTGAGGCGCGCCGGCGTGTTCGCGAAGAGGTCGCGGACCTCCATGACGGTTCCCGGTACAGGGGGAGCGCTGCCCGCGTCCAGCACCTCACCCGCTCGCACACGGATCTGCGCCCCGTTGGAACGGCACACGATCTCGGCAACGGCGGCGATGCTGGCCAGCGCCTCGCCACGAAAGCCGAGCGTGGCGATCGCCGCCAGATCGGCCAGTCCCGCGAGCTTGCTGGTCGCGTGGCGGGTGAAGGCCAGGCGAAGCTGATCAGGAGAAATTCCGGCGCCGTCGTCAGCTAGCCGGATCAGCGTCCTCCCCGCTCCCCGGACCTCGATTGTGATCCGCGAGGCGCCGGCGTCGAGCGAGTTCTCGAGCAGCTCCTTGACCACCGAAGCCGGTCGCTCGACGACCTCGCCGGCGGCGATCGCGTCGGCGACCTCAGGGGCCAGGACCTGGATCTTCGCGGAGACCGGAATGGACACCGGGCGGTAGCGTACGCCGCCGCCCGGCATCCTCGTGATCAGGCGCGACCGATCTGTGACAGCTGGTCGAATATCGCCCGGTAGTGCCGCATCACCTGCCGCATCCGCTCGGTGTCAGCGGCCTCGCCGGCATCACTCCTGATTGACGTCATGAATCGGTCTACGGCAGACTCGAGCGCGGATCGCGCCGATTCCACCGCGCCTTTGGGGTCGTCGATGAAGCGGGCCTGCGCTTCATCGAAACGGGCCCGGAATTCCTCGAGCGATGAACCGGGAGCCCTCCCGGGCTGACCCGGTACCGTCTGTTGCCTTGCCGGCTCCTCGGAGCCCTGGCTCATGGGCTGATCCCTTACTTGCTGCTCGCGTGCGGGGCCCTGATGGCTTTCGCTCGGCGACTCTTCATGGCCGGGCTGGATGTATCGCATCTCTTCGTCGTCTCTCATGACGCCACCTCCCGTCGCTGCCTCGAGTTACCCGAATCGGATCTGAGTAGGCCTTCGATCGTCGAACGGTAGTGCTGCATGGCGCGCCGCAGCGTCTCGGTCGATGAGTCTCCGGATCCTTGGCGCGCCATGCCCCGCGCTTCCCGGAGGCTCTCCGGCGGCCGGTCCTCGCGTCCGCCTCGTTCTCGGTAGACGGCGACGACCAGCTGGTCGGCCTCGACCACCGCCTGCCGCGGGTCATCGACGAACCGGGCTTCGATGACACGCCACGACTCCCCGTAGCGCTGCCTGGCGCTGTCCGATAGCGGGCGGAGCCGCGGCCGGCGGCTGATTGCCGCGACGACCGCCGCAGCGAGCACCACCAGAATGGCGATGACCACGATAACCCACACGATCGTACTCATAACTTCAGGTAGCACCTCCTGGCTGTAATGTGGGTGTTCCTACGTACTGTGCTACCAGGTCTCACGGGCTGGCGTCGATACTCAGCCGTACGACGTCCTTGCGCAGCAGGACGAAAGGCTAGACCAGGCGCCCCCGCAGCTCGTAGAGCTTCTGAAGCGCCTCCAGCGGGCTGAGCTGGTCCAGTTCGAGCTGCGCCAGCTGCTGCCGGATTGGATCGGGCGCTGCCTCGAGTGGCAAGCCGAGCTGCTGCTCGGGCGGCTCCAATGGACGCTGCCGCTCGAGCTCTCCCAGGACCTGCCGGGCGCGGGCGATCACGGTCTGAGGTAGGCCCGCCAGCGCCGCTACGTGAATGCCGTACGAGCGGTCGGCGCCGCCAGGCACGACGCGGTGGAGAAACTGGACGCGGTCACCCTCCTCGACCACCTCGACGCGCTGGTTGGCGACGCGCGGCAGCCGGTCGGCGAGCGCGGTCAGCTCGTGATAGTGGGTGGCGAAGAGCGTGCGGCAGCCCACCCGGTCGTGAATGTGCTCGACAACAGCCTGGGCGATCGAGACGCCGTCATAGGTGGAGGTTCCCCTCCCCACTTCGTCGAAGACGACCAGCGACGCGCGCGTCGCGTTGTTGAGGATGTTCGCCGTTTCGGTCATCTCGACCATGAAGGTCGACATGCCAGAGGCCAGGTCGTCGTGTGCGCCCACCCGGGTGAAAACGCGGTCGGCGAGGCCGATCGCGGCCGACGTGGCGGGGACGAATGACCCGCACTGGGCGAGCAGCACGATCAGGGCGGCCTGCCTCAGGTACGTCGACTTGCCCGCCATGTTCGGCCCGGTCAGCACGACCACCTGCTGGCCTTCGGGATCGAGCTCGAGATCGTTGGGAACAAAGGAGCCGGCGGGCAGCGAAGCCTCGACAACGGGGTGGCGCCCACCGAGGACACGGAGGGCGAGACCAGCCGAAACCTGCGGCCGCGTCCAGCCGAGATCGGCGGCGGTGCCGGCCAGCGCGGCCAGGGCGTCCAGCTCGCCCACCGTTTGGGCCGCGTCGAGGAGCTCGGCCGCTGTCGCCGCCACCGCCTCGCAAAGGCCGCGCAGCAGCTCCTGCTCGCGCGCCAGGCTGTCCTGCTGGGCTGAGAGCACGACCGCCTCCCGCTCCTTCATCTCAGGCGTGATGTAGCGCTCGGCGCCCGTCAGCGTCTGCTTGCGGATGTAGTCGTCGGGCACGGCCGCCGAGTTCGCGTGACTGACCTCGATGTAGTAACCGAAGACGCGGTTGTAGCCGACCTTGAGCGTCTTGATCCCGGTTCGGGCTCGCTCCTTCTCCTCGAGCGCCGCGATGTAGTCGCGGGCCGATCGCGAGGCCTCCCGGATGGCGTCCAGCTCGCGGTCGTATCCCGCCCGGACAGACCCGGGCTCGCGTGGAGACGCCGGTGGATCTTCGACCAGCGCGCGTGCCAGCTCGTCCGCCAGCTCGGGCGCCTCGTGGAGGCCGGAGGTCAGGCGCCGGAGTTCGAGTGCCTCCGCCGAGCGGAGCGCGGTCGAGACTCCTGGAAGCGCCTCGAGCGCCCGTCTGAGCGTCACCAGTTCACGAGGCGAGGAGAGCGCCTGGGCAGCGCGAGTGACGAGCCGCTCGAGGTCCCCGACCGCCTGCAGTGCCTCCCGCAGGCCCGTCCGCAGACCGGCCGACTGGGCCAGCTCGTCAACCGCGGCCAGACGTAGCTCGATCGACTCCACTTCGCGTAACGGCGCCCAGAGCCACGAGCGCAGGCGGCGGGCGCCGACCGGTGTCACGGTGCGGTCGAGGAGCTTGAGAAGGGCCGGCAGCTCGAGGTTGCGAACCGTGGCCGCATCCAGCTGCATGGCGGCGTCGGGCGAGTAGGTGCGCACCCGGAGCAGTCCAGGTTCGACCCGGACCTGGCTCTGGCGAAGGTGCTCGAGGACGACGCCGGCGGCGCCGATCGCCAGCGGAGCCTCCTCGGCACCGATAGCAGCCGGGTGTGCGATGCCCAGCAGCTCGCGCAGGCGGTGGCGGCCCCGCTCGGGATCGAACCGGTAGCCGTCGACGGCGGGCGGCGTCAGGAGCTCCGCGGGCGCCAGGCGGTCGAGCTCGGCCGGCAAGCGCTCTGCGGGCAGCTGGCAGAGGAGCAGCTCGCCCGCGCTCAGCTCGCAGGCCGCGACCCCGGCCTCCGCGCCCTGCGTCCAGGCCGCGACCAGGTAGTTGGAGCGGCCGGGCTCCAGGTAGGCGTCCTCGAGGACGGTGCCCGGCGTCAAGACCCGGGTCACCTCCCGGCGCACGATCCCCTTTCCCGTGGGCTGTTCGACCTGGTCGCAGATCACGACCGACTTGCCCGCCCGGAGCAGCTTTCCGACATAGGACTGCCAGGCGTGGTGGGGCACGCCGGCCATCGGGGCACGGCCCGCCTTGCCCATCGGCCGGCTGGTCAGCGTCACACCCATGATCGGCGCCGCCTCCTGGGCGTCTTCGAAGAAGAGCTCGAAGAAGTCGCCCATGCGAAAGAGAAGGATCGCGTTGGGGTGTTTGGCCTTCGCCTCGCGGTACTGCTTGAGAGCTGGGGTGTCCCCGCCGGCGGTCACCGGACGGACGCTATCGGAAGTGACCTCTGCATGCCCACCGGCCGGCCGGCCAGCTGGCCCGCGCTCGACTCTTCCACCACCACCTCGAGGAGCTCACCGGGTTGGATGGCGGCGCCTTTGACGGTCACGCGCTTGCCCTGCCGGTTGCGCCCATACGGACGGCCGAGCTCGTCCAGCGCCTCGACGAGCACTTCGACCGTCCGCCCCTCCCAGCGCTTCATGCGCCGGGCGGCGATCTGGCGTTGCAGCGCCAGCGCCTCGTTGATCCGGCGTCGCTTTTCGTCCGCGGGAACGTCGTCGACCATGCGCTGGGACGCGAAGGTCCCGGGCCGCGGCGAGTACTGCGCCAGGTGGACGACGTCGAACTCCATCTCCTCCATCACGCGCAGAGTGTTCTCGAATGCTTCTCGTGTCTCGCCTGGGAAGCCGACGATGACGTCGGTGTAGAGCCCGAGGTCGGGCATCAGCTCGCGGGCACGCTCGATGATCGCCCGGTAGTGGCGGACCTGGTAGCCGCGGGCCATTCGCTTGAGCACGGTGTCGTCGCCTGACTGAATCGGCAGCTGGAGCTCGTGCGCGATCACACGCGAGCGCGCCATCACCTCGAGCAGTTCCATCTCCAGGTCCTGTGGATGAGACGTCATAAAGCGGAGGCGTTTGAGCCCGGGAATCCGCTCGACCGCGGAGACCAGAGCCGCCAGTCCACCGGCCCCGTCCGGGTCGTGATAGTCGTCTACGTTCTGGCCGAGAAGGACGACTTCGCGGGCGCCCTCTGCCACCGCTCGCTCGCACTCCGCTATGACCGCCGCGAGGCTCCGGTGCCGCTCCCGGCCGCGCACCTTCGGGACGATGCAGAACGTGCAGTTGTGATCGCAGCCTTCGATCACGTTGATGTAGTGGCTGATGCCGGTTCGCCCGGCCACCGGCAAGGCTTCGCCGCGTGAGAAGTCGTAGCGAGCGTCCAGCTCGGCGACGAACTCGTCGTACTCGCCGATCGGCACCACTCGATCGAGTTGCGGAAAACGCTGCCGGAGCGTTTCGCCTTCCTTTCTGACGATGCAGCCGGTCACCGCGATCATGCGCTCAGGCGTCTTCCACTCGCGCAGCTCGTGCAGTCGCGAGTACACCTTGTCCTCGGACGCCTGGCGCACGACGCACGTGTTCAGGACAGCGATGTCGGCGCGGTCGAGGTCGCGCTCCTCGACGTAGCCCGCAGCGAGCAGCCGGCGGGCGAGGGACTCCGAGTCGGCGACGTTCATCTGGCACCCGATGGTCCAGATGTGGAAGGACCGGGGCCTACCTTGCCTTGGTGTCAGCGGACCTCTACCAGCAGCCTGATTCCCGTCCGCTCCTCGCCGTCGATCGAGATGTCGATGAACGACGGGATGCAGACGAGCTCGATCCCGCCGGGTGCGACGTATCCGCGCGAAATTGCGATGGCCTTGATGGCCTGGTTGATCGCCCCGGCACCGATTGCCTGAACCTCGACGCGCTGCTGCTGCCGGATGACGCCCGCGATTGCGCCCGCCACAGCGACTGGTTTGGAAGATGCCGAGACCTTCAGCACTTCCACCGGCTGCCTGCCCTCCCCCGTCAACACTGGAACTACCCCCGTCATGTCAGTACTTGATCGTTGCGCTGGATCGATGTGGCCCTACCGGTGAGTCTGTCAATGGTAACCAGCACAGAATTGAATGTCACAGGTCCGTCTGCAACCTCCCAGCGATGGGGTATGCCGGTCAAGAACCGCTTCAGCACCGCCTCCCTGTCGACGCCGATGACTCCATCTCGGGGTCCCACCATGCCGACGTCGGTCACGTAGGCGGTTCCCCGCAGCAGGAGGCGGTGGTCGGCGGTGGCGACGTGTGTGTGCGTACCGACAACGGCGCTGGCGCGCCCGTCGAGATACCACCCCATCGCGACCTTCTCACTGGTCGCCTCACCGTGCATGTCGCAGAACACGATCCGAACGTCCGGGTTAGCCTCCAGTATGGCGTCGGCGGCTCGAAACGGATCATCGATGTCATTCATGAAGAGCCGCCCCATCAGGTTCATCACGAGCACCCGCTCGCCGTCCGCCTCCACCGTCAAGAAGCCGCGTCCCGGCGCGCCGGGTGGATAGTTGTGAGGGCGCAGCACATACTCCAGCCCGCTGATCTCGTTCACGAACTGCTTTTGGTCCCAAACGTGGTTGCCGGTGGTCACGACCCGCGCTCCGGCATCCCGGATCTCCTCGGCGATAGCGGCGGTGAGGCCGAAACCGCCGGCTGCGTTCTCGCCGTTGACGATCGTCAAGTGGGGACGCAGCTGCGCGCGCAGCCGCGGCAGGACACGCTTCACGGCGTCGCGGCCCGGCCGGCCGACGACATCGGCCACGAAGAGCACTCGAAAATCGCTGTCAGAACCCGTTGGCTGCACTGTTGTAGAGGGTACGGTGATCAGGGATCGGCGGCCGTATGAGCTCGACGGCGCCGCACTTGAGCGTGCGGCCGAGAAAAGAAAAAAGGGGAGGCCACGGGGCCTCCCCTTTCGATCATTTGGCGTACTCGACGGCTCGGGTCTCGCGCACGACGGTTACCCGTATCTGACCCGGGTAGCTCATCTCGCTCTCGATCCGTTTCGCGATGTCGCGCGCCATCAGTTGGGCGCTGGCGTCGTCGATCTGATCGGGCCGGACGAGGATGCGAACCTCGCGACCGGCTTGAATGGCGTAGGACTGCTGGACGCCCTGGAATGAGTTGGCGATCTCCTCCAGCTTCTCCAGCCGCTTGATGTATGCCTCCAATGTCTCCCGGCGGGCGCCCGGCCGGGCGGCCGAGATGGCGTCGGCGGCGATCAGGAGGAAGGCCTCCACGGTGTGAGGCTCCTCGTCGTAGTGGTGAGCGCGCACGGCATGGACCACGGGGGCTTGCACGCCATGGCGCTGCAGCAAGTCCGCTCCGATCACCGCATGAGAGCCCTCAACCTCATGGTCGATGGCCTTGCCGATGTCATGGAGCAAGCCGCTCAGCTTCGCGATCCGGACGTCGGCACCGATCTCGGCGGCCATCATCGCCGCCAGGTGCGCGACCTCCTTAGAGTGGTTGAGGACCTGCTGGCCGTAGCTGGTGCGGAAGCGCAGGATGCCGAGGTGGCGGACGATCTCTGGGTGTAAGCCCTGGAACCCAAGCTCCAGGACCGCGCCCTCACCTTCGTCCTTGACCCGCTGGTTGACCTCCTGCCTGGCCTTCGCCACCACCTCCTCGATGCGGGCGGGGTGGATTCGGCCATCCACGATGAGCTTGTTGAGCGCGGTCCGCGCGACCTCGCGCCGGACCGGATCGAAGCCGCTGATGATGACGGCCTCGGGAGTGTCGTCGATGATCAGATCGATGCCGGTCGCCTGCTGAAGGGCGCGGATGTTCCGTCCCTCCCGGCCGATGATCCGGCCCTTGATCTCCTCGTTCGGCAGCGGCAGAACGGAGACCGACGTTTCGGCTGTCTGGTCGGCGGCGATGCGCTGGATCACTTCGGTGACGATCGCCCTGCCGCGGCGCTCGCTCTCCTCACGGGCGGCGAGCTCGGCGTCGCGCACCTTACGCGCGACGTCGTTGCGGAGGTCCTGTTCGACCTGCGCCATGATGATGGCCTGCGCCTCTTGGCGGGACATCTGGGCGACACGCTCCAGCTCGCGTAGCTGGGCGCTGTAGGTCTCCTCGAGCTGCGTCCGGATCTCTTCCAGACCCCGCTCTCGGACACTGAAGTTCTCTTCGCGGCGGTTGAGCTCCTCGGTCCGCCGCTCCAGGTTCTCCTCCTTCTGAAGCAGCCGCCGCTCGACCTGCTGGGCCTGAGCCCGGGTCTCACGTGCTTCCTGCTCCGCGGAGGTCCGGATCCGGACCGCCTCCTCCTTGGCCTCGAGCAGCTTCTCCTTCGCGGCGGCCTCGACGTCCAGCATCCGCTGCTGGTTTTTGGCCTCGAGCTTGCGCAGCTCGACGTCACTCTGCCGCTGGTCGATCGAACGCGTGACCAGATATGAGAGCCCTGCCGCGAGGACTGCAGCGACCGCCACCAATAGCACGACGAAAAGTGGCTGCATTGGTTTGGTTCACCTCGCGATATTCGGTTTTCAAGGTGCTGAACCATGGCGCCAGGCAGAGGTGCCTCGCGATGTTCAATCCTTGGTGTGTCCCGCCCCGATTTCCCGGTGCGGCAACACTCCATTATCGTCCCCGCGTCAAGGCGAATCAAACGAGGGGCGGCCTCACCCCCCGACGGCGCGATCCGTCAGTCGTGCTCGGCTTGCAGTCCGCCCGCGACCTCGCTCACAGCCGAGCGTGCGAGTTCGAACTCAAAGCCGCGCCGGACCAGCGCCGCCGCCGCCTTCTTCTGCTCCGGAGCGCCTGCCGGCGCGCGCATGAGCCGGCGCGCCAGTGCGACCGCCGACTCGCGCTGCGCGTCCTCGTCGATCGCGGCGAGGGCCGCCTCGGCGTCGTCGCGCGAGACCCCCTTCGCACGCAGCTCGGCGGCGATCGCGCGCGAGCCGCGCCGGGCAGTTCGCGAGCTCACCACTGCTCGGGCAAAGGCGGCGTCGTCCAGATAGCCGAGCTCGGTCAGGCGCGCGAGCGCACCGGCGATCGCTTCGGGCTCGTGAGCGCGGCGCGCGAGCTTCTGCTCGAGCTCACGCCGGGAGTGCGGACGGAACCCGAGGAGGTGGAGGGCGGCGTCGAGGGTCGTCGCCGGCTCCGCACCCCCTCCGGCGCTTCGCGCCACCTCCCCCCTGAAGGGGGAGGAGTCCTTT
>CAZXGB010000055.1:0-16210 GCA_964640005.1 uncultured Actinomycetes bacterium | reverse complement strand
CCTTGGCCCCCAGCCAAGTGCGCTGCCGGGCTACGCTACTCCCCGATCCGGTAGGCAGTTTACCCGGCGGGGCCGAATACGGCGTCGACCCGCTGGACGGGGAGCTCTACCCGGCGGAGCTGGCGAGCGGGGCCCAGCCGTGTGGCCGAGTCCGCTCAGGATGCCCTTATCGTAGGACTGAACTCGACAGCTATTGATTGGCCCAGCCGAAATAGCGGAGGAAACGCCAATGTCTACGACAGCCGGCCAGAGCCAGGTCACCGGGAGGCACCAGGGCGTCGCAGCAGACCTACCGGTCGAGGGCGAGATGCCGCCGTTGGATGGGGCAACCGCTTGGCTCAACTCGCCGCCGCTGACAACGGCAGGCTTGCGTGGGCGCGTGGTCCTGGTCCAGTTCTGGACCTACACGTGCATCAACTGGCGGCGCACGCTTCCCTATGTCCGCGAATGGGCTGAGAAGTACCGCGATCGAGACCTCGTAGTGGTCGGCGTGCACACGCCCGAGTTCGGGTTTGAGCACGACGTCGACAACGTCCGGCGTGAGGCACAGGCGATGGCTATCACTTATCCGATTGCGATCGACAACGAATATGAGGTCTGGCAGGCATTCGCCAACGAGTACTGGCCGGCTCTCTACTTCGTCGACGCCGAGGGCCGCATTCGGCACCATCGGTTCGGCGAGGGTGACTATGAGCGTTCGGAGATGGTGATCCGGCAGCTTCTGGCCGAGACAGGGATCGAAGACGTATCCGACGGACTTGTCGCAGTCGATGCCGGCGGCTCAGAGGCGGCCGCGGATTGGGACGATTTGCGGTCGCCTGAAACGTATCTCGGTTATCAACGCACAACCAACCTGGATGCGTCAGATTTCGCACCAGATAAGCCTCATCACTTTGACGCGCCCGCGCTGTTGAGTCCGAATCATTGGGCGCTGTCGGGTGACTGGACGGTCGGGCCAGAAGCGATCACCCTGAATCAGCCAAACGGCCTGATCGCTTATCAATTCCATGCGCGCGATCTTCACGTGATCTTGGCTCCCGGGGCGATGGGAAGCACTGTTCCGTTTCGCGTCCGGATGGATGGGCAACCACCGGGCATCGCCCACGGCGCCGACGTGGACGAGGAAGGCCGCGGTGCGGTCAGTGAGCCGCGGATGTATCAGCTGATCAGGCAACCGACACCGATCGCTGACCGAAGGTTCGAGATCGAGTTCGCCGATTCTGGCATCCAAGCATTCGACTTCACCTTCGGCTGATTCAAAAGAACCGCAACGCTTGGTGTCGTCGGTCGACGGGATTGAGATTCGGAGACCTCTTTGATAGGCAGGCACTGTTGTTCCTGCTCGCCTCTACAGGAGGGCGCCATGAGCTACGCAAAGCAGATGCTGGACGCCTACCCACGAACATTCAGCGTCGACGCTGGCGTGCTGGCCAGAACTATCGATGCCCTGAACGATTGTGCCCAGGCCTGCACTGCTGACGCCGATGATGACCTGAGCGAGCACAATGTGACCGAGCTGGCCAAATGCATCCGGTTGTGCCTGGACTGCGCTGACGTCTGCAGCACCACAGTCGGGGTCACAAGCCGCCAGACAGAGTACGACGCCAATGTCACCAAGCCATTGCTCGAGGCCTGTGTAGCTACATGCAAGAGCTGCGGCGACGAGTGCGAGCGGCACGCCCAAATGCACCAGCACTGCCGGGTGTGCGCGGAGGCCTGCCGGCGCAGCGAGCAGGCCTGCCGAGAGCTCCTGGCCGCCATGCAGTAGGAGACCGGCCATTTCCGGCCGTCCAGCCGCGAGGTCCCGTTTAATGCGACCTTTGCGTGATGCGGTCGGGCTTCACCTCGTTGCTGTCAGCCTCACTCGATAGGGCACTCGAGCAGTACTTCGGCCCTGGGGAGGGCTCGCTCGCGCCATCGGCAGTGACGGTTGTCGCCAGACATGGGGAGATCACCTACGAGCGGGCGGTCGGGGATGTCGACCTCGACACCCTGTTCGACCTGGCGTCGGTGACCAAGGCCGCCTTCACAGCCTCGATGCTGATGGCGCTCGTCGACGAAGGGACGCTGGACCTGGAGGCTCGGCTCGGGCGGCTGCTGCCTGAGCTGAGCGAGAGTCCGCTGGCCGGGGTGACAGTGACGGAGTTGCTTCAGCATCGAGCGGGGTTCTGGGAGTGGCGGCCCGTCTACTTCCACGCCGCGAACGCCGAGGCTGCCATCCAGGTCGTGCTCGAAATTCCGCCGCGCTACGCGCCAGGCACTGTTTACGCCTACTCCGACCTCGGCCTGATGGTTGCGGGACAGCTTCTTCAGCGCCTTACCGGTTGCGATCTGGAAATGCTTCTCCGCGACCGAATCCAGGCTCCGCTCGGCCTGCGCCGCACAACGTTCCGGCCCTCGGCCGCCTGGCGCGACTCTATCGCCCCTACCTCTTCGGGCGACTGGTATGAGCGGCGGATGGTGGAAACCGGCCAGCCCTATCCGGTGCCCGAGCGCGGATCCCCCTTCTCCCGATGGCGCACGCAAGTGCTCGTCGGCGAGGCCAACGACGGAAACGCCTTCCACGCGTTTGGGGGCGTGGCGGGACATGCCGGCCTGTTTGCGAGTGCCGGCGACCTGGCCCGCATCGGCACGGCCGTCCTTTCCGGCGAGCTGGCCTCGCGAGCCACCCTCGAACGCTTTGCGAGGGCGGGAAGCGACCCTGGTCAGGGGCTTGTCTTCCGGCTGACCGAGCTGGCCGGCGAACGCGCCCTTTGGCACCCTGGCTTTACCGGTACGCGATGGCTTATCTGTCCGGGCCACGAACTGGTCGTCGTTCTTCTCTCGAACCGCCTCCATGTACGCGGTGAGCCTCGTCCTATCGATGAGGCCTGGGAGGCGGTGGTGGACGGCGTGGCCGCAGCCTTGACCGCGGGCTGATCAGCCGATGACGAGTTTGGTCGGCGGCGGCGCGTCGCTGATGGGCAGTCGCAGCCGGTCACGGCCAGGAGTAATGCTTCCCAGCACCGACGGGTGCCGAGCTCCGGTCGCGCCGCCAGCGATTCCCGGCCACCCGTGGGCCGTCATGAAGCCGATCAGCGCGAAGGCATACGCCTCTTTGGCGAGAGCGGGGATGCCGAGATCGTCGATCGTCGTGAGCCGGATCTCGCCAAGCTCCTGGCCCAGCCTGGCGATGAGGGTCGGATTGAAGGTGCCGCCTCCGGCCGCGACCACCTCGGTGATGGCGAAGCTCCGGCAGGCTTCGGCAACCGTGCGCGCGGTCAGCGTCGCCAGAGTGGCGAGCATGTCATCCAGGTTCGGATCTACTCCAGCGCGAGCGACAGCCTGACGCAGCGCTTCGACGCTGAAGAGCTCACGACCGGTCGACTTGGGCGGCGGCAGCGAGTAGTACGGATTGGACAGCAGCTCGGCGAGCAGGCGCTCGTCCACGGTTCCCCGGGCGGCTCGCGCGCCGTCGGCATCCATCCACTCCGCCCCCTCGGTGGCGGCCTGAATCCAGCCGTCCATGAGGGCGTTGGCGGGGCCGGTGTCGAAGGCGATCGGGTCCCGGCCGCCGCCGACGACGGTGATGTTGGCGATGCCACCCAGGTTGAGAGCCGCCTTCGGTGCCCCGTCGCCGAGCAGCATGTTGTCGAAGAGACTGACCAGCGGAGCTCCGTGGCCGCCGGCGGCCACGTCTCGAGCGCGGACGTTGGATATAACAGGAAGCCCGGTGCGCTCGGCGATCCAGGCCGGCTGGCCGAGCTGAAGGGTGCCTCGGGCGCGCCCGCCCTCCACCCAATGAAATACGTTCTGCCCGTGCGACACGACCAGATCGGCGCCTCCCTTCGCGACCCGGTCGTTGGCCGCCTGCGCCGCATCCGCGAAAGCGCCGCCGATCAAGTTGTCCAGCCGCGCGATTTCCTCCATCGAAGTCGGAGCCGGGGGCAGCGTCCGGAGGATGGATTCCCTAAGCTCAGGGGGGTAGTCGAACCCGAGGTGCCCGAGCGGCGTCAGGGTGACGACTTCCGATGCGACGCGGAGGTCCGCGACCGCCGCCTCGATCCGGTCCACCGAGGTACCGGAGATGAGCCCGATGACGCGCAGGGCACGTCCTTCCCGCGCCTCGGTCGGCCTCGAGCCGCCACCGCCCACTATCGCCAAGTCCGTATAAGCTTATCCGGACTTGCCCGCGCCAGGGTGGCCGGGCCGACCACGGAGGAGGCGTAGCGGTGACAGGTTTGCGGACTGGACACGTGGAGGGCAAGCTGCGACCGGCGGCACGGATTTCAGCCGCTGTGCTGGGCATGCTGATGCTGGCTGTAGTCGCCTGCGGCGGCGGCAATTCATCAGGGGGCGGCAAGGCAGGCGGAACGCTGGTGGTCGGCCGGACAGCCGACATCGATCTGCTGGATCCCCAGAAGGCGACCGCCTTCCAGACCGTCCAGTCCCTCGAGCAGATCTACGGCACCCTCGTCCAGTTCGACAAGAACCTGAACGTCGTGCCCGGCCTCGCCACCAAGTGGACCTACTCCTCGGACAACACGTCGGTGACGATGACGCTCCGCACCGGCGTCAAGTTCCAGGACGGAACTCCCTTCAGCTCAGCCGACGTCAAGGCGTCACTGCAGCGGATCCTCGACCCGAAGACCGCCGCCGTGGCCCGCTCCAACCTGGCCCTGATCAGCTCGATCGACACCCCGGATGCCAACACAGTGGTGCTCCACCTCTCCTCGCCGAGCGTGGCCGTCGTAACCGCGCTGGCCGACGTAAACACCTCGATGCTCAGCGCCAAAGACATCCAGGCCGGAACCGTGGACAAGACGCCCAACGGCACCGGACCGTTCAAATTCTCGAAGTGGGTGCCGAACCAAGAGCTCGACGTCGTCCGCAATCCCGACTACTGGGGAACCAAACCGCTGCTCGACGGCGTCTCCTTCCGGGTCATCCCCGACGAGAACTCGGTCGTCTCGGCGCTCCAGTCCGGGAACATCCAGCTGGGCGTCCTCAGCGACCCCCTTGCCGCCAAGCAGGCCCAATCGGGCGGCCTGGTCGTGGACCGGACGCCGCAGCTCAGCTACCACGTCTTCCAGCTGAACGGATACCACCCAGCATTGAAGGACGCGCGGGTGCGCCTCGCGATCGCGTGCGCGATCGACCGCCAGCAGGTGCTCGACACCGCCGCGCTCGGCGAGGGGAAGGTCACGGGCCCGATAACCAGTCCCGCCTACCTGTCCGACCCCACCGATCGTCCGTGCCCGAAGCGTGACGTCAACAAGGCCAAGCAGCTTCTCCAGCAGGCCGGCGTCCCCGGCCCGATCACCCTGGACGCCATCGTCGAGACAGGCGAGTACGCGACCGCGGTCAACGAGATGCAGAGCGTTCAGGCTCAGCTCAAGGACATCAACGTCAACCTGAAGGTCGAGACACTCGAGTCTGGCGCCTACGTGAAGCGCTGGCTGGCCGCCGACTTCGACGCCGCGATCGCCCTCAACGGCGGGCGGCCCGACCCGGACACCATGTACGGCCGCTACTTCACGAGCACCGGAAGCCTGAACAAGATCGCGGGTTACAGCTCAGCGGACCTGGACAGGCTGTTCGTGCAAGGCCGAACCGAAACCGATGTGACCAAGCGGAAGGCGATCTACAAGCAGGTCTCAGAGAACCTGGAGCAGAATGCCGCCTGGGTCTGGCTGTTCACCGGCTACAACTACAACGTCGCGACCAGCAAGGTGCACGGATTCACGCCCATGTCCACCGGTTCCCTCCAGTTCCTCCGGGAGACGTCTCTAGGCTGACCTCCGCAATCCGGCCGATCCTGCACCGTGCCGCAAGCGCGGTCATCACGCTGCTCGGCGTGTCGCTGCTGGTGTTCATCGTCCTCAGGGTGATCCCGGGCAACCAGATCACCGCCTCCCTGGGGACCGAATCTGGCGCGCTCACGTCCGAGCAGCTGGCGGCGCTGCGGAGCTACTACGGCCTGGACCAGCCGCTGCCGCTGCAGTACCTCTCGTGGCTGGCCAACGTCTGCACCGGGAACCTCGGGCTGGCTCTGCGCAGTGGCCAGAGCGTCTCCGCGATGACCGAAGCCGCGCTCCCGGTGACGCTCGAGCTGGCTCTCCTGGCGACCGCCTTCGGCTTTGTCGCGGGCGTCGCCCTCGGCATGCTGTCGGCCTCGCGGCCAGACGGCCTGCGTGACACGGCGACCCAGGGGGTCGGGCTGCTCGCGCTGGCGGTTCCGAGCTTTGTCCTGGCGTCGGCGACGGTCACCTACCTGGCCGCCGAGTTCCACTACTTTCCGAACTCGCTGCCCTACACGGCTCCCTGGCAGGATCTCGGTCTCAACCTCCAGCAGATGCTCTTTCCGGCCCTCGTCCTGGGTGTCGGCGTCGCCGCGCCGGTCATGCGGACGACACGCTCAGCGATCCTCGAGATCTCATCGATGGACTTCGTACGGACGGCGCGAGGCAAGGGCGTGAGCCCAGGGCTGGTCGCCTTTCGGCACGTGCTTCGCAACGCGCTGATCCCGATTGTGACCGCGACTGGCATCCAGTTCGGCTACCTGCTCGGCGGCGCAGTGATCGTCGAGGAGATCTTCGCGCTGCCCGGCATCGGGCGCCAGGTGCTGAACGGGATCCTTCAGCGCGAATATGCGGTCGTTCAGAGCACCGTCCTGGTGATCGCCGCCGCCTTCGTCATCGTCAACCTGCTCGTCGACCTTCTTTACGCCCGGATCGACCCCAGGGTCCACTCGTCGTGAGCGAAGCCTCGCTCGCCGTCGACCTTCCGGCAGCCGCACCGCCGCCTACGCGGACCCACTGGTGGCGACGGCTGCTCGCGACCAGGAACGGCCTGGCGGGGGCGCTTCTCACAGCTCTCGTCGTGCTCGCCGGGGTGCTGGCCGTCGCCGGGGTCGTGCCCCACGACCCGGTCATCCAGCATCCAGCAGACCGGCTCCAGGGTCCGTCCGCGAGCTACTGGCTGGGAACCGACCAGTTTGGTCGCGATGTCCTCGCCCGCTGCATGTTCGCGTGCTTCGCCTCGCTCCGCGTCTCCGTGATCGCCGTCGCCATCGCCACGGTCCTCGGCACCGGCGTGGGCGTCATCGCCGGCTGGTATGGCCGGGGGTTGGACCTGCTGGCGATGCGGGTGACCGACATCTTCTTCGCCTTCCCGGCCATCCTCTTGGCGCTGACCGTGGTGGCCGCCCTCGGCCGCGGCTGGTTCAACGTGGCCATCGCCGTGGCCATCGTCTACACGCCGATCTTCGTACGGATGGCCCGCGCTCCAGTGCTCTCACTCAAGGAGTCGCAGTACATTCTGGCTGGGCGCCTCCTCGGGTTCTCGGTGCCGCGGCTCTTGGTGAGGCACGTACTCCCCAACATCGGCGCCATCGTCATCGTCCAGGTCACACTCGCCCTGTCCTGGGCCGTGCTGACCGAGTCCAGCCTCAGCTTCCTCGGCCTCGGTCAGCCGCCACCCGCTCCTTCTCTGGGGCAGATGGTCAGCGAAGCCAAGTCGCTGGCGATTGTCGCCCCCTGGACGTTGTGGGCGCCCGCGGTGACGATCGTGGTCGCGGTCCTCGGCCTCAACCTACTCGGAGACGGGCTGCGAGACGCCCTGGATCCGACGCACACGCGGTAGATTGGCCCCCCTCCTCGACGTCTCTGACCTCACCGTCTCGGCCGTCCACGGCAGGCGCGCGCAGCCGATCGTCCACGAGGTCTCGTTCTCCATCGAGGAGGGCGAATCGGTGGCGATCGTCGGCGAGAGCGGAAGCGGCAAGTCGCTCACCGCGCTGGCGGTGATGGGCCTGCTGCCGAGCGGGCTACGGGCCACCGGCGGCCAGGTCAGGTTCGCGGGCGAGGACTTGCTCTCCGTGCCCGAGCGGCGGCTGCGAGAGCTTCGGGGATCGGCCCTGGCCATGGTCTACCAGGACCCGATGACGTCTCTCAACCCGATGCTCCGAATCGGGGAGCAGGTCGCGGAAACGCTGACCGCCCACGGGGTGGCGAGCGCCGAAGCTCACAGCCGCGCGCGAGCTGAGCTCGGCCGGGTTGGTATCCCCGATCCTCGGCGCACCGCGCGTGCCTACCCGCACGAGTTCTCGGGTGGCATGCGACAGCGGGCACTGATCGCGACGGCGCTGGTGGCGGGACCGCGGCTTCTGATCGCGGACGAGCCGACGACCGCGCTCGACGTGACCATCCAGCAGCAGATCCTGGCGCTGATCCAGGAGCGCCGGCGGTCGGCGGCGATGGCGACGATCTGGATCACCCACGACCTTGGAGTGGTCGCCCGGCTCGTCTCGCGCGTCCTCGTGATGTACGCCGGGCGGATCGTCGAGAACGCCCCGGTGCGGCAGCTGTTCGAGGCGCCTCAGCACCCCTACACCGCCGCCCTTCTGGCGTCCCTGCCGCGGGTCGGCGACCTCGAGCGACGGCCCCTGGCCCAGATCCCGGGCAGCCCGCCCAACCCGGCCGCTCCTCCCGACGGCTGCCCGTTCCGCCCGCGCTGCCAGCAGCGCATCGACCGCTGCTTCGAGCTGCCGCCCCTCATCCAGCGCCGCGCCGGTGAGGCAGCGTGCTGGGTACCGCCTGAGGAGTGGCACGGGTGAGCGCCGCCTTGCGCGCGGACCACCTGTGGAAGCGCTACCCGGTCCGCGGCTCGACATCCGAGATTGCGGCGGTCGCCGACGTGACACTGGAGGTGGCGGCCGGCGAGACACTGGGCGTCGTCGGCGAGTCAGGCTGCGGCAAGTCCACGCTCGCACGCCTGCTGCTCGGGCTGGAACCTCCCAGCTCGGGCCGGGTCGAGGTGGAAGGGGTCGACCTGGCGACCCTGAGCCCCCGCCGGCTGCGGGCGATGCGGCGCCGGATCCAGATGGTGCTCCAGGACCCGTACGCGTCTCTCAACCCGCGCTTGACGGTCTTCGACACGCTCGCCGAGGTGGTCTCGGTCCACCGGCTCGCGCGCGGCTCGGGCGTCGGCGTCCGGATGGTGCAGCTGCTCGAGATGGTCGGCCTCAGTGATTCCTTCGCCGGTCGCTACCCACACGAGCTGTCAGGGGGGCAACGCCAGCGGGTGGGCATCGCCCGCGCGCTCGCCGTCGAGCCGGCCGTGCTGGTGCTCGACGAACCGGTGTCTGCGCTCGATGTGTCCGTCCGCGCCGAGATCATGAACCTCCTCGTTCGTCTCCGCGAGGAGCTCCGGCTGACCTATGTGTTCATCAGCCACGACCTCTCCATGGTCCGGCACATCAGCGACCGGATCGCAGTCATGTACCTGGGACGTGTGGTCGAGCTCGGGCCCTGGCAGCAAGTGCTCGACTCGCCGCTCCACCCCTACACGATCGCGCTCCGTGAGGCGGTGCCCGCGGCACAGCCCGCTGCAGCCGGCGAAGACCTACTCACTCCCATCCATGGCGAAGTCCCGGACCCCGCCCACCCGCCGTCCGGCTGCCCGTTCCATCCGCGCTGCCCCCTGGTTGAGGAGGTATGTCGAGAGGTGAGGCCCGAGCTCGACGAGCTGAGGACAGGGCACATGGCCGCCTGTCACGTCGCGGCCCGGCTCGTCGGAGACGCCCAGTCCGCGTGAAGGTGCGGCCGGCGGCGAGCGCGGATCTCCCTGCCGTAGCCGGCGTATTCCTCGCCTGCTGGCGCGATGCCTACCCGGGCGTGCTTGCCCGCGATGTACTCGACGGCATGGACGAAGAGGCCGCGGACGACCTGTGGCGGGTGGCGCTGAGCTCGAGCGGCGCGCACACAGAGGTGGCGGAGAAAGGGGAATCCGTGGTCGGCGTCATTCGCTTCGGGCGTGACCCAGACGGCGGGCGCCGAGGCCATGTCTTCAGCCTGTACGTGCACCCCTCCGCGAGCGGGTCCGGGATCGGAGGTGCGCTGCTGGAGAGAGCAGAGGCGTGGTTCCGGTCGCAGGGCCTGCCGGAGGCGACGCTCTGGGTTTTCGAGGCCAACGCCGCCGCGCGCCGATTCTATGCTCGGCATGGCTGGTTTCCCGACGGAGAGACTCGGATAGAGAAGCAGTTCCGGGCGCCTGAAGTACGTCTTCGGCTACCGCTGGGGGACGGCTAGAGGGTCTCCGTCACCTTCCTGAGACCGCGCGGTTTGTCGATGTCCAGGCCGCGCGCCGCGGCTACCCGAGCGGCCAGCAGCTGACCGGCGATCGCGAACGGAAGCGGCGTGAGCTCCTCGGGCAAGCCGGTTCGGACGGCGAGCGGATGCCCGACTGCACCCGCGGCGCGGTCGGTGATCGTGATGACGCGGGCGCCGGCGGCGGCGACCCTGCGACCGAAGGTGCGCAGCTGGCGGAGCGCGGGCCCGGAGGCCTCGATGAGCACGACGGGGAAACCCGGCTCTACCGCCGCCACCGGCCCGTGCAGAAAGTCGGCCACCGAGCGCCCATCGACGACCAGGTAGGAGGTCTCGGTGAGCTTGAGCGCTACTTCCAGCGCCGTCGCCAGGTTGTAGCCACGGCCGATGACGGCCAGCCGGTCGCCGCGCAGCAACGGGAGGGCGGCCTCGATCTGAGGTTCGACTGTCAGTGCACGCTCGAGCGCCGGAGGTACACCGGCGAGGGCACGCTCGAACTGTGGGTCAGGATCAAGCGCCTGGGAAAGCATCGCCACCGCCAAGAGGCTTGCGGTGTACGTCTTCGATGCGGGGACGCTGAGTTCAGGACCGCTATGCAGGCGGAACAGGTGCTCGGTCACGCCGGCGAGGCGAGATCGCTCACCGCCCGTGATCGCAACCGTCGGCGCCCCCTGCTCGCGCGCGGCCTCGACGACGCCGGCGACGTCCGGCGAGGCTCCGGACTGGGAGATGGCGAGAACCGCAAAGCGCCCAAGCTCGGGCGGCTTCCGATAGACGCCGAACACCGAGGGCGCCGCCAGCGCGATGGGAAGACGGTTCCGCGTCTCGAAGAGGTACTTGGCATAGATGGCGGCGTGGTCCGAACTGCCGCGAGCGGCGACGATCAGGCCGGCCGGCCGGTGGCGCCGGATGGCCGCGCCAGCGGCGGCTGCCTCCTCGCCACCGAGCTGCAGCATGCGAGCTGCCACGTCTGGCTGCTCCCCGATCTCGGCCAGGAACCGGTTCACCGCTCGGACTTGCCTATCGCAGTCAGGCGAAGCTGGAGCGAGTAGCGGTCGCCACGGATCACCGAGCGGACGTACTCGATCTTGTGGCCAGCACCATCGACGGTGACGCGCTCCGCCCGCAGCACGGCGCTACCCGGAGGCACCTCGAGCAGCTTCGCCTCCTCGGGACCGGCCGTGCTTGCCCGGTAGGACTCGGTGGCCGCCGCCGGCTGGACGTCGTAGCGATCTTTGAGCACCTTGTAAAGCGAGTCTCGCGCGAAGTCGAACTGCTCGAGACCGGGAAAGACGATGGCCGGGAGATAGGCGACCTGGAGGGCGACGGCCTCGCCGTCAGCCAGCCGGACGCGTTCGATTGCGGTGACGACCGAACCCTCGCCGATTCCAAGCTGGAGGCAGACATCAGCAGAGACCTTGCCGGTCTGGATCGTGATGACTCGCGCGGTCGACACCCACCCCCGCGCCTCCATGTCCTCGGTGAACGATGTGAGCCGGGGCGGGCCCTGGACGATCGAGCGATCCGCCGCGACGAAGGTGCCTCGGCCCTGGAGCCGCACCAGGAGTCCCTCGGCCACGAGGGTTGCCACTGCTCGCCGCATGGTGATCGAGCTGACGCCGAACTCCTCGCACAGTCTCGGTTCGGCGGGAATGCGGTCGCCGACCCGCCACTCGCTGCCGACGCGTTTTCTGAGCGCCTCCGCTGTCTGGGCGTACAGGGGCGCTGAGAGCATTGCGTATAAGGTTATACGTATGCCCGGCTTTACCGCTCGCCCGGGCGACCGGCCAGGGCCTTGTCCAGATCCCCGTCGACAGCCGCCAGAAGGGCCTCGGCGTCGCGGCGCGACATGGACCGGGAGGCCATCACTAGGGCCAGCTTCGGGCTCGCGCCGGCGGCCTCGAGGAACTCGGCTGCCTGGTTTGGGGCGACACCGGCGAGATCGCTGACGATTCCGATCGCACGCCGGCGCAGCTTCTCGTTCGTCGGCCGCACATCAACCATGCGACCTCGATAAACGTGACCGAGCCTGGCGAACACGGCTGTCGAGAGCATGTTGAGGACCAGCTTCTGGGCGGTCCCGGCCTTCAGCCTCGTCGAGCCCTCGACGACCTCCGGGCCAACCGGCACCTCGATCGCGATCCCCGCCATCCGCGCCAGGGAGGATCCCCGCACGCAGGCCACGCCGGCGGTTGCGGCTCCAGCGTCCTTCGCGGCACGAACCGCCGCGAGCACGTACGGCGTCTCCCCGCTGGCAGCCACGCCCACCACGACGTCGGGCGGACCGATGGCGGCGCCGGCGACATCGACCGCAGCCGCCTCGGCTGAGTCCTCGGCTCCTTCGACAGCTTCGAGCAGTGCTCGATCACCGCCCGCCAAGTGGGCGATCACGACATCGCGTGCGACGCCGAAGGTCGGCGGGCACTCAGCGGCATCGAGGACGCAAAGCCGCCCGCTGGTACCGGCACCGAAGTAATGAAGTCGCCCGCCATTCCTCAGGCGCTCGACGCATGTATCGACGAGGGACGAGAGTTGGGGAATCGCGCCAGCGACGACTTCGGGGACCAGGCGATCCTCTCGGTTCATCGCGGTGAGCATCTCGATCGTCGACTTGCGCTCGAACCCGCTGGCCACTCCGTATAAGGTTATGCGCTTGTCACGCGTTTACGTCGGATCGTAACGGCGGAGATCGCAAGCGCCGTCGTCTGCGAACACTCAGGTTGGCGGGAGATATCCCGTGAGCAGCAGGTATCCGGGCACCCAGGCGGTAACAATTGCCACCAGGATGGTGACTACTCCTGTGAGCCTGGCAATCGGCCTCTTGACCGCCAGCAAAATAAAGAAGAGGAACCAGAGTACCGCCCAGACCGCCCAGTCGAATCCAAGCCAGACCGGCCAGATGTGACCCTTAGAGTTCGCCAGCGTGATGATCGCAGTCGGGACGGCAGTGATGGCTACGAACAGGCAGTACCACCCAAACGCCGTACCATCGGCGCGCAGAAACTGGTTCGCCGCCACGTACAGATACGTGAACGCGAAAAGAAGGACGAAGCCGCCGAACTCGATATCGACTATCCCTGCTGACCCTGCTGGAGCGCGAAGGATCGAGAAAAGGGCGATGACCAAGCCGATGAAGCCGGTGAACAAGTTCATGACGGCGACCTCGCGGTCCCCAAGCAGCATAAGCGTGCCCGGCCCGGTGACAGCCGCCGCTTCAGAAGCTTCCTGTTCGCGGAATTGCGCGACCGTGGAGCCGACGAGCCACACCCCGTTCACCAGCAGGACTGCACCGACGTAAAGAAGCACCACCGCAATCATGACAACTGCCTCCTACGGGCAAGAACGCCCGAAGACCTCCCCGCTTGTTGCCGTCGTGCAAAGAACCTTCCAATCACCCCCCACGCTCAATTTTGATCACCGCCGGCCGGGATCCTGATGGCGAACCGAGCTGCGCTAGTGCGCTTCATCGAGCAGCTGCTGCGCGTTTTTGCTCGAGTCCCGAGGCCGTGAATCTCGCCTTGCGGATTACGGGATCACCTCAGTTGTGCGAGATGTGTCGCCATGGCAACGATTAGCCATCTCGAATCTAGCTCGCCTTGCGCCATCAGTCATCAACAAGATTTACCAATTCTTGTTCAAGTTGTTGATGAGCTGAGGAGACCGGTTGGCGTGTCGGGGCTGGCACTCAGATGCGCTGCGAAGCTGCGTCCGCGCATATGGTTTTTGAGAACACGTTCACCCGCTGGAGGTCCGCTCTTCGCGTTCAGGCGATCAGCGGCCGAGCCGTAGATTATCCAGTCATCCGACGGTTAACAGTGTCCTCGAGTAGCCGCCGGGGTCTTCTCGCAAGCTGAGCATCGACGTGCTCCGAGACGTGCTGCGATGGCTGGCTGGCGGGCCAGGAGCATCTTTCTCATGCCCGCCTCCACAACGCTCCCGAATGTGTCTGCTATTCGGACCTTGACCGTCCCTAAGCGGTCGGAGCAGACTGGCTTGGGGGTTCGTGGCCACGACCAGCGAGCCTGGTTTCACTCGCGCAGCATCTTCTAACGCGCCGGCCGCGATGGTCGAACATAGCGCAAGAGACTTGCGTATATCTGGTACTCCAGCATGGCAGCTGCGTGCGGCTTGGGAGTATGTCCGCGAGGAGGATTTGAGGTGCCGCTGTACGAGTTCGAGTGCGCAAACTGCGGACCGTTTGATGTCTGGCGCCTGATGCGGGAGCTGCGCAATCCCGTCGAATGCCCCCACTGCCATTCGGCTGCCCGGCGGGTCTTCACTCCACCGAATCTCGTCCGCACCTCACAACCCGTCCGAAAAGCGAGATACCTGGAGGAGAAGAGCGCCCACGAACCAGACGTCGTGGTCAAGCAAACGGGCGGTCCAGACGCCTCGGCTCGCAAGCCCATCGTCAGCCGCCATCCGTGGGCGGTCGGGCATGGACATTAGCTTGCAGGCCTGGGGACGACGTGCTGCAAACAAACGTCGGGGGGGTGAGAGCAGCAGCTGAAGCGATGATGTGAACGCCGCCGCGAGACGGGGCGGCCAGGGGCGGATCGTCTTGGAGGTAAGGCAAATGGCGCCACCTGTCGTGTTCAGCGTGGATCAGAGCAAGTCGATGCGCGACCAGGCAGTGCCTGGACATAACCGCTGGCACCCTGACATACCACCCGTCGCATCAGTGAAACCGGGCACGGACATGCGCGTGGAATGCCGCGAATGGACCGACGCTCAGATTCACAATAGCGACACCGCGAATGACGTCCGGGACGTCGACCTTAGCGTCGCCCACATGCTCAGCGGGCCAATCGAGATCCAAGGGGCGGAGCCGGGTGACTTGTTGGTCGCCGACATTCTGGATCTCGGTCCCTGCCTTCCACCCCAAGACATGGGCACCGCTCCGGGGCAGGGATGGGGCTATACCGGGATCTTCTCCAGAAACAACGGCGGCGGCTTCCTGACCGACTCTTTCCCTGATTCGTACAAAGCGATCTGGGACTTCCACGGCATCGAAGCGACCTCGCGCCATCTTCCTGGCATCCGCTACGCCGGCATCACGCACCCCGGTCTGTTCGGCACCGCACCCTCTGCAGATTTGCTCGCTCAGTGGAACCAACGCGAACAAGCCCTCATCAACACCGATCCGAACCGGGTCCCACCGCTCGCCCTTCCCCCTCTGGAAACCGGCGTACTGGCCGGGAGGCTGCAGGGAGCAGAATTGCAAAAGGTCGGCAGAGAGGGTGCGCGCACGGTACCCGCGCGCGAGAACGGTGGCAACCACGACATCAAGAACTTCACACGAGGTGCCCGCGTTTACTACCCGGTCTGGGTCCCTGGTGCCAGGTTTTCGGGTGGCGACCTTCACTTCTCGCAGGGCGATGGTGAGATCACGTTTTGTGGAGCCATCGAAATCGGAGGTTATATCGACTTCGGTATCGACCTCATCAAAGATGGCATGAACAAGTACGGGGTCACGACTAACCCAATATTCTTCCCCGGTCCGGTTGAGCCCAGGTACTCCACGTTGCTCTCGTTCGTGGGGATCTCGGTGGAGGATGGATCCAATCTCTACATGAACGCGACGGTCGCCTACCGGCGCGCCTGCTTGAACGCGATCGAGTATCTGAAGAAGTTCGGCTACACCGGTGAGCAGGCATACCTTCTCTTGGGATCGGCCCCGATTGAAGGTCGAATCAGCGGCATCGTCGACATCCCGAATGCCTGCTGCACGCTGTATCTGCCGACGGAGATCTTTGACTTCGACATCAAGCCAACGAAAGCAGGGCCGACCCCCGCTGCTCGTGGCTTGGCCGCCGCCACCAGTTGAGGACTATCTACTGACGTAGCCGGTTTGCGGAGCCCCGGGGAAGACCTCGTCCTCCCCCCGGGGCTACCGGCGACAACAGCAGTGATTCGCTCGGGCTGTCGCAGGATCCGCACCGTCGGCGAGCACTATCCCTTGCGAAGGTTTGGTGCCGGTGTGCCGAGCAACGCCAGGCGCACTGCGTTCCATGCCGCGGTCATCGCGGCCTTCACGGTCTTTGAATTGGGCCCGAGCAACCTGACAGCCGTGCCGCACCCGTTGGGCAAATCGCTGACGCCGGTGAGGACGTCGGAGTGGA
>CAZXGB010000054.1:0-16216 GCA_964640005.1 uncultured Actinomycetes bacterium | reverse complement strand
AGCCCGCAGGAGATCCACGGGCTGCTCGCGCTGGCGCGCCGGATGAAGGCGGGCGGCTACGGCGAGCGGCCACTGGCGGGGCGCCACGTCGCCCTCATCTTCCAGAAGCCCTCGATGCGAACCCGCGTCTCCTTCGAGGTCGCAGTCTCGCGCCTGGGTGGGCGCCCGATCCCGCTCGCCGACGCCGAGATCGGCCTCGGCAAGCGGGAGAAGGTCTCTGACGTGGGTAACGTCCTCAGCCGGTACACAGACGCCATCGTGGCCCGCCTCTTCAGCCACGACGACCTGGTCGAGCTGGCCGCGGCCTCGGACAAGCCGGTCATCAACGCTCTCACCGATCGTTCTCACCCCTGCCAGGTCCTCGCCGACCTGATGACCATGGAGGAGGCGCTGGGCGGCCTGACCGGTCGCCGGCTGGCCTTCGTAGGGGACGGCAACAACGTGGCCAGTTCGCTGATCGAAGCGTCGGCGCTCCTCGGATTCCCTCTCGTCGTGGTGACGCCACCCCGGTACTATCCGCCCGACGGTGTGCTCGAACGCGCCCAGCACCTTGCCGGCGGCCGCTCAGCGGTGCAAGTTACGAGCGACCTCTCGGCGGTGGACGGCGCCGACGCCATCTATACCGACGTCTGGACTTCGATGGGCCAGGAAGCCGAGAGCGAGGTGCGCCGGCGCGAGTTCGCCGAGTACCAGGTCAACGAGGAACTCGTCGCGCTCGCCCCGACCGCGATCTTCATGCACTGCCTGCCCGCGCACCGGGGCGAGGAGGTCACGGCGGGTGTGATCGACTCCAAGCGCTCGGTCGTCTTCGAGCAGGCGGAAAACCGGATGTGGGCCCAGATGGCGCTCCTGGCCGCCCTCTTCACCGGCGGCGGGGAGGCCTGATAGGTGGCGCAGATAGTCAATCAGCTGTTCCTCCAGCTGGCGCACATACTGCAGCGCGTCGGCTTCGTCGAGATCATCGACGTGCTCCTGGTGACCCTCATCTTCTACCAGTTCCTGCGCCTGTTCCGGGGCACACAGGCCATCCAGCTGATCGTGGGCCTGGTCGTCCTGGTCATCGTCGGCGTGGTCGCCACCGCCCTCAAGCTCGTTCTCCTCAGCTGGCTCTTCCAGAACGCAGCGCCGTTCATCGTGATCGCCATCGTGGTCCTGTTCCAGCCGGAGCTCCGCCGGATGCTCGACCAGGTCGGCCGGATCGGCCATATCGGCCGCCCGCTCGGCACCTTTAGTGAGCAGCAGCTCAACCGGGCGATGCTGGAAGTCGTGCGGGCCGCCGAGCGGCTGTCGGCGCGGCGGACCGGAGCGCTGGTCGCGTTCGAACGGGAGGTCGGGCTGGAGGATTACGCTGCGACTGGGGTTCGCATCAACGGTGAAGTCTCGAGTGAGTTCCTGCAGAGCATCTTCTTCCCCAACTCGCCTCTGCACGACGGGGCGGTAATCATCCGGGGAAACCAGATCCTGTCCGCGGGCTGCCTGCTGCCGCTGCCCGAGGAAGGAACAGTCCGCGAGCGGCTGGGCACCCGACACCGGGCCGCCATCGGCCTCTCGCTGGCCAGCGACGCGCTGGTCCTCGTGGTCTCCGAGGAGACCGGCGTGATCTCGGTGGTCGAGAACGGCCGCATCTCGCGAAACCTCGACCCGGAGGCGCTGCGCCGCCGGCTGGCCGGCGGGGCGCCAGCACGGCAGGCGAACGGCCGGCGCTTCACGCTCCTCAACTGGCTGCATGAGGTGCGAGCCCGGTGACCTGGCTGCTTTCCAACTGGCGGCTCAAGCTGCTGGCGCTGGCGCTGACCGTCGGCCTGCTCTGCGCCGTCGCCTTCAGCGAGAACCCCGTGGCGTTTCGGACGATGCCGGCCCGGGTCGACTATGTGGGGCAGGCCGACAACGTGGTCCTCCTCGAACCGGCGACCAGCGTCAGCGTCCAGGTCACGGGGCTGGCAGACACGGTGGGCGCCTTGAAGACGGACAACATCGAGGTGCGGGCGGACGTTAGCAAGCTGAAGCCGGGCGTCGACACGACTTTGAACGCGCCCGTAAGGGTGCTGGTCCCGGGAGTGAGCGCCACCACGGGCACCGTTCCGCTCCACATCGTCACCGACACCATGAGGGCCGTGAACCTGCCGATCGAGGTGCGGACACCGAACCAGGTGTCGGGCTGGAAGGTGGATCCCGATCCCAAGAAGACGTTCGCACAGTGCCAGCCCAACACCTCCGTTCCCTGCCAGGTGAGTGTCAGAGGCCCGGCTACGCTCCTCAACGGCTTGAAGTCTTATGTGGACGTCCTGCAGCCGATCAACAACAACGGGTTCACCATCCCAAGCCAGACGGTGCACTTTGAGCGCAACGGCCGGCCGCTTGACTTCACGAAGACTTATACGCAGCCGCAGATCGGCTGGGACCCGGCGACGGTCAGCGTGCAGGTGACCGCTTCCAGCAGCTCAGCTCAACGCGTGGTAGCCGTCAACGTCCCCGTCACCGGCCGGCCGTCGTGTGGTTACAGCGTGACCGGGCTCACGATCACCCCGGGGAATGGAGTCGTCACGATCAGCGGACCGGCTGACCTGGTGACGAGCCGGGACAGCGTCGGCACGGACGGCGTCGACGTCTCCAACGTGACCGGCAGCGTCGCCAGGGACCTGAAGGTGCAGCTGCCGGATGCCTCGGTCTCCATCCAGCCCCAGGTTGTTCACGTAACCGTCACCGTCGCCAGGCAGTTCGACTGCACCGCGCCGACGCCGCCACCGACGCCAATCCCGAGTTCGCCAACCCCGCGGCCGTCAATCTCTCCGTAACGTTGTCGCCGGGGTTCCCGTTGTCGCGGAGACCCCAATCCCAGCAAAGGAGGCTCTATGTGCGGGATCATCGGCTACCTGGGTGACCGCGATGCTACCCCGATCCTGATGGACGGGCTGAAGCGGCTCGAGTACCGCGGATACGACTCGGCCGGCGTCGCGGTCATGCAGCCGGGTGCCGCCCGCAGCAGCGTCACCAAGAGCGAGGCCAAGGTGGACGACCTGATCGCCAAGCTCAAGGAGGACATGCCTGCCGGCCAGCTGGGCATCGGCCATACCCGCTGGGCCACCCACGGCAAGCCAACCGTCATCAACGCTCACCCGCACACCGACTGTCACGGCCGCATCTCGGTCGTGCACAACGGGATCATCGAGAACTTCGCGGAGATCCGAGACGAGCTCGAGCGCGAAGGCCACGAGTTCATGAGCGAGACCGACACCGAAGTCGTCCCGCACCTGATCGAGAAGTACTACCGGGGTGACTTCCTGTCCGCAGTCCGGCGGGCGCTGAGCAGGATCAACGGCGCCTACGCGCTGGCGATGTTCAGCCTCGACGACCCCGAGCTGCTGGTCGGCGCGCGCCTCAACGCGCCCCTGGTCGTCGGCATCGGCGAGGGCGAGTACTTCGTCGCCTCCGACATCACCGCGATCATCCCCTACACGAAGAAGGTCCTGATTCTCGGTGAGGGCGAGATGGCCGCGGTCACGCCGCTTGGGCCCGAGGTCTCGAGCCTGGATGGGCAGCCGGTGGAGACCAAGATCGTGCATGTCGACTGGGATGTGGCCCAGGCCGAGAAGGGCGGGTTCCCGCACTTCATGCTGAAGGAGATCAACGAAACGCCGGAAGCGGCGGCCAACGCCTACCGCGGCCGGATCACCGACGACGGACAGGTGAGCTTCATCGAGTTCGACGTCCCTGACGAGGAGCTGCGCCGTTTCCAAGAGGTCCGCCTGCTCGGCATGGGCACCAGCCTTCACGCGGCGCTCGTCGGCGAGTTCGTGATCGAGGAATGGGCGGGCATACCGGCCCGGGCGCAGGACGCCTCCGAGTTCCGCTACCGGCGGCCGACGATCGGCTCCGACACCTTGACCGTTGTGCTCACGCAGTCGGGCGAGACCGCCGACACGCTGGTCGGCCTGCGCCAGGCGCGGGATCGGGGCTCGCTCACGCTGGCGGTAACCAACGTCGTCGGCAGCACCGCTACCCGCGACGCCGTGGGCAGCATCTACCTGCACTCGGGCCCCGAGATCTCGGTCGCCTCGACCAAGACGTTCGTTGCCCATATGGTCAGCCAGTACCTCCTCGCCCTCAAGCTGGCCAACGCCCACGGGCGGCTGCCACTGGAGCGCCGCCAGGAGATGGCGCGGATGCTGCATGGCCTGCCGGAGGCGATCCGTAACCTGCTCGCCCGCGAGAACGACATCGCACGGCTGGCCCACTACTACAGCCGCTTCCGCAACTTCATGTACGTGGGTCGGGGCATCAACGCGGCGGTTGCCCGGGAAGGCGCGCTCAAGCTGAAGGAGATCAGCTACCTGCACGCCGAAGGCACCTCGGGCGGCGAGCTCAAGCACGGACCGATCGCGCTCCTCGCTCGTGACTTCCCGGTCGTAGCAATCTGTACCGAGAGTCCGACCAAGGAAAAGATGGTGAGCAACGTCCACGAGATGGTGGCGCGCGACGCGCCGGTGCTGGCGCTGGTCAGTGAGGGCGATCGGACGGTCGACAAGATCGCAACCGACGTGCTCGAGATCCCGGCGGCGGACGAGGCCACGACAGCCGTGCTGAACACTGTGGCGCTGCAGCTGTTCGCCTACCACGTGGCCGCGGAGCTGGGCTGCGACGTCGACCAACCACGCAACCTGGCCAAGAGCGTGACAGTCGAGTAGCGACCCGACCGGCAGCTAAAAAACCATCAGCGCCGCGCGCGAGCCACCCACAAGATCACCCCGCCGAGCAGCACCAGCAGGATCAGGTTGGGGACGAGGACCTGCAGCCAGTAGGCACCACTCCCTGTCTGATGGAAGGTTACATTGACCCCGTCGGCGGCAAGCTTCCGGGCGTCCCCGGCAGTGTCGCCGGAAAGCGTCACGTCATAGTGTTGGCCATTCCTGTCGGTTGCTACGGCGCTGGGGCCGTAGATGTCGATCCTCGCGACCCGACCCGCGTCTGCCTCGCGGAACAGCTGCGAGTAGCTCCAGGTGCCCGACCGCTGCCCCTGCTCGATCGACTGCCACGTGAAGTAGAAGACGACGCCGAATACGACGATCAGCAGGAACAAGCCGAGCACCGCCCGTCGCGCAATCATGGCGGCATCTTCGCAATAGATTCAGCGGAATGGAAGGCCAACCGCTACGTCTACCCTTCAAACATGCAGCGCATCGGCGTTGACGTGCTCGCGATCGAGCGCATGGCTCTGGCGGTGCGGCGTTCGGGCGAGGGCTTCCTGAGGAAGTCGTTCACCGCGGCCGAGATCGCATACTGTGCCGGTTCTGCGGAACGGCTGGCCGGGCGCTGGGCTGCGAAGGAGGCGGTGATCAAGTGCTTCGACGGCACCGGCATCTGCTTCCCTCGCCGGCGGATCGAGGTCCTGCCATCAAGCTCGGGCGCGCCGCAGGTGCGCCTTCTCGGTGACGCTCGCGGCGCCACCATCCGGGTCAGCATCACGCACCAGGCCGGCGTCGCGATCGCCAGCGCCTTTCTCAACATGCCCCAGGGCGCGGTGCAAGCCCGGCCCCCAGACGCCGTGACTCTGCCCAGGCGTCCGCCCGACGCTCACAAGGGCACCTTCGGGACGGTGGGAGTCGTCGCCGGCAGCCTGGGTCTCACAGGAGCCGCCTATCTCTCCGCTACCGCCGCCGCCCGCTCTGGAGCGGGGCTGGTGCGCCTGCTCGTGGCCGAGGGGATCTACCAGGTTCTGGCCGCCAAGTGCAGCGAGGTGATGGCGACGCCTGTGCCCGAGGTGGCGCCGGGCGCGATCGGTCACAGCGCGGTGGAGGCCGTCCTCCGGCACCTCCAGGGCACCGCGGCGGCCGTGGTCGGTCCCGGCCTCGGCCGCGACAGCTCGACCTGGCGAATGGTCTACGAGCTGGTTGCGCGCATCCAGTCGCCGATGGTGCTCGACGCCGACGCCCTGAACGCGCTGGCCGACAACCAGCGTCAGCTCAACCGGCTCGGCGAGAACCGGGTGCTGACGCCTCATCCTGGCGAGATGTCACGTCTGACCAGGATGCCGGCCGCCGAGATCAACGGGGCCCGGGAAGAGGTTGCCGCGCGCTTTGCGGAGGAGTGGAAGGCGGTGGTCGTCCTCAAGGGAGCCCACACGGTCGTCGCCGCCCCTGGCGGCCGGCTCTCGGTCGACCCGCATGAAGTCCCGGCGCTCGCCACCGGAGGCACCGGCGACGTCCTCAGCGGGATCATCGGCGGCCTGCTCGCCCAGCGGCTCGATCCCTTCGCGGCCGCCGTCACCGGCGTCTACGTCCACGCCGAAGCGGGCGCTGCCGTGCAGGCCGGGTTGGGCGAGTCCGGGCTCCTCGCGTCAGACCTCTTTCTGGAGATTCCGCGCGTCATGAACGAGCTGCGTCAGGGCGGCCTGTGAGCCCGACCGCTTGAGCGACCGCTGGGCGGACGTCGACCTCGGCGCCATCGCCCACAACTTCCGCCACTTGAGCCTGCTGGCGCCGGGCGCGCGCGTGATCGCGGTCGTGAAGGCAAACGCCTATGGTCACGGCGCCGTACCGGTCGCCCACGCCGCACTCGGCTCGGGCGCCTGGGGCCTCGCCGTGTCCACGCTCACTGAGGCCCGGCAGCTGCTGGAGGCGGGAGAGGGAGAGCACGCCCGCATCCTGGCCCTGGGCGGGCTGGTCCCGGCCGAGGCGACCGAGGCGGCCGACGTGGGTTGTGCGGTCATGTGCCACAGCGTTGAGCTGGCGAGGGCGCTGGACGCGGCTGCCCGGGCACGCGGGCGGGTGCTGCCGGTGCACCTCAAGGTGGACACCGGGATGAGCCGGCTCGGTTGTGCACCGGCCGAGGCTGTCGGACTGGCCCGCGTCATCGCGAATGCCGCAGGCCTGCGCCTCGCCGGAACCTTCACGCACTTCGCCTCCTCGGAGAGCGACGAGGCCATGACGCGCCGTCAGGCCGAGCTCTTCGAGTCCGTGCTGGCCGGGCTGCGCGAGGCGGGCATCGACCCCGGTCTCCGGCACATCAGCAACTCGGGCGGAGTGCTGCGCTACCCCGACCTCGCCCTCGACGCGATCCGGCTCGGCATCTCGCTCTACGGCTATGACCCGGGAGGCGGCGCCGGTCCCGGCCTCGAGCCGGCGCTGGCGGTGCGGGCGCTGGTGACTCATGTGAAGACCATTCCCCCGGGCACGGCGGTGGGCTATGGCGCCACCTGGCGGGCTCAGCGGCCGTCTCGCATCGCCACCGTCTCGATCGGGTACGCAGACGGCGTGATGCGGTCGCGCTCCAACCGTGGCCATCTTCTCGTCCGGGGCGGGCGGGCGCCGCTGGTCGGTGCGGTGAGCATGGATGCGGTCACGCTCGATGTAACCGACCTGGACAGCGTCCAGACCGGCGACACGGCGACCGTAATCGGGCGCGACGGGCCCGAGCGCATAACGGCGGACGACGTCGCCGAGTGGTCGTCGACAAACGCCTATGAGGTGCTGACCGCGGTCGGAAGCCGTGTCGAGCGCCGGCACAGCCGGGAATAGGGGCCGGCGCCGGGAGGATTGGTTTCAGTGGATGGCTACACTGGTTGCGGAGATGGCCGAGCTGCGGACTGACACCTCCTTCCCGGAGGAGGCGATGTCCCACCTGGACACGCTCTACCGAGGCGCGCTCCGCTTGACCCGGGACCCCGATCGCGCCCAGGACCTCGTCCAGGACACCTACGTGCGGGCGCTGCGCTACCAGCACAGCTATCAGCCAGGCACCAACATGCGCGCCTGGCTCTTCGCCATCATGCGGAACCTCTTCTGGGACCGCTTTCGGGGTGGCCGGCCGGAAGACCTGAGCCTGGATGCCGAGAACGGCGATTTCGCGCTCTACGACCGGCTCAAGGACGAGAGCGCGAAGCCCGAAGAGCAGGTGCTCGACCACATCGCGGCCAGCGAGGTCGTGTCCGCCGTCGAGAAGCTGCCTCCCCTGCATCGCGAGGTGGTGCTCCTGGTTGACGTAGAGGGTTTTTCGTACAAGGATGCGGCGGAAGTGCTGGGAGTCCCGATCGGCACCGTCATGTCGCGCCTGCACAGGGCGCGCCAGCAGCTGCAGAAGCAGCTCTACGACTACGCCGTCGAGTCCGGAATCGTCATCCCGAAGGAGGCGACGGCGTGAACTGCAGGGACTGTCTGAACAAGCTCGAGATGTATGTCGACCGCGAGTTGACAGACGCCGAGGTCGTGGAAGTGCGCCGGCACCTGGAAGAGTGTCCGCCTTGCGATGAGCGGTTCCATTTCGAGGCTGGGATCCAGCGCCTCGTCAAGGTCTGCTGCGGCCAGGAGACGGCTCCGGTCGAACTCCGCGAGAAGCTGCGGGAGATTCTGTTCTAAGAGCACGGAGGGAACCTACGGTTCCCCCCGTGGACCCGCCCTCCCTTCTGGCGGCGCCGCCACGTCTCCAACGCTTGGATCATGGACTCAAACGGCCCAGCAAAGCCGGGCCTTACAGCCCAATCCGCCTTATTGAGCCGACCGGACCGCGAAAACGCAGTCGGGCCGTGATGTGACGCACCCGCACTCGACTTCCTGGACCAGCCAGCGGTTGGCGAGCCCGATCCAGCGCAGCAGCGTCTCCAGCTGGCCCACGATCGCATGGCACGAAGGCTGCGGCTTCTGCTTGCCGAAGACGTAGGGGTTGCCGAAGAGTGCAACCCAGAACTCCCCGTCGCCGGCCTGCGTCCAGGCCGCGCAGTGCTCGCCGCGGACCGCGTCCTGCCGGCCGCAGTAGGCGGTCAGGAGAGCCCGGATCCGCCGCTGGTGTCCGGGCGGCATCAGCCGGAGCCGCCGCCGCTGCCCGTGGAGCATCGGATTCCTTTCGATCTCGAGCTGCATCGTCACGCTGCCCCACAACCGCTGCTGCTCGGTTCCCTGGGCCCCAAAGGTGACCTCGATCGCCTCGTTCAGCTGCGCCAGCTCGTGGACCGGAGTGTTCAGCGAGTCTGTATCGGCGGGATCGTAGAGGAGGTAGGGCAGGCCGGAGGTCGCAATCAGGTCCTTCCAGCGGTCGCCGGCGACGTGCATCGCGGCGTGGAACGCGTTCGAGAAATGGGCGTCCAGGATCGTGTGGGCGGTCAATTCCAGGGGCCCGATGCCGCGCTCCTCCAGCACCTCGCTGGGCGTCCTCTCGGACCGCTCGACCAGTCGCGGCGGGCGCGAAACGCCCGGCGGAGTGGCGGCGGGCGGTGTCGGAGTGATCTCCGGCCAGGTGGGCAGACCTGCGTCCTGCGGGGTGCTGATTGCCGACATGCGCGCGGCCCAGAGCTCGATTCCGGTCAGGGGAGCTTCGTCTGAGGCCGCGTTCGCGTTCTCGCCGGCCGGCTCGCTTGGCAGCCGTGGCTGGGTGGCGGGCGCCGCCGCTGACGCCGGGTCAACCCCCGTGCCTGAGCGCAGTACCTCCGTGAGCCGGTTCACGAACTCCTGAGCGGAGGCGACACGCTCAGCCGGGTCCTTGGCCATTGCGACTCTGAAGAGCTCGTCCACCGCCACCGGAAGCTCGGGATTGCGCTCGTGAAGCGAGGGCACAGGGGCCTGCACAGTGGCTGCCACCAGGCTGCGCCGGTCGCCGCTGTAGGGCGGGCTCTTGGCGAGCAGCTCGAATGCGATCACGGCCAGCGAGTAGACGTCTGCGCGCTGGTCGACGTCGTCGCCCATCGCCTGCTCCGGGGCCATGTAGCCGGGGGTCCCGAGGGCGATGCCGGTCATGGTCAGGGACTCCTGGTCGCTGACCCGGGCGAGTCCAAAGTCCGCCAGCAGCACACGTCCATCGGGGTGCAGGAGGATGTTGGCCGGCTTGAGGTCGCGATGCGTGACCCCGACCGCGTGCGCGTGGTGCAGAGCGTCGGCGACCTGAGCGAGGTACCTGAGTGCGGTCTCCTGGTCGATTGGCCCGCGGTCCATGCGCTCCTGAAGAGTGCCTTCGCGGACCAGCGGCGAGACGATGTAGGTGACGTCGCCGAAGCTCCCGAAGTCGAAGACCGGGAGGATGTTCGGGTGGTCGAGCTTCGCCAGCGTGCGCGCCTCGTTCGCGAATCGCTGGAGGAATCCGGGCTCGTCGGCGAGCGCCCGGTTGAGAATCTTGAGCGCGACCTCCCGGCCGAGCATGGGCTGGTAGGCGCGGTAGACGCGCGCCATTCCGCCTTCGCCCAGCTCGTCGCGGATCTGGTACTCGCCGACTGTGGCGCCGACGACCTGCATCGTCATTTAAGCCTTCACTGGCGATAACGCGCGCGCGACCCAGTTCATGCGGCCCGGCGGGCTCGACGAGTGCGGTTGACGGCGATTTGATCGCCGATAATGCCAGAGCTCTGGCTCTAGCACGAATCGGCCTTCTCGTCGCTCTCCTCGGCCTGGTCGCCGTGGCGGTCGTGCTTCGTACCAGGTGGCGGGTGCGCCACTCCCTCTACGCGGAGCTCTGGGAGGAGCGACGGCGGCAGCTCGAGGAGGTGCGGAGCCGTGTGCGAGGCGGTGATCAGCCGGCCCACCCGGAGGTTGACGCGACCGAACCCGCGATCGGCGAGCCCAGGGTCCGCGAGTCGCCCAGGCAGGCTCTGGCCGGCCATCTGGCGCTCGCTCTGGCGCTCGTCGCCACACTGCTCGGCGTGGTGATCCTGGTCGGCGGCGGCCGCTGAGCCCACGGCAGCCGCCATCACCGGCAGTCCGTGAAGTCTTGCGTGAACATCTCCTCGTAGCCGGCCGCGCGGTAGACACCGATTCCCGCGCACCGGAAGTCGGCGTTGAGGATGTTCGCCCGATGGTCGGGACTCGCCAGCAGCGACTGCTCGGCCTCGTCGACGTCGGGTGCGAAGGCGATGTTCTCACCCGCGGTGACGAAGTGCGCCTCGTGCTCGCGCATGCGATCAAAGGGATTCTTGCCGTCCGGCGTCATGTGCGAAAAGTACTTGCGCTTGTACATGTCGAGGCTGTGGTCGCGGGCGGCGGCCTGGAGCACCGGGTCCATCTGCAGCTCCGGAAGGTGGCTCTCCGCGCGCACCCGATTGATGAGCGTGAGCATTCGACTCTCGGCGCCGACGTCGAGAGTGGCGTCCAGCTGATCTGGCAAGGACAGCCGGTAGAAGGCGTTCTCGCCGGCGTCCGGCGGCACGGCCGGGCTGAGGATGCGCTGGCTTTCGCGGTTGGCGGGCACCAGAAGCTGCTGCAGACCGGGCTGAATGAAGGCCGACTGGTGGGCGATCCTCGAGCCCAGGGTGGACCCGAGAACGAGCGGCCGGTAGCTGCTGCCGGGGAGCGCGACCAGCGCGCTCAAAACAAGGGCGGTGAGTACGACGGCCGTCCCGACCGCCGGCACCGCGCCGGCTCGCGGAGTCAGCCGCACCCGGGCCGCGAGCGACTCCACGCGCTCGTGAAGAGACGTTTGCACGGCGCCGTGGGTGATGACGAGCAGGATCAGGAAGATGCCGAAGCCGGCCAGGCCGAGAGGCACCCCCAAGAGCATGTGGAGCCCGCTGCTGAGGGGCTCGAAAAGAAGGAAGGCGACGCCCAGACCGAGAGCGAATGCGAAGAGCTCGGTGGCGTAGGTTGGGAAACCACGCCGGGCGCCGTCAAGGGCCGCGATCACGCAGACGGCAAGGATGGCGCCGTCAACGAGATTGAAATGCAAGCGAGAGCGAGTATACGTTCGCAGAACTTGACACCTGCACCTGAAGCCCGCGCCCGGCTGAGCGCGGCGCACCTGTACGCGATCACTGCCGACGCATCCCCGGAGAGCATCGAATCGGTGGCCGAGGCGGTCCTTCGGGGCGGCGCCGAGGTGCTTCAGCTCCGGCACAAGACGCTCCCGCGCGGCCGGCTGCTGGTCCTGGCACGCCGGCTTCGCGAGCTGACCGCAGAGGCGGGGGCGCTGCTGGTCGTGAACGACCACCTCGACATCGCCCTTCTGGCCGGCGCCGACGGCGTCCATCTGGGAGCCGGCGACCTCGCGCTCGCCGAGGCCCGGCGCCTGGCGCCCAGCGGCTTCTTGATCGGCGCCTCGGCGTCCGTCCCGGCGGATGCGCGCGAAGCGGTGCTCGAGGGCGCCGACTACATAGGGTGCGGTCCCGCGTTTGCGACCCCCATCAAGGCCGAGAAGCGAGTGATCGGGCCCGAGGGGGTGGCGGAGGTCCAGGCGGCGGTTGCGGTTCCGGTGTTCGCAATCGGCGGGGTCGAACCCGCCAACGTTCACGAGCTGGTCGCGGCGGGAGTCCACCGGGTGTGCATGATCCGAGCGCTCTTCGAAGCCGCGGATCCGGAGGCGGCCGCCAGAGCCGCCCGGCGCGCGCTCGAGTGACGACGCTTCGCGAGCTCGGTGAGCTTGGGCTCCTGGCTCGACTCGTGCCGCACTTGAGCCGCGCCGGTGGCGACCTCCTGATCGGCGCCGGTGAGGACGACAACGCCGCCTGGCGTGAGCGCGACGGGACGGTCACCGTAGCCAAGGTCGACACTTTCGTGGAGGGCGTCCACTTCGACCTCAGCTGGATGCCGCCCGAGACAGCGGGCTGGCGCGCCTGCGCGCTGACGCTGAGCGACCTGGCGGCCAAGGCCGCCACGCCCACTTACGGCCTGGTCTCGCTTTCGGCGCCGCCGGCGACCGACGCCAAGCTGGTCGAGGACCTATATGAGGGGATGGCGGCGTGCGCGCGCGAGTTCGGCCTGCGCCTGGTCGGCGGCGACACCACCTCGACCCCCGGCCCGCTGACCCTGAGCGTGGTCGCTCTCGGCCGCTGCGAGCACCTGCCGCTCAGCCGGTCAGCCGCCCGTGCCGGCTGGTCGATCGCGATAACCGGCCCTCTGGGTGGCGAGGCGGTGGCGCTGGCGGAGCGGCGGCCGACGCGACCGCGGCCCCGCTTCGGAATCGCCCCTCGCGACGGCGCCTGCGGCGACATCTCGGATGGCCTGATCCGGGAGCTCGTCAAATTCCGGGCCGCGGCGAACCTCGGCGCCCGCATCGACTCGGCCGCCGTGCCGGTGGCCGAGGGCGCAACCCTCGAGCAGGCGTTGACGAGCGGCGAGGAGGTGGAGCTGATCGTGGCGAGTCCTGGCCGCCCGGTCGCGCCCGTGATCGGCACCTTCACCGGGGACGGCAGGATCCTGGTCGACGACGTCGAGCGGGAGGCGGGTGGCTACGACCACTACGCGTGAGCTCGTCACCCGCTCGGTGGAGGAGACCGAAGCGGCGGGGCAGCGCCTGGCGGCCGATCTGGCGCCCGGCGACCTGCTCCTGCTGGCCGGTCCTCTGGGTGCCGGCAAGACCGCCTTCGTCCGCGGGCTGGCACGCGGGCTTGGAAGCCAGGATGACGTGATGAGCCCGACATTCCAGCTCGTAAGGATCTACTCGGGCCGGGTCCAGCTTGCGCACGCCGACCTCTACCGGCTGGAGCGGGCGCCCGAGCTGGCGGAGCTCGGCTTCGACGACCTGCTCGACGAGGGCGTTCTGGCGGTGGAGTGGGGCGACCGCCTGCCCGAGGCGGGCGGCGCCACGGTCCTGTTCGAAGTGCTGGGCGAGAACGAGCGCCGGTTGCGGCTGGAAGGCGGAGGGCCGGCGTGGTCCTTGTGATCGACACCTCTTCGGTGCTGACGGCGGTGGCGGTGCTGGGACCTGGCGGGGAGGTCCTGGCCGAGGCGTCCCGGCCGTCGGGCCGCACGCTCGACCTGCCCGCGCTCGTCCATGAGGTCGTCCGCCCCGGCGATGTGGAGCGGGTCGCCGTGGCCACCGGTCCCGGCTCCTTCACGGGTCTCCGGGTGGGTGCCGCCTATGCCGTCGGCCTGGCGCTCGGCCGGCGGCTCCCGCTGCTCGAGCTGAACAGCCTGGAACTTCAGCAGGCGCGCGCGCGCGTGCCCGCGATGGGCGTGGTCGAGGCCGGGCGAGGCCGTGTCTACTACCGGTTGCCGGATGGGGAAGAGGGGATGGCCGAGGCCGTCGAGAGTCCTTCGCGGTTCCCGGCCGCCGGCTGGCTGCGTCCGGCGACCGAAACCGCGCTCCGAGCACGCATGATTCCGGTCGATGACCTGCGGACTTTCGGTGAGGCCGCGGCGCGCCTGGTCGGAACGGCGCCCGAGTTGGGCTATGGTACGGTGAGGCTTCGTTACATGCAGTCGTTCGAACGGCTCCGTTAGCAGGGTATGGTTCAGATCCGCGAGCGGCTTTCGATCGAGCCGATGCAGGAGCAGGACGTCCCGACGGTACAGGCAATCGAGCGCGAGATCTTCTCGACGCCCTGGCCCAGAAACGCCTACTATCGCGAGCTCGCCTCCCGCAACAGCGCCCACTACATCGTGCTCAGGCGGCACGCAGACGATGGTGGCGAGTCCGAGATCGTCGGCTACGCCGGCATGTGGCGCATGTACGACGAGGCGCACGTGACGACCATCGGCGTGCGTCACGACCTCCAGCACAGCGGCTACGGGCGCGTCCTCTTCGCCGCCCTCGTGCAGTCGGCTTACGAGATGGGCGCCAAGTGGATCACGCTCGAGGTGCGGACCTCGAACGAGAACGCGATGCGGATGTACGAGGGCTTTGGATTCAAAGTCATCGGCAGGCGCCGCGGCTACTACACCGACAACGGGGAAGACGCGATCGTGATGTGGTCGGACTCGATCTACTCGCCACGCTTTCGAGCCGCATTCGAGGCCAACCTGACCCGCATCCAGGGCGACATCGAAGGGCTGCGTCACGAGTTTCTTCCGCCCTCGGAGCATCGCTGACGGCAGGCGGCACCCTCACTCTCGGCATCGAGACCTCCTGCGATGAGACGTCGGTGGCGCTGGTCGCCGACGGCCGCCGCCAGGTCGACATGGTCACCTACTCCCAGATCGAGCTCCACGAGCCCTTTGGCGGTGTGGTGCCTGAGGTGGCGGCGCGGGCACACCTGGAACGGCTGCCCGCGTTGATCGATACGCTCTTCGAGCGGAGCGGGACCGGCCCTGGGGACGTGGCCCGCGTCGCGGTCACACGTGGCCCGGGGCTGATCGGCTGCCTGCTGGTGGGGACCGGCCTGGCAGCCGGCCTGGCCGACGCCTGGGCGGCGCCGCTGGTCGGGGTCAACCATCTATGGGGCCACGTCTACGCCGCGTTCCTGTCCGACGCGGCACTGGAGCCGCCCCTCCTCGCCCTGGTCGTGAGCGGGGCCCACTCGGACCTGGTCTGGATGCCGCGCCACGCCGAGTTCGAGGTGCTGGGGCGGACGCGCGACGACGCCGCGGGCGAGGCCTTCGACAAGGCGGCGCGAATGCTCGGCCTCCCGTATCCGGGCGGCCCGGCGCTGGACCGGCTGGCGCGCCAGGGCGATGCTTCGCGCCAGCGCCTGCCGGTCCCGTCGCTACCGGGGCTGGAGTATTCGTTCAGTGGGCTGAAGACCGCGCTGCTCTACCGGCTCAGGGACCTGGGTGACTCCATCACGGATGAGCAACGTGCGGACCTCGCCGCCGCTTTCGAGCGCTCGGTGGTGGAGTCGCTCCTCGAGAAGCTCGACGCGGCCCTGGACGCGCATCCCACCGAGCACGTCGTGATCTGCGGCGGAGTTGCCGCCAACACGCTGCTGCGGGCACGCGCCGCCGACGTGATCGCGGGACGGGCGCGGCTCACAATCCCGCCGCTCGCGCTCTGCACTGACAACGCGGCCATGATCGCGGCGGCCGGCTACTTCTCGCCCGAGCGGACCCCGACGGCGGCCGATCCGGGGCTGGCCTGGTGAAGCAGCAGGGCGAGTGGGTGCGCGTGCTTTCTTCGTCGCGACTCGAGTGCGACCTGGCCGCAGCCGTCCTCGAGTCGCACGGCATCGAGACCATCAACTCCGGTGGGACCGCCGAGATGATCGGAGCCGTGTTCGAACCCAGCGAGCTCTGGGTGAGGGCCGATGTGGCCGACCGGGCGCGGAAGATCATCCAGGATGCGCAGTCTTCGGGGAGTTGATCTGTTGGGCGCGACTTGTCGCATAATTAGCACTCGGTAGTCCCGAGTGCTAAGCACTCGCATGGGCTGAGTGCGAAGCCAAAAAACAAGTCGAGGAGGAATCGTATGAACCTGAAACCGCTTGGCGACCGGGTGGTCGTGAAGCCGGTAGAGAGGGAAGAGCGCACCAAGAGTGGCATCGTCCTGCCGGACACGGCCAAGGAGAAGCCGCAGGAGGGCATCGTCGAGGCGGTCGGCACCGGCCGCGTGCTCGACAACGGCAACAAGCTGCCGATGGAGCTCCAGGTCGGCG
>CAZXGB010000053.1:0-16393 GCA_964640005.1 uncultured Actinomycetes bacterium | reverse complement strand
CTCCTTCTCTGCCGGCGGCACCACATCCTCTGCCACGAAGGGTGGAAGCTGGTTCGCGACGGTCCCCGGATACGTGCGATCCCGCCTGCCCTGACGCTGCTGAAGCAGTGGGCGCCAGGACTGTCCGCTTCCCGAGCGCTAGCGACGCCCTAACCTCCCTTCACTGAGCCGATGCGGATCACCCGGGGACCAGGCTCTCGCGGCGCTCGTCGTAGCGCCATGAGGGGGTCGCCCCCAGGTGCACCCCGCCGATCCAGCGGTCGATCCCGTTGGCTTCGACCCAGTCCTCGGCTCCGGCCAGCAGGCGGTGCCCGAAGTCGGTCAGCCGATGCTGGCCGCCCGTCTCCGCGAGGGCCGGACTGCGCGCCCCGGCCAGCGTCGCGATCTCCGCCGCGCAGCCGAGGTCGCCGAGGAAGGGCCGCGCCTCGGTCTCCCAGTGCGCCCGCAGGATCTTCGGCAGCGTGTCCAGGCCGCGGTCGACGGCGGTGAGGATCCGGCGCTGGGTGAGCGACAGCCCGTCGCCGGTGGACGGGTACTCCTGGATCAGCCGCCGGAGCGCGTCTCCCAGGTAGCGGAGCTCTGGGTGGATCACCCCGACCAGGGCGATCAGGTCCTCAGGCGCCGGCGCGGTGAAGGCCGCCCATGCCCTGGCGGCCAGGTCGAGGCCGGCCTGCGTGACCGGACGGGCCAGCGGCAGGAGAGCGGCCAGCTGGTCGCCGGTGAGCTCGCCGAGGCCGCCGAAGCGCGGGCGGTCCGGGTGGTCGCTGATCGCGATCATGGAGATGCGCTTCCGCTCGGGGCGGAGCCCCCGCAGCCGGTCCAGGACCTGGATCAGCTGGAGCTGGTCATATAGGTCGGCCTCGAACCAGAGCGTCAGCTCGGAGGCGGCCTCCCGCGCCAGCGCCGAGTCGCGCTCCCGCAGCTGGCTTTCGACGGTTGATTGGGAGGAGCCGAAGCGCCGGGAGAGGTGGGCGGCGCGAAGCTTGCGCAGCCTCGCCGGGGGCAGGTTCGGCACCGGGCCGTCGTGGAGGACGTCCCGCCAGGGGATGACGTGAGCGGCCAGCCCGGCCTCTCGCAGCGTGCCCGCCACCGAGTCGCCGTTGGTTACGGCGACTCGGTGACCCGAGGGTCGCTGGAGAAGCTGGGAGCGGGCTGCGGTGTAGGCCTCGCCGGTCTCGGCCATGCGGTCGCGGACGGCTCTCTTCAGCGCCTTGGTCCGTGTCATCTGCGGCTGTCTCCTCCCGCGGCCCAGCGTCCCCCGGCAACGCCCGAGCGCGGGCGAAAAACAACCGTCCAAGCACCGAGGCTCTGCCCCTTTGCCTCCTGAGGGCGGGGCCGGGCCCGCCGCGGAGGTTAGGCGTGGATGTCGCCGCACACGAGCCTAGCTCAGGTGCGAGGACCCGGCAAGCAGTTAGAGGTCTTTATCGCCCCGCTACGTCGACGCCCTAGTGTGCTTCGGAGCTCTGAGGGTTGCCGCTGTCGTCAGTCGTCATCTCAGCCAGCTGGTCCTTAAGGGGCTGCCCGTCACCAGGCACCACATCGACGGGTGTGCCGAGGTCCGCCCAGCCATACAGCCATTGCGCCAGGTTGTAGGTCAGGTGGATGCAGCCGTGGCTGCGGGTCGAGGCGTTGAACTGTGAGCCCGGGCCGAGGAGGCTGTCGGGCTCCCAGGAGGCGTCGTGGAATGACTCGCCCGTCCACGTGAAGAAGACGGTCCACTGAACGGTCGTGTCGGGGTACCAGAAAGGCGATCCTTGCGGCCAGGGCGAATGCATCTTCCACGGATGGTCGTTGTGCAGCACCTTCATCGGCCCGAAGTCGGTGCCGTAGGCGCCGACCCCGCGGATGCCCGTGGTGACCAGCGTGTCCATCACCTGCTTGGAGCCCTCGTAGGCGTAGGCCTCCTGCGACGTCCAGTTGACGATGATGTGCTTCGGACCCAGGTTGGCCATCAGGAGGTCGTGCACCTGGCCGGCGTAGCGCTGGATCGCGGCCGTCCCGAAAGCCACCTGGTGGGGGTCGCCGGAGCCCAGCCGCGCCGCGTACTTCTCCATGCGGTTGTAGGACGTCATCACCTGGTCGGCCGGTCCAAAACGCTTGGCTTTCGCCTCGTAGGACGCCACCGTCGCATCGTTGCGGCCGTTTGCCAGTGCCGTGTTGCCCGCGCTGCGCAGGGCGTCGAGATTGCCGTTCTGCTGCGCGAAGAGCGTGTCCGCGACCTGCTGGATGGCGGCGTTCTCGGCCGCCTGCGTCGCTCCCGCCTTCTGGGCGTCGGTGGTCAGCTGACCGGCGTCCCGCCCGATTTTGCGCAGGTCGGCCAGACGCGTGGTGGTAGGCAGCGACTTGTCCAGGCTGTCGTAGCGAGCCTGGAAATCAGTTAACGCGGCGTCGTCGATCCCCAGCTGCTGGTCTTTGTCGATCTCTGCCTTGGCCGCCCCCAGCGACTGCTGGTCGCTGGTTCGCGTCTGCGCGGTGACCAGCTGCTCCTGGGTGCCGAGCGCACCCCGGAGCTGCTGCAGGGAGAGCGCCTGTTCGTGGAAGAAGCCAGGGCGGTCGCCGACCCAGAAGGGCTCCGGGCGGCCGGAGATCGCGGCCAGCCGGTCAGTGATGGGCTGGAGGTCGGATTCCGTGTAGCCCTGCTGCTGGGCCTGCGTCAGGGCCTTCTCGATGTCAGTACGGGAGCTCTGGTAGCCGCCGTAGGCCTCTGCCGACGCCGCCTGGCTCTCGGCGATGACGACCGCGAAGAGCCCAAGCAGCGCGGCGATGCAGAGCAGGAGCAGAGAACGGCGCCGTCGAGTGAGTTCCATGGGATTGCTACAGTTGGATTAACGCTTGGGGCGCGTATAACGTTCCGTCCAGGCGTCTCAAACAAGATGTTAGCTGCGGTGCCGTAAACCTCCGGTTTTCGGGCTCGCTTGAGAGGAATCATGAAGCTGAATGTCACCCCTCGCGAACGGCTCGGAAGGCGCGCACGCGGCCTTCTGAGAGAAGGACTTCTGCCCGCCGTCGTATACGGACGGCACACCGATTCGAAGTCGGTCTCACTTGACGCGCGCGAATTCGAGCGCGTCTTCCGGGAGGCCGGGCGGACGCACCTGGTCGATCTCGACGGCCTCGGCGGCCGGGGCACCACCAAGGTGCTTATCAAGGCGGTGCAGACCCACCCGCGGCACCTGGGCCCGATCCATGTTGACCTCCAGGCGGTCAGCATGCGCGAGAAGCTGCAGGTGGAGGTCCCGGTAATCGCGACCGGGGAGTCGCCGGCGGTCAAGGCCGGCGTGGGCGAGGTGATGCTGGTCGCGCACCAGCTCAAGGTCGAGTGCCTGCCGGGCAACATTCCCGAGGCTTTCGAGGTCGACGTATCCGGCCTCGACTCGGTCGGAGACCAGATCCGGGTTTCCGAACTGCCGCTCAAGGACGGCGTGACGATCCTCGCCGATCCTGAAGAGGTGCTGGTCAAGATCCAGGCGCCTCGGGTGGCCGCCGAGGAAGAGGAGGCCGAGGAAGCGGCCGGGGTCGAGGTCGCCGAGGAGTCGGCGGAGGAGGAGCCGCCGGTGTCCCGCGAGGAGGACACCGGACCGGCCGGCGAGGCGGAGGACCAGGGCTAGCATCGCGGCCTGGCCGGTGCGGGAAACACCCGCACCTGGCGCCGGTCGTTACGCTTTTCGGTCGTGAAGGACTGGGTGGCCAATGTGGCCTTTGTCTTCGTGGGCGTCTGCGTGCTCGCGGTGTCGTGGGTCGTGGCGGGGTACCTGCGAGACGCGGCCGGGCGCTGGCTGGTCCGCCACCATGTGGAAGCCAACGCCGTCGTGCTCGGACGGCGAGCGGTCTACGTCACGCTTCTCATCGCGGGTGGGGTGGTCGCGCTCGCCTTTGCGTTCGAGAGCTCGAATGTGGCGCTCGCGGGCCTCGTCACGGCGACCGTCGTCGCCAGCCTTGGGGTCCAGGACGTGCTCAAGAACTACGTCTCGGGCTACTACCTGCTGCTCGAGCGCCACGTCCATGTCGGGGACACCATCGGGTTCGACACCCACAGCGGCGTGATCGAGGACATCAAGCTGCGCGTCAGCCTGGTACGGGGCGAGGACGGGTCGCTGATCGTCGTCCCCAACAGCCTGCTCTTCAACAACTCGGTGGCTGTAAAGCCTCGCTCGATGCCGGAGCCGGAGCCCAAGACGGCGCCGGTGCGGCGTTCTCTACGAAAGCGCGCCCAGGAAAACCCGGCAGAGGGCCTCGAAACCGTCTGAGTCGACGTCCGTCTCCTCTCGCAGGAGGCGCTTGATCTCTTGGGTCGCCAGGTCCACGTGAAGGCCGTCGTCGATCTGCCAGAAGAGCGAGCGCAGGTGGTAGGTGTGGTCGGGCCGATCGTGGGCCGTCTCCGGACGCACCACTTCAGCGTCCAGGTCGACAAAGGCGGCCCAGAGTGCGGTCTCCTTCTCGCCGGTCGCCGGTGAGTCGGACAGGTGAAGGCAGTTGACCCCGCCGTAGATGCCGTAGCGCTCGCGCAGGGAACCCGGCCGTGCCTCGTGGATACGGGTCTCGCCGAGCTCGAAGCGCATCCCCTCGAGGTCGGTCGGATCCGCTTCGACCCGGCCGACGAGGAGCGGCAGGGCGCTCATGAAGTCGACCAGCCAGGGGAAGAAGGGCCGTCCCTGGAGGAAGTCGTAGTGCTGGGTGATGAGCTCCTGCGGCGGATGGAACCAGATCAGGCCCCTGAGCTTCCAATTCCGTTCTGAGCTCAGCCACTCCCACATCGCGGTGCGCACGGCGAGCCGGTAGGAGGCGTCGGGTTTGAAGATGACTAGGGCGTCGGCCACGGAGCGAGTCTACCGGGTGCGCGAAGACGGGCTCAGCTCTCGCTCAGCTGTCGCGAATTACGTGGATGCGCCCGCCGATGCCTGCTTCGGGCGTCCCTCGATGCGTGGACCCGCCCGCCGATGCACCTTTATGAGGGGCGGTCCCGGTCCGTGGGTTCGTAGAACCGGGCGTCCTTGAGCTCGTCGGGCAGATGCTGCTGCTCGACCACGCCGCCCTCGTAATCGTGGGCGTACCTGTAGCCCTTGCCATAGCCGAACTGCCTCATCAGTCCGGTCACCGCGTTCCGGAGATGGAGAGGCACGGGCAGGTTGCCCGTACGTTGAATCGCCTCCCGGGCGGCGCCGTAGGCGCGATAGGAGGCGTTCGACTTGGGCGCCCGGGCCAGGTAGACGGCGGCCTCGCTGAGCGGGATCACCGCCTCCGGGAGGCCGATGAAGTGCGCCGCCTGCTGGGCGGCGACGGCCAGCGGAAGGGCCGCCGGATCGGCGAGACCGACATCCTCGGCGGCGGAGATGATCAGGCGGCGGGCGACGAAGTTGACGTCCTCGCCGGCCTCCAGCATCCGCGCCATCCAGTAGACGGCGGCGTCGGGGTCGCTGCCGCGGATGCTCTTGATCATGGCGGAGGCCATGTCGTAGTGCTGGTCGCCGGCGCGGTCGTAGTGCAGGTGGCGTTCCTGCAGCGCCTTCTCGACCACGTCCCGGGTCACCTCGCCGTCTTCCGCCAGCGCGGCCGCCGCTTCCAGGGCGTTGAGGGCGACGCGGGCGTCCCCGCGAGCCGCCTCGAGGAGGAATTCGAGGGCGTCCGGCGTTGCGGCCACGCCAAGCTCCTCCAGGCCTCGGCGCGCGACCGTCTCCAGGTCGCTCGGGGAGAGGGGCTCCAGGCGGAAGACCCGGCTCCGGGAGAGCAGCGGGGTGATGACCTCGAAGCTCGGGTTCTCCGTCGTGGCCCCGATCAAAGTGAAGGTGCCGTCCTCGACATGAGGCAGGATCGCGTCCTGCTGCGCCTTGTTGAAGCGGTGCAGCTCGTCCACGAAGAGGACCGTGCGGAGGCCCGCCCGCCGCGCCTGCTGCGCCTCGGCGACGACCTTGCGGAGGTCGGCCACGCCGGAGGTGACGGCGCTGATCTGGACGAAGCGCGCGCCGGTCGCTCCGGCCAGCACCTGCGCGAGCGTCGTCTTGCCGCTGCCCGGCGGGCCCCAGAGGACGATGCTGGGCAGGCGGCCCGACTCGGCCAGGCTGCGGAGCACCGAGATGACCTTCTCCTGGCCGACCAGGTCCTCGAAGCGAGCGGGGCGGAGGCGGGAGGCGAGCGGGGCGTCCGGCAGCCTTCCTGGCTCGGGCGGCCGGGCGGCGCGCGTGTCCGCTGAGCTGTCGAAGAGATCCGGCTGCTCGCTCACTCGGCGAGCATATGACGCGTGGGGCACTCCCCCTCTGCTAAAGACAGGTATACGCGGAGGAGATGCGCCGCTAGAATCCGCGAACCATGGTCGTCTGCTGGTCGTGCGAGGCTCAGCTGCCCGACGGCGCCAACTTTTGCATGCGCTGCGGCCACAGCCAGACTGACCGCAACACGAGCCCGATCTTCGTCGTCGACGTGACCACCGAGCTCTTCAACGCGGTCTTCTTGAAGGCCATCATCGGCCAGGAGACGAACCGCGCCATGCGCTACCGGCGGCCGCTCTCCGTTCTGGTAGTCGAGGTCGACCACGCCGAGGACATCCACCGCGACCTCGGGATCAGCCAGCTCAACCCGCTGCTGAAAGAGATCGGGCAGCAGCTGGTGGAGGCGGTGCGCGACACCGACACCGTGGGCTTTCTGGGTGCCGAGGGACCGCCGCACTACGGCGTCGTGCTGCCCGAGACCGATGCCAATGCGGGCATCCTGGCCGCGGACAAGATAAGGCGGTCGGTCGCCTCTCACGACTTCCAGGCCGGACGCGGCTGGCAGCGGCTGACAGTCAGCGTGGCCGTCGCCAGCGTGGTCCACGAGCGGATGCAGCAGCAGGACCTGCTGGGCGAGGCGTTCGCGACTCTGCGCGCCGGGCTGGCTTCCGAGCAGGGCCCGAACCGTACCTATACCGCGGCCCTCCCCGTATAGGAGGCCGGGCCGCGCCCCGTAGACTCGGCGGCGTGGCGGTCACGCGCATCTTCCTGATCCGGCACGCCGACGTGCACAACCCCGAGCGAGTCCTGTACGGGCACCTCGACAACTTCCCCCTCAGCCAGAAGGGACGCGCCCAAGCGGCGCTGGTCGGGCAGCGTCTGGCCGATGCAAGTCTGCGCCGGATCGTCCACAGCCCGCTCCAGCGAGCACGCGAGACGGCGGAGATCATCGCCTCCCAGCTGGGCGGCGAGCCGGTGCCGCTGATCGAGGACTACGACCTGCGCGAAGCGGAGATGGGCCGCTACCTGCAGGGCGTCAAGCCCTGGCAGGTGCCGTTCCGGCGCCCACTCTGGTTCGTGCACAAAGCGCGCCGCGGGCTCCTGCCGGGCGACGAGACGATCGAGGCGATGGGCAGCCGCATCCTCCACGTCGCCCATCGGTACGTAGAGGAGTTCCCCGGCGAGGTGACGGCCATGGTCAGCCACGCCGATCCGCTGCAAGCGACCTGGATCCTGCTCGAGAACCGTCCGCGGACCGAGGTCGAGATGTATCGCAAGAGCGTCGCGCGAGCGGGCATGCTGGAGGTCGACTTCGAGGGAACGCGCGTGGTCGGCGTCGCCTATGTCCCGCCGCCCGAGGTGCCGCTACCGGGCGCCCCCGAACCGGACGTGCCCAAACCCGCCTAGACGCGGTTCGCCGATCGCCTCCGGCCGGCGGCGCCCGCGACCAGCGTCACACCTCCCGCCGCAACCGCCGCGATGGCGCCGGCGGTCGGGTTCGGGGAGGGTGGGCAGAGGTTCCGGGCCGCCGGCACGGCGGGCTCCGCACCCTGTGGGATGGGTAGTGACAGCAGGCGCGCGTACCAGTCCTGAGGGGTGAGGCCGCGGTTGAGCCCATGGCCGCGCGGATAGGAGACGAAGCCCGGCTCGGCATGGCCGAAGTCGAACACGTCGTCGAGCGCCTGCGCGCTCGCCTCGCGCGCGTTCAGCGGACGCAGGCCGAAGACACTCCTGACGAACGCGATCACCGACGTGTGGTCGTAGACCTGCCGTGAGATGTGCCCGGGCTTTACCCAGGGAGATATCACGATGCAGGGCGTGCGGAAGCCGAGGCCGCGGTCGTCGACGGTGGGCGGCACCACGTGGTCGTAGAAGCCGCCGTTCTCGTCGTAGTTGAAGACGATCGCGGTCCGGTTCCAGGCCGGTCCGGCGGCGATCGAGTTGACGGTCAGGGCGACGAAGCGCTCCCCCCAGTCGATGCTGGCCGCCGGGTGCTCGCTGAGCGGGTCCTGGCTCACGACCCAGCTGACGGCGGGCAGCGTTCCCCGGCCGGCATCGGCCAGGAAGTCGTCGTACGTCCGGAGCGCGCGCCGATCGGCCCGCCGCTCGGGGTAGTAGGTGACCGGGTTGAAGCTCAGCGGCGGTGCGTCGGGCGACGGCTGGTAGGAGGCGGGCAGGTTGGCCAGGTAGCAGCCCCAGCTGACCTTGGCCTCGTCCAACCGGTCGACAAGGGTAGGGCGGGGCAGCAGGGCCGGGTCGATGCTGGAGGGGTTGTCCTTGAACCCGCCGCTGGAGGCGGCGACCGAGTAGAGACGGTTCGGGAACGTGGGCCCGAGGACGGAGCTGAAGTAGCGGTCGCAGAGCGCGAAGCGGTGGGCGAGAGCCCAGTAGTAGGGGATGTCCTCGCCGGTGTAGTAGGTGCGCGTCTTGGCTCCCCCGAGCAGCTCGAAGGCTTCAGGGTTGGCGTACTCGGCCCGCGCACTGTCGCTGCCGTGGGGTGGATCGAGGAGCGTGAGCGACGGAGCCCGCCGGACGTCGGCGCAGGGCGGCAGGCCGTCGGCGCCCGGGAAGAGCCCGAAGTAGTGGTCGAAGGAGCGGTTCTCCTGCATGACCAGCACCACGTGTTCGATCGGGGTCTCGGCGGCGCGACCCAGACGTATTCCGGGGAAGGCCAGGGCGCCGGTCAGCCCGGCCACGGCGGCGAGAAAGCGCCGGCGAGTGAGCGCCATGAGGGTCCGTATCATCCGGCCGATGGCCGAGGTCCTCAAGTTCCCGCCTGGCTTCCTCTGGGGAACTTCGAGCGCCGCCCACCAGGTCGAGGGCGGCAACCGCAGCAACGACTGGTGGGAGTGGGAGCAAGTGCCGGGCCACATCGAGGGCGGCGACAGCTCGCTGGTCGCCTGCGATCACTACCACCGCTTTCGGGAGGACTTCCGGCTGCTCCGGGAGCTCAACAACAACGCCCACCGCCTCTCCATCGAGTGGTCGCGGGTCGAGCCGCGGCCGGGGGACTTCGACGCTGCGGAGCTTCGCCATTACCGCGACGTGCTGACCGAGATGCGCGAGCAGGGCCTGAGTCCGATGCTCACGCTCCACCACTTCACCAGCCCGACCTGGTTCACTCGCGGAGGCGGCTGGGCGTCGCGCGAGGCACCGGCTTCTTTTCTGCGCTTCGTGCGCCGCGCCGCGGCCGACCTCGGCGACCTGGTCGAGCTCTGGTGCACGATCAACGAGCCGACCATCTACGCCGCCAACGGCTGGATGACGGGCGAGTTTCCGCCCGGACACCAAGGCGACCTTCCGGACTTTTACCGCGTCCTTCGCCACCTGGCGGTTGCGCACGAGCTGGCGTACGCGGCGATCCACGAGGCGCTTCCGGACGCGCGCGTCGGCCTCTCCCACCACAAGTTCCTCTTCCTGCCCGCGTCTGGGTCGCGCCGCGACCGGGCGGCAGCGGGGGCGGCGCAGGCAGTCATGGACCGCTGGCCCGTTGGCTGGGCGCGTATGCGGCGGGTCTGGGACGCCAGCTGCGACTGGGTCGGGGTCGCCCACTACTGGGGTCAGCTCGCGGCTTTCGACCCGCTTCGGCCGCAGGAACAGTTCATCCGCCGCTTCAACGACCCCGCCCTGCCGGTCACCGAGATGGGCTGGCCGTCTTTTGCGCCCTGGATGCGACAGGTGCTCAACGAGGTCAAGGCGATCGGCAAGCCGGTCTATGTCACCGAGAACGGCATCTCGACCGCCGACGACACCCTGCGGCAGCGCTACCTGGTCGAGATCCTGGAGCAGGTCCACGCCGCGATCTGTGATGGGGTGGACGTCAGGGGTTACTTTCACTGGACGGCGTTCGACAACTTCGAGTGGGCGCGCGGCTACTCGCAGAAGTTCGGCTTGATCGCGGTCGACCGCGCCAGCCTGGAGCGCGAGATCAAGCCGAGCGGCCGGCTGTACGGGAGAATCGCCGCCGCGAACGCGCTCAACTCTGACTAACTAGACTCGACGCAGCGTGCGGCTCGGCATCAATCTGCCTTATACGGACCACCTCCCGCGCGAGCTGGTGCTCGCCTACGTCCAGGAGGCGGACCGCCTGGGCTACGACAAGGTATGGGTTGCCGAGGCCTACGGCTGGGACGCTTTCACGATCCTGACCCAGCTGGCCTGCACCACCCAGCGCATCGGCCTCGCCACCGGAATCGTCAACGTCTTCTCCCGGTCACCGGCGCTGATCGCCCAGACCGCCGGTTCGCTGGACGCCATCTCCGGCGGCCGCTTCACGCTTGGGCTCGGCACCTCAGGCCACCAGGTCGTCGAGGGCTGGCACGGCGTCAAGTTCGAGAAGGGCATCCAGAGGATGAGCGAGACGATCGACATCGTCCGCGCGGTCCTCGCGCGCGACCGCCTCACCTACGAGGGCGAGGTCTTCCACCTGCCGATGGGGCTGAAGCTGATCACCCACCCGATCCGCGACTCCATCCCCATCTACCTGGCCACCCTGACACCGAAGGGCGTCGCGCTGGCGGCGGCCAAGGCGGACGGCTGGCTGCCGGTGTTCTTCTCGCCTGCCCATTTTGAGAGCGTCATCAAGCCGGAGCTCGAAGCGGGAGCCGCCAGGGCCGGCCGGGATCTCGACGAGCTGACGATCTGCGTCTTCCAGCCGGTGGTCGTGACCAGGGACCGCGCGGCCGGCCGGGACAGCGTCCGTCCTCATCTCGCCCTCTACATCGGCGGCATGGGGTCGCGCGAGAAGAACTACTACAACCAGCTCTTCCGCCGTTATGGCTGGGAAGAGGAGGCACGGCGCATCCAGGACCTCTACCTGGAGCGCCGCAAGGACGAGGCGATGGCCGCGGTGACGGATGAGATGGTCGACGCCGTCACGATCATCGGTCCGGCGGACGAGTGCCGAGATCGCCTGGCTGAGCTCGAACGAGTGGGCGTCGGCGAGGTCGCGATCGGGCTCCAGGTGCCGGGCAACGATCCCGTGGAGATTCGCGACGCACTGGAGGCGCTGGCGCCGCGGTGAAAAGGACCCTGGGTTGGGGCGCGGGGGCCGCCCTGGTGGCGCTCCTGCTGGCGGCGGCCGGATGGGGGATGCAGCATGCCCTGACGCCGTCGGCGCAGTCGGTCGGAAAGCCGGCGCCCGACCTCGTCGTGCGCACGTTCGACGGCTCGACCGTGAAGCTGGCGGACCTGCGCGGCCGGCCGGTGGTCGTCAACTTCTGGGCATCCTGGTGCGCCCCCTGCCGTCAGGAGGACCCCGCCCTTCAGACCGCGGCCCGGGCCCACCAGGGCGCGGTGACCTTCGTCGGCGTGGCGATCAAGGATTCCGATGCCCAGGCGCGCGCGTACGAGTCGGCGGCGCGGCATCCCTATCCGGTGGGCGAAGCGGTTGCCGGTGACCCGTCGGCGTTCGGGGTGACCGGTCCGCCGGAAACCGTCTTCATAGACTCCTCCGGAATCGTCACCGCGCGCTTCGAGGGCCCGCTGAACGAGCAGGTGCTCGGCCGCTACCTGCAGCTCGTGGGTGTCCAATGAAAAGGATGCGCTGGCCTGGACTCGCCTTGGTGGTGGCCGCCTGCGTCGGCTACCTCGTCTACACGGCGACGGGCAGCACGGCCGAGTACTACCAGACCATCTCCGAGGCCAAAGCGCGCACAGCCGAGACCTCCAACGTGCGTGTGCTGGGGACCGTACAGAACGACGTCCAGAAGCTGGACGGCGGCCAGGAGGTTCGATTCACGGCCGCGGACGGCGGCGGTGCCGCAATGCTGGTCGACTACCGGGGCACCCTGCCCGACATCTTCAAGCCGGGCATCCAGGTCGTGGTCGAGGGCCGGACCGGAGGGGACGGCGTCTTCCACGCTCGGACGCTCCTTGCCAAGTGCCCGTCGCGCTTCACCGCCCAGGGAGCCTCCAGCCCTTGACGCAGGGCCTCCTGGTCTCCGTCGCCGGCACCGCCTGCCTGCTGACGGCCCTGTGCCTCGCCGGCTTCGCCTGCGTTCTCTCCATCTGGGCCGGCCGCCGTCAGGATGCGGTCCTCGCCCGCGTCGGCCGGCGCTCGCTCTACGCCGCCGCCGCCTTCACTGTCCTGGCCTCGGCGGCCCTCGAGTTCGCGCTCCTCGACCACCTCTTCGAGATCGCTTACGTAACCGAGCACAGCGACCGATCGCTGCCGGTTCCGCTTCTGGCGAGCACCTTCTACGGCGGGCAGGAGGGGTCGCTGCTCTACTGGACACTCGTGCTCACGGTGCTGGCTTCGGTGTCGCTGGCGGCGTCGGCCCGTTCGGGGGTCCGTCTCAACGCCTACGCGACGGCGATCCTGAGCGCCCTGGCCGCGTTCTTCCTGGCCGTCCTCGTCCTGGCGGCGACGCCCTTTGCGGTCCTCGAGGTGGTGCCCAAGGACGGGTTGGGACTCAACCCCATCCTGCGCGACGGCGGGATGCTCGTCCATCCGCCCTTCCTGCTCGCGGGCTTCAGCTCCTTCGCCATTCCCTTCGCGTTCGCCATGGCCTCGCTCCTCGCCCGCCGCTACGACGCCCAGTGGATCGCGCAGACGCGGCGGGTGGCGCTCGTCGCCTGGAGCCTGCAGACGGTGGGCCTGACGCTCGGCATGTGGTGGGCCTACCACGTGCTCGGTTGGGGCGGCTACTGGGGCTGGGATCCGGTCGAGAACGTGGCCCTGCTGCCCTGGCTGGTCTCGACCGCCTACGTGCACTCGGTCCAGGTGCAGGAGCGGCGCGGGCAGCTGAAGGCCTGGAACTTCGGCCTCGTCATCGCCGCCTTCCTGCTCTCGGTGTTCGGCACCTTCCTGGTTCGCAGCGGCGCGGTTGTCTCCGTCCACACCTTCGCTGTAAGCGACATCGGCCCCTGGTTCTTCGGCCTGCTGGTAGCGGTCGTCGGGCTCTCGCTGACCGTGCTGGCGGCGCGCTCCGGGGGCCTGCGTCCGGACCGCCCACTGGAGTCGCCGGTCTCGCGCGAAGGAGCCTTCGTGCTCCAGAACTTCCTGCTCGTCGGAGTTGCCGCTGCCGTGCTCTGGGGTACCGTGCTGCCGCTGCTCACCGGGATGCTGGGAAGGCAGCAGGTGGTCGGCGCCAGCTACTACGAGCAGGTTTCGGGCCCGCTCTTCCTGGCCCTGCTCCTGCTGCTTGCCGCCGGGCCGCTGGTGCCCTGGCGGCGAGCCGGGCGGACCTGGCTGCGGGCGCTCCGCTGGCCGGCGGCCGGTGCCGCCTTGACGTTCGCGGCGCTGGCGGTCGCGGGCGTGCGCCAGCCCATGGCTCTCCTCGGGATGCCCGCGCTGGCGGCGGCGGCCGCCACCTCGATCCGAGAGTACTTTCGGGGGGCGCGCTACGCGGGCCGGATGCCGGGCGCCTGGCCGGGCGCCGTGGTCCGGTTGTTCGCGCGCAACCGTCGCCGCTACGCGGCCTATCTCGCCCACCTGGGCATCGTCGTGGTCGCCGCGGGCATCATCGGCTCCCAGGCCTGGCAGCAGGAACGGACGGCCACACTGGCCGGCGGCCAGTCGGTGACAGTGGCGGGGCACACGCTGACCCTGGAGGGGACGGGCGAGCGGCAGCGCCCAGGAGGCGTCGCTGAGGGCTACGCCAACCTGCGCTCCGGCGACGACACGCTGCAGCCGGTGCGCGCGGTGTACCCCGGCGGGCAGCCGGTTTCCCGCGTCGTGATCCGCTCGCTGCCGCTCGAGGATGTCTACGTCGTGCTGACGGACGTGACGCCGACAACGGCGACCGTCAACGTCTTCGTCAACCCGCTCGTGACCTGGATCTGGGCGGGGGCGGCGATTCTCGTCCTCGGGATCCTGCTCGGCAACCTCGGCTCGGGGAGGCCGACCCGTCAGGCGGAAAGAGCGTCCACCCGCGTTCCGGTACCCCAGGCATGATCTGGCTCGCCGCGACCGCGCTGCTGCTCGTGGCGGCGCCCTTCATCCTCTGGCCGCTGCTCACGCACTGGACGCCGGAGCCCGAGCCGGCCGTCGAGCCGGAGCCGGACGAGACGCGCCGCCTTGCGCTCGAGGAGCTCGAGCTCGACGTGGCCTCGGGCCGGATGTCGGAGGGCGAGGCGGCGCGGCGGCGCCGGGAGCTGCAGTGAAGCCGGCGATCGAGGGTCAGGGCCTGGTGCAGCGTTTCGGCCGGTCGTACGCGCTGCGTGGCGTCGACGTCCGGCTGGAGGCCGGTGGCCGGCTGGCGGTCCTGGGTGACAACGGCGCGGGCAAGACGACACTGCTCCGGCTCCTGGCGACGGCGGACCGCCCGATGGCGGGGCGTCTGGCGCTGTTCGGCCTCGACGCGGCTCAGCACCGGGCCGCGCTCCGTCCGCGCATCGGCTGGCTCGCCCACCAGCCCGGGCTTTATGCCGCGCTCACCGCGCGCGAGAACCTGGAGTTTTTCTGCGCGCTGCACGGGCTTCCGGCCTCTCGTGCCGGGGAGTGCCTGGCGCGGCTTGGGATCGACGCGGACGCCGGCCGGCGGGCCGGGGAGCTGTCGCGTGGGCGGCAGCAGAGACTGGCGATCGCCCGCACGCTGCTGCACGACCCGGAACTGCTCGTGCTCGACGAGCCCGACACCTCGCTGGACGCGGCCGGCCGGGAGCTGCTGGGCGAACTGGCGGAAGGGCGCACGCTGGTCCTGGCCACGCACGACCATCAGCTGGCGGGACGGCTCGCCGACCGATCGCTGGTCCTGCGCGACGGTGCGGTTGCGCCGCCGCTCCGGCTGGTAGACGCGGAGTCGTCGTGAGAGCGGCGCTCGCGGTCGCCCGCAAGGACCTGCTCACCGAGTGGCGGAGCCGCGAGCTGCTGCCCGCGCTCGCCCAGTTCATCCTGCTCGCCCTGGTGATCTCGGTCTTCGCCTTCGATCTCGACGCCGAGACGGCGGGCCGGGTCGCGCCGGGAGTCCTCTGGCTGGTGCTGCTCTTCACCGGACTGGTCTCCTTCGGGCGCGCGTTTGCCGCCGAGAAGGAGCAGGCGTCGCTGGAGGCGATGCTGATGACGCCGGCCGGCCCGACGGCGGTTTTCGCGGGCAAGGCCCTTGCCGCGGCCGCCATTCTGCTCGCCTGCGAGGCGGTCCTCGTACCGGGCCTGGCGCTCTTCCTGGGCGTCATGCTGCCGCCGCCCGCGATCGCCGCCGTCGTCCTTTCGACGGTTGGCATGGCGGCCCTCGGCTGCCTCTTCTCGGCGATCGCCGCCCAGACGCGGGCGCGAGAGCTGCTGATGCCGGTCCTGGCGCTTCCCCTTTGGGTCCCCTTTGTCGTCTACGGTGCCGGCGCCGTAACGCAGAGGAGGTTCGACGCCGACGTCTCCTTGGCGGTGTTGGACATACTCTTCGTGGTGGTCGCCTCGCTGGCCGCCCGGTTCGTGCTCGATGACTAGAGTCCTGTCGCTTCGAAACGCCTCGATCGCCGCCGCGCTGCTGCTCGCGCTGGCGATGTTCATGGTTTTCGTGTACGCGCCGCAGGACGACCTGCAGGGCCCCGTCCAGCGGATCTTCTATGTGCACGTCAGCTCGGCGATCGCGGCCTACGTTTGCTTCGCGCTGGTCCTGACCGGCGGTGTGCTCTACCTCTGGCGTGGCAGCGAGCGGGCCGACCGCGTTGCGCGCGCGGCAGCTCCGGTCGGGCTGCTCTTCACGAGTGTGACCTTCGGGATGGGAACCGTCTGGGCGAAGTCGATCTGGGGCTGGGACCCGACCAAGCCCTGGGACGCCCGCCTGACCTCGACCGCGGTGCTCTGGGTCATCTACGCCGGATACCTGCTGGTCCGGCGCTTCGCGGCGCCCGGGCGGTCCGCCGCTCGGCTCTCGGCGATCGTGGGCATCGTCGGCTTTGTCGACGTGCCAGTGGTGCACTTTTCGGTGCTCTGGTGGCGGACGCTCCACCCGGGCCCGGTGATCGCCGCCGCGGGCGGCCCGGCACTGCCGCCGGCCATGCTTCAGGCCTTCATGGTCACCATGCTCGCGGTGCTCTTTCTGGCCGCGACGCTGGTCGCCGCACGCTACCGGATCGAGCTGCTGCGGGAGCAGCGCGACGCCGATCGGGAACTCCATGAGCTCCAGGCAGCGGCTCAACTGCCTGCCGGGGGGGCCGCCGGATGAGCTATCTGGTCGCCGGCTACGCCGTCGCCACCGTCCTGATCGGGGGCTACAGCTGGCACGTCTGGCGGACGCTGCGGGACCTCA
>CAZXGB010000052.1:2552-16473 GCA_964640005.1 uncultured Actinomycetes bacterium | reverse complement strand
CGGATGCCGTCCATGTCGGGCAGGTTGACGTCCATGACCAGCACGTCGGGCTGGAGGCGTTGGGCGGTCTCGATTCCGCCCGTGGCGTTGAGCGCCGACCCCACGACCTGGATGTCAGGCTCGAAGGAGAGGAGCTTGGTCAGGTTCTCCACTGTCCGAGGCGCGTCGTCGACGACGACGATGCGGATCGTGGAGGAGGTTTCGCCCGGGGCGAGCTGCCCGGCGGGCAGCTCGCCCGGCGTCACCTACTGAAGGTTAGTGAAGGACCAGCGCTGGTTCGCCGACTGCGGGCCGTTGCCCTTGGCTGCCGTCGCATCGGCGCAGGAGGCGTCCGGCTTGGTGTCCTGCGGCTTGTAGTCCTGATAGGAGCCCAAGGTGTAAGTGAGGGAGGCGTTCGCCTGGAGCCAGCGCAGCATCTCGGCGTCGCACTGGGTCATGACCAAAGTCAGGCTGCTCGCCACGCCGCCGGTCTGCGCCGACTGCGGCGAGCTGCCGCTGGTGACGGTGCCCGTCGCCGGGCCGACCTTGAGCACGTGCACGTTGGTGAAGACCGTCTTCGTGACCGTTTTCGCAGCACCGCCGCCCTGGAAGGCGCCGGTGTTCACGGTGGCGATGACGCTTATGTAGTCACCGGCCTGGATGAAGCCGGCGACGCCGATCTGCTCGCCGGTCGGCACTGTCAGTGCGACGAAGCCCTTGGGGATCGGCAGGTAGGCGGGCTGCACCTGGATGGCGTCCACGCTCTTGGCGAGCAGGTTCTGAGTCACCGCCTGCCCTTTCTTGATCTCGACTTCCGCCACCGCGCCCGTCTCGTTGGCCGACGTGGCGCTGCCTGAGGGCGCGTTTGCCGCCTGCTTTCCGATGACGGAGGCGATGTCCGGGTAGTAGCCGGTCGGGGCCAGGCTGACCGGGAAGTCGGCGAGGGTCAGGTCGTCCTTGGTCAGGGCGGTGCGGAACGGTATGTCCCGAGCGGCGACCACGATCTTGACCGTCTGGCCGGAGACGCCTCCCGAGCGCGCGCTGCCGAGGACGAAAACGAGGATGAAGGCGAGGACCGCGAGGCCGGCACCGGCGAGGATGAAGATCCGGCTGCTGCTGGCTCGGGGTCGGGCCGGGGACGCGACTGCCAAGTGTGAACTCCTTACTTACGAGGTCGGGCCGCTCTGGGCGCCGACATTATAGGTATGGCCCTTCCGCGTGTCTCTCGCACCGAAGGGGGCTGCGGAGGCACGGGTCGGGAGGGGCCCATTCGGACCCCTCCCCGGATTGCCTGGGGCCTCGAGTTCGAACGGGCCGTGCTCAGGTGTTCAGACCCGCGACCACGTTCGAGAACATGCTGTTCAGCTGGGAACCCAAAGAAACAATGAGGAATATCGCCACGATGGAGACGATGATCAGGATCAACGCGTACTCGACGAGTCCCTGACCAGCCTCCGAACCCAGCCGAAACAGCACCCGTCGCGACGGCTCCGCGACAAGCGCCGGCCGAGACCCCTCGGCCTGTAAAGCCACCTTGGATATCACCTCCCGTCTCCGGTCTCCGTCTGAGCATCAGGACGGCCAACGGAAGTGTGAACGAGTTATTGCGAGAGTGCACGTGGGTTTTGGCCTTGTTGCCGGTCTGTAAAAGCGAAGAGACCCCTTGCGGGGCCTCTTCTGAAGGCTTACTTGGTTGTCGGGGTTCGGCTACGTGCCGAGAGCGGTGACCACGTTTGAGAAGACGTTCTTGATCTGGTTGCCCATCGTAAGAAGGATGACGATGACCACGATGGAAACGAGAACCAGGATCAGGGCGTACTCCACCATACCCTGGCCTTCCTGGCGGCTAACCAGGCCGCGGAGCTTGAAGTAAAGGCTCAGCATCTTTCCGATTTCACCTCCTTCTTCTGAGATAGACCCTGCGGTCAGCCCGTACAACGAGGAAGGCCTCGCTTTCCTGCGGCTTTGCTGAGAGTCGGCGGCATATTACTTATGGCCCGTAGCCAAGGCAATACGTAACTGACAAATCTGCGCGGTTGGGTCAGCTCGGGAGGGGGAACTCGCCGTCGATCTCGGTGCCCGATCCATCGCGGCTTCTCACGTCGAGCCGGCCCCCGACGGCGGCCGCGCGCTCCCGCATGCCGACCACGCCCAGCTGCCGTCGCGTGCCCGGCTCAGGAGGGCGGGCGGGGTCGAAGCCCTTTCCGTCGTCCCGCACACGCAGCCCCACTCGCTCGCGCCGGACGTCGAGGTTGACCTCGACCGTACGCGCCTCGGCGTGGTGACGAACGTTGTTGAGCGCCTCCTGGATGATCCGGAAGAGCGCTTCCTCGATGGGCGCTGGCAGCCGCCGCTCGTCGCCGACGATGTTGAGCCGGCAGACGACACCGGTCCGCTGCTGCCACTCCGTGGTCAGCCGGCGCAGGGTGGCGATCAGCCCGAGGTCGTCGAGGGAGTCCGGACGCAGGTCGAACATGAACCGGCGCACGTCGGCGACCGCGTTCTTGATCGAATTGCGGAACTCCTGGAGCTCGGCCACGACGAGATCCGGGTCACGCTTGAGAAGCCGCTCGATGATCTCCGCCTCCAGGGCCAGGTTGGAGAGCACTTGCGCCGGCCCATCATGGAGGTCGCGGGCAATGCGCACGCGCTCGGCCTCGACTGCCTGATGGATCTCGAGTGCCGGCAGCGCGCCCGGGATGCCCCCCACCGCAGGCATCGCCTGCGCTCGCGCCTCGGCTTCGGCCACGGCTTCGGCAGCTTCCGCCTGCACTTGCGCGAGCAGCTGCTGCATCTCGGCTCGTACCTGGTCGCCGCCCTGGCGCGCCTCCGCCAGCTCCTGGTCGAAGCGCACCCGCTCGGCGGCCAGGGAACGCCGCAGCTGATCAAGGAAGGCGATCCGTTCGTGAGCCGCCTTCAGCCAGGTCGCCACCTCCGCCTTCTTGGCGGCGAGGCTTTCCGTCCGCTCGAATACGTCCTCCCGCTCGTGGGCCGCGAACCGCTCTGGACTGCGCGCCACGTGGCGCCGGATGACGAGCGCGTGCGAGAGCTGCTCGTCGATCTCCAAGAGCTCCTTCTCGAACGCCTGCACCGCCTCGCGGACGCTCGCCAGCTCGGATGCGACGAGGCTCTCGGCGAGTACGCCGTCTCCCAATCCGGTCACAGGAGGTTTCTAAGTGGAGGGCCGGCCGGAACAGGGGCTGGTAGGCTACCCAGCCACATGGCTGTCGACACGCTGGATGCGAGCGCGCCCGGCGGGCGGCGTCCAGCACGCACCGAGTACTGGTGGGACATCGTCTTCGGGCGAACTCTGCCGGCGCTCTTCTTCAGCATCTTTCTGGTCGACAAATTCCTGCAGGTGAGGGACGCGGTTTCGGCGACGCCGGCGCGCGCGCAGCCGTCAGATTACCTTGACCCCCTCGACCAGGTGCTCGCCTTGGCCTACTTCGCGCTCCTGGTGGTGCTGTACATAACCCGGCTTCCCAAGCGTGCGGGCGACGGCCGGCCGGGCATCATCGTGGTCAGCTTCTTCGGATCCTTCGCAGTCCTCCTGGGCGGCGTCCTGCCGCGCGAGGCGCCGCAGACGTACCTGCTCCTGCCGAGCGCGCTTCTGATCTCCGCCGGCCTGGCCTACAGCGTCTGGTCCCTCGTCTACCTTCGCCGCTCCTTCTCGATAATTCCAGAGGCACGGCAGCTGGTGACGGGCGGACCGTACAGCCTGAGCCGCCATCCGCTCTATCTAGGGGAGGGTGCAGCTGCGCTGGGATTGCTGATGATCGGCGCCGGCTGGGCGAGCGCGCTCCTGATGGTCCTCCTCCTTGTCTGCCAGTACATCCGCATTCTGGCCGAGGAGCGCGTGCTGTCCGGTGAGTTCCCGGAGTACGCGGCGTACGCGCGCCGGGTCCCGCGCTACCTGCCCGACCTCCGCCGCCTGCTCCCACTCCGCTGACTCGACTGCTCCGCCGGCTGACGCCGCGCGTCCTCGTCATCGGGGGCGTCATGCTCGCCTCCTTCGCCGCCGTCACCTCGCCGGAAGCCGACCCCGATTTCTGGTGGCACGTCCGGATCGGCGAGTGGATGCTGCAGAACGGCCTGCCCAGAAACGACATCTTCACCTACACCGCCAGCGCGCACACCTGGACCGACCACGAGTGGTTGACCGAGGTCCTGATGGCCTGGATTTACACGCACGGGGGGATGGCCGCGATCTCGATCGCGTTCGGGCTCATCACGTGGACCGGGCTGTGGCTGATCCTGCGTGCCGCGCGTGCGGACCGTCAGCCCTACATCCTGGTTGGGCTGGGGATGGCCCTGGCCGTGGCGGCGGCGTCGCCGATCTGGGGTCCGCGCGCCCAGATGATCACCTTCCTCTTCGTGTGCATCGAGCTCTACTGGCTCCGCACCTACCTGGAGGGCCGAAGCCGGATGATCAACTGGCTGCCCCTCCTGGTCGTGCTCTGGGTCAACCTCCACGGCGGCTTCGTGATCGGGTTCGGCTTCCTGGCGGTCGCGATCGCGGCCGAGGGGATCCGGTGGCTCCTCTACCGGCACGACCTGGCGGCTCGCGCCCACGTCAAGCGCCTGGCGATCATCGGCGGCGTTTGCCTGCTCGCAGCCCTCGTCAACCCGTACGGCCCCGCGATCTATCCATGGGTGCTGAAAACGGTCGGCAGCCCCGCCCAGGAGCGGCTGATCGTCGAGTGGTTCTCGCCCGACTTCCACCGCAACGACCTCAAGGTCTTCGAGGCCATGATCATGCTCGTCTTCGCCGGCTTCACGCTCAGGCGGCCGTCCCTCTACGACTTCCTGCTCAGCCTGGCGGTGCTCGCGCTCGCGCTCCAGTCGGTCCGCAACGTCGCCCTCTTCGTTGCTGCCACCACGCCGATCTTGATCAACACCTGGTCCGCCGTTTGGCGAGAACAGGCGGATCGCCGCGGCTGGCGTCTCGGCAACATCCCGCAGCGCCCGCTCCTGGCGGGCACCACCGGCCTCGCGCTGGCCGTCATCGCGGCCGCCACCGCCGGCCAGGTGGCGGGGCACCTGGCCCAGCAGCGGTCGCTCACTCGCCAGGAGTACCCGGTCGCCGCCGCCGACTGGATGGCCGCCCACCCGGACCAGGTCGGCACCCGGATGTTCAATCAGTACGGGTGGGGCGGGTATCTGGCCTACCGCTTCTATCCGGACCCCGCGCGCCGCGTCTTCATCTTCGGGGAGGCCGAGTTGATGGGTGACGATCTGCTGCAGCGGTACCAGGACGTCGCGGCTCTGCGCGCCGGCTGGGTGCAGACGCTCGACGACTATCGCGTTGACTACGTGGTCTTCAACCGCGACGCCGCCCTGACCGACGTGCTGGCGACCGAGCCGGGCTGGAAGCTGGCCTACGAGGACAGCGTCGCCGACATCTACGTGCGAGCCAGGTAGATTCGCGCGCCGGGACGCTCGAAGAGGGGATCGCCCACTCCGGACGGGCCGGACGGTCCGTCCTCGGGAGTCCAGACGAGGTAGGTCACCGCGTGGTCGCGGGCAAAAGCCGCCGCGTCCTGGCTGCCGGAGAGGACGGCCCGGGCCTGGCGTGCCTTGACCGCGTAGTCGTAGGTCTCGCTGTACTGGCCGACATAGGCGGGATCCGCGCTGTAGGCCGGCACGTAGAGGCCGACGCGAGCCTCCGAGAGCACGATCCCCTGGGGGTGGCCGGCTAGCCAGTTGAGGGCGCTCATCTCGTCCGTGCTCAACGTGTACTGGCTGTTGGTCGCGTAAAGCATCGGCGCCAGCAGCAGGAAAAGGCTGCCGGCCGCCGAGAAGGCGACATAGGAAAACGGCAGCAAGCCGCGGGCACGGCCCTTCAAGCGCGGCACCAGGACCTCATACAGGCCGCGCGCGGCGAGGACGACGAGGGGCAGGTAGACGCCGTCGAAGAACCGGCGGCGCAGGTTGCCGGCCGGGTTCGGCAGCCAGAGGATCACCGCCAGGAGGAGGAGCCAGACCAGGAGAACGAGTTCGCCGCGGGATCGGCGGCGGAGGACTCCGGGCAGCGCGAGCGCCGCCAGCAGAAGCTGCGGGAGGAGGGCGAGGCCGAAGCTCAGCCCGTCGGGCGGGAGGTTGTTCCGCCACTGCGCGCTCCAGCGCAGGACCTCGGGCACGTGACTGGAGGCCCAGTAGGAGTAGATGACGTAGGGGGCGGCGATCGCGAAGGCCAGGAGGGCCGCCGCGTAGCCCCGGGCTGTCACCCTGCGCACCAGGAGCGCAACGGCAAAGGCGCCGCCGAGCAGGATCGGCATCTGGGCGTGGATCGACGCCTCGCCCAGCCAGGCAAGGCCTCCGAGCAAGCCGTAACGCAGGCTCCCCCGCTCGGCCGCGCGCAGCGTGAACACGCAGGCTGCCGCCTGGAAGGCGGCCGCCCAGGCGAAGTGCGGCAGCGCCAGCACCGAGTAGAAGGCGCTCAGCTCGGGCATGCGCCAGTCCAGCGTGTCGGTCTGCTGTCCGAACACGAGTGGGTGCCCGAGAGCCTGGATTACGTAGCCGCAGCCGAGGCCGATAGCCAGAAACCACATCGCGAAACGGCGCTCCGCCGGCGGGTCGAGGAATTCCTGGATGAACAACCAGGCCGCCGCCAGCAGCGCGAAGGCGCCGGCGACGCGGGCGGCGTGGAACATGAACATGAGCGACACGTGCGCCCATGCGGCGAGGTGGCCGAGAAAGATCCAGAAGACGAAGAACCAGGCGCCCGTGCCCGGCTCGGTCGAGTAGCGGTTGGTCCAGCGCCAGGCGCCCTCCCATCCCTCGCGCATCTTGGCCAGGTAGGTGTTGGCGTCGTCGCCGAGGAAAAAGAAGCCCATGAAGACACGTCCCGGCGGCTGCGCGCTCCACGCGTACAGATAGGGCACGAGCGTCAGCACGGCGAGTGCGGTTGCCAGCCCGAGAGGCAGTGCCCAGGAGCCAAGGCGCAGACGGCGATCAGCCGTCAGCTCTTGGGTGAGGCCGCCGGCGCCCACGCTCACCGGTCCCGCTCCAGGCGCAGCCGGATGATGTCAGCCAGCATCCGCGCCGAGTCCCGGATCGCGTGGACCTTGGTCTCCGGCGAATTCTTCCAGCGGACTGGAATCTCGCGGATGCTCAGCCGGTGCCGGCGCGCCCGGTAGAGCACGTCCACGTCGTACCCGAAACCGTCAGTGCTGAGCCGCGAGAACAGGTCGCGGGCGACCTCACCGCGGAAGAGCTTGAAGCCGCACTGGGTGTCCCAGAGACCGGGCAGGATCAGCGCCTGGACGATCAAGTTGAAGGTCTTTCCCATCAGCACCCGGTAGAACGGCTGCGCGTGCTCGATCCTGGCGCCTCTCTTGGCGCGCGAGCCGATGGCGATGTCGGCGCCCTCCGCGATCGGCGCCTCGAGCTTGGGAAGCTCGGTGATGGGCGTCGAGAAGTCGGCGTCCGAAACCAGCACGAGGCTTCCCGTGGAAACCGCGACCCCGCGGGCCAGCGCGCGGCCCTTGCCCCGATTCGGTGACTGCTGGACGCAACGGATCGCCGGGTGGCGGGCGGCCCAGTCGCAGATGACCTCGAGCGTCCCATCCGTGCTGCCGTCATCGACCAGCACGACCTCGAAGGGCCGGCCCTGGGTTTCCAGCCAGGGCAGGATCGAGGCCAGCGTCTGGGGTAGCCGGCGTTCCTCATTGAAGGCAGGCACGACAACCGAGAGCTCCGGAGTCACGGGGCCAGATCCTATCGAAGGGCGCGCGTGGGAGCGTGAACTAACGAGAAGTGCGGATGACCTGGAGCGCGAATACCGGGAGCACGGCCATCCGGCGGATGCGCCAGGGTTGCCGCGCCAGCCGGTAGAGCCATTCCAGGTGCACCCGCCGCATCCAGCGAGGGGCGCGCCGCACCCGACCGGCCGCGAAGTCAAAGGATCCGCCGACTCCAATCGCCACCGGCACCGGCAGGCGTTCCCGGTTGCGCGCGATCCACTTCTCCTGCTTCGGATGCCCGTAGGCGACCAGGAGGAGGTCGGGGCGCGCCACACTGATTCGCTCGAGCGCCTCGAGATCGCCGCTTGGTGAAGGGGTTCCGACATGGACGCCTGCCACCTCGAACCCCGGATAGGCCGCCTTCAACCGCCGTGCCGCCTCCTCCGCGACACCCGGCATGGCGCCCAGAAAAAAAGGCCGCCAGCCGCGCCGCGCACACTCCGCGGCCAGCAGGGGGAGCAGGTCGCTGCCGGTGACCCGCTCGCGAAGCCTGCACCCGTTCCGGCGTGCCGCCCAGACGACGCCGATGCCGTCCGCAAGACAGAGGTCGGCCTCCTCGAGGATGGCCGCGAACTCGGGGTCTCGGCGGGCGCGCATCACGAACTCGGGATTCACCGTGGCGAGCTGGCGGCAGGACCCGCGAGCGGCGATGAGCTCGCCGATGCGCGCGATGGTTCCGCGCATGTCGATGCAGTCGACCCGTACGCCGAGGACCCGGGCGGAGGCCACTCGGTTCCCTGTCACGGCGTGATTATGCTGACCCGCTGTGCCCGGACTGCACATCGCCGTCGACCTGCGAGGACTCCCGGCCGCCGGTGAGCCGCCCAGCGGCCCGAGCCGTTGGGCGCGGCGTCTGGCGGATCTGATGGTCGCCGAAGCCGGCGAGCACGAGGTCCGGCTCATCGAAGTGGGTACGCCGCCCGGACAGACCGACGTGGTCGTCTCGCTCGCCGGCTCTTTACGGCCCCCCGATCCGCGGCTCCCGAGCGTGGCCGCGATCTACGACCTCTCCCACCTGCTCGCTCCCCCGTCGCATCCTTTCCTCGAGCGCGTCCGGCGCGGCTGGCTCACGGCGCTGCTCACGCGCCGCGCGGACGGGCTGCTCGCGCCCTCGCACGCGATCGCTCGGGCCCTGGTCGACTACCTGCGGGTCCCCGGTGAACGGCTGACGTGGGTACCGACAATCGGGCCGGGCTGGCGGCGAGCGCCTCGCAAGGAGGTCGAGCAGGTGCGGAGGGAGTTCGAGCTCAAAGAGCGCTACCTGCTCTTCGTGGGCACGCTCTCACGGCGGAAGAACCTGCGCACCCTGATGCGAGCCTGGGACCTGCTCTGGCCGGAACTCGGAGAGCGCGTCGACCTGGTGGTCGCGGGCGCGGCCCGCCCGCGGGGCGGAGGCCTCGACGAGGTGCTCGCCGGCGGCGCCCACTACCTCGGACCGGTGCCGGACGAGAAGCTGGTGCCCCTGCTCAGCGGCGCCACCGCCTGGGTCTGTCCAAGCCTGTCCGAGGGCTGCTCGATCGGCGCCGTCGAAGCGATGGCGGCCGGTGCCCCGCCGCTGGTGGCCGCCGGCACTGCGCTCGCCGACACGGTCGGAGCTGCCGGCATGGTGATGCCGCCAGAGGACGTCCAGGCCTGGGCCGCCGCAATGCGCCACGTCATCGACGATTCAGAGGACCGCAACCGGATGGCCGCTCGGGGGCTGCGCGCGGTCGCCGATCTCAGGGAAACAGAGGCAGGTCGCCGAGCGGTGTCGGCAGCGGTTGCGGCGGCCGGTAGGAGTAGGTGAGCGGTACGCGCTGGAGCGCCGGGAACCTGATGTAGGCTGGCTCCGGCGGCAGTGTCAGGGTGGCCTCGGGGGGTCCGAGGTCGGCGATCAGCTTCTCCAGCGGCTCCCCGCCGGAGACTCGGACCCGGCTCCAGGTGAAGCGGTCACCCATCGAGTGAACCGTGCCCATCTCGGTCGTGGTCGCGGTCTGGTAGCCCGCCGCCTGTACCGCGGCGGCGACGGCCGCGTTGTACTTGCCTGCCGGGTAGCAGAAGTCGACCACAGGGTGACCCAGCTCCTGCGCCAGGTCGCCCCCGCTGTCGACGAGCTGGCGGTGCAGCTCGCCCCCAGACGCCTTGGTGAGGTCGATGTGAGAAAAGGTATGGCCGCCGATCTCGATGCCGTTGGCGTCGAGCTCGCGGACCATGTCCCAGGTCATGTAGTTGGGACCGCCGACGAAGCCGCTGATGACGTAGGAGACGGCCTTGAAGTTGTGCGCCCGAAGCGCCGGATAAGCGGCGGTATAGAAGTCGCGGTAGCCGTCGTCGAAGGTCAAGATGATCGGCTTCGCGGGCAGCGGCTTCTGACCCGCGAAATACTGGCGGACGTCGTTGAAGTCGACCGGGTGGTATCCGTTGGCCGCCAGCCAGTCGAGCTGGCGGTTGAAGTCCTCGGGGGTCACCGAAAGGTTGAATCCGAGCTGGTCGCGCGGATCGTGCACCACGCGGATGTAGTGGTACATGAGGATCGGGAGGTGGATGTTGGAGCGACCCACGGGCACCACCGACTGCGCCTGCGGCTTTTCGGCAACCGTCGCCTCGGGCAGCGCCGAACTGACCCGCTGGCCAGCGACCGGCGGGCCGAAATGTGCGGCTTCGGCGCGGGCGGCCAGGGAGCTGAACTGGACGCTCTTGACCGGGACGGCGCCAGAATTGATCGCCTGAACGACCAACAGGCACGCAACAACGGTCAAAGCGCCCGCTCCCGCCCGCCCAAGCTGGGGGCGCTTCATTGCCGCAATAGCTTACCGATGCTTGACGGATGATCGGTAGCGCACCGATTCCTACGGTGGCAGTCGACGCCAGCCCGGCCCTGCGCGAAGTTCACACCGGAACGGAGGTCTACGCGCGCGAACTCGTGCGCAGGCTGCCCAGGCTGGCGCCCGGCCTGCGCTGGCTGCTCCTGAGCAGCCGGCCAGGTGATCTCGACCACCTCGACCTCCTGGTCCTGCCCCAGCGCCGGCTCTGGTCACAGACGCGGGTCCCGCTCGCGCTCGCACGCCTGCGGCCCGACCTCTTCTTCGCGCCCTCACACGTGGTGCCGTTTCTCGCCCCAGGTCGCACATTGACGGTGGTCCACGACCTCGCCTACGAGCGGTTCCCCGCCGCCTATCCGGGCGCCGACCGGCTCTATCTGCGCCTGACCACCCGCTGGGCGGTGCGTAGGTGCCCTTTGATCCTCACCGTTTCCGAGGCCACCGCCGCCGACCTGGTCGAGATGTACGGCGTCGACCCGGCCCGCATACGGGTGGTGCCGCCCGGCATCGCGCCGGCGCCACGAGTGGCCGCCGCTCCGTCTCGCTTGCGCCGGCTCGGGGTCGAGAAACCGTTCGTGCTTCACGTCGGTCGGGTGGAGGCTCGCAAGAACCAGGAGGCCGCAGCGGCGGCGGTGGCGCGAGTCCGCGGCCTGCGGCTCGTATGCGCCGGTCCGGTCGTCGACGTGGAAGCCGCGGAACGCCTCCGCCGGCAAGGGGCGACCGTCCTCGGGCGGGTCGACCAGTCCGACCTCGAACAGCTCTTCCGGTCCGCCGAGGCTCTGGTCTTCCCGTCGCTGTATGAGGGGTTCGGCTTCCCGATCGCGGAGGCGATGGCGAGGGGATTGCCGGTGGTGACGGTCAGAAGCTCCTCGCTGCCGGAGGTGGGCGGCGACGCCGCGCTCTATGCCTCGTCGCCGCGCGACGTCGCCGGGCTCGCAGACGCCATCGAGAGCGTGGTCGAGGACGCGGCGCTTCGGAAGCGGCTGGTGGCCGCCGGCCGCCGCCAGGCGGCCAGGTTTTCCTGGGACGCCACGGCCGGCGGCGTCCTCGAGGTCATCCGCGAGCTGCTCGCTCGATAGCCCGCCAGGTTCGCTCCGCGGTCCGTTCCCACGCGAAGTCGGCTGCGCGCAGCAGGCCGCGGCGGCGGAGCTCCGCGGCCGCGGCGGCGTCCCCCGTGATTCGCTCCAGGGCGTCGGTCCACGCCTGGGCGTCGGCCGGATCGAGCAGGATGCCGGCGTTGCCAACGACCTCCGGAAGGGAACTTCGATCGGAGCAGACGACGGGCGTACCGCAGGCCATGGCCTCGAGCGGAGTCAGACCGAATCCTTCGTACCAGGCGGGATGGGCGAGGACGGCTGCCGCCGAGTAGAGCGCTGGTAAGTCTTCGGGAGCGACCGGGCCGAGGTGATGCAGGCCGGCCCCGGCCAGCCGCTCCATCTTCGCCCGGAACTCCTCGTGGCGCCATCCAAAGCCGCCCGCGACAACCAGGGGCAGCCGGCCCCGCATCTGCGCCCAGGCGTCGAGCAGGGACCCGAGGTTCTTGCGCGGCTCGATCGTGCTCACGAAGAGGATGAAGCGCTCGGGCAGCTGCAGGCGGCGGCGGACCTCTGCCCTCTCCTCGCGCGGCACCGGATGGAAACGCTCGGACACGCCCTCGTACGTGACCTCGAGGCGGTGAGCGGGCAGGCCGAAGATCTCCTGGACGTCGCGCGCGGTGCTCTGGGATACGCAGAGCACGCTGCTCGCTCGCTCGAGGCTTCTGGGCACAACCAGCCGGGTGCTGAGAGGCTGCCGGCCGGGAAACCACTCCGGATGGCGGTAGATCGCCATGTCATGCGCCGTGACGACAGCGGGCGCACCGACGTCCCCCAGCGGCAGCAGCCCGGCCGGACCGAAGTAGGCATCGGCCGTGTGCTTGCGCAGCCGGCGCGGCCACTGGAAGTGCCGGCCGACCAGCCGCGCCGGCGGGATGGATCGCGAGGCCAGCTGCGGCGATTCGAGCGGAGCCTCGGCGCCCGCGGGCAGCCAGATCGTAAGGCGATGGCCGGGGCGGGTCTTCAGCATGGCCGCCAGCACCTCGCGGGTGTACGTGCCCACTCCTGCCAGCGGGCGGAGCAGGCCAGAGCCGTCGACGGCAATATGAAGGCCGCTTGTCCCGGCACCCGACCTCCCCCCGAAACGGGGGGAGGATTCCTCATTCACCTCAGGTAAAGCTGGTTGCGCTTCAGCACCTCGAAATGCTCGAGAGCAAGACCGGTACCGCGCACTACGCAGGTCTGGGGCTCGTCGGCGACGACGGCTGGAATCCCTGTGTGCATGGCGATGAAGCGGTCCATTCCGCGGAGCAGCGAGCCGCCCCCGCTGAGCACGATCCCGCGCTCGTAGATGTCGGCCGCCAGCTCGGGCGGCGTCTGCTCGAGGACGTCGCGCACGGCTCCGACGACCGCCGTCAGAGGCTCCTGGAGCGCCTCCAGGATCTCGGTCGAGGTGACGGTGACATTGCGGGGCAGCCCGGAGACGAGGTCGCGGCCGCGCACCTCCGTGCTCAGCGGCTCCCTCTGCGGCACCGCGGAGCCGACCGCGATCTTGATCTCCTCGGCCGTGCGCTCACCGATGAGCAGGTTGTGGCGGCGCTTCAGGTAGACCATCACGGCCTCGTCCAGCCGGTTGCCTCCGACTCGAACCGAGTGCGCGACGACCATCCCCGAGAGCGAGATGACGGCGATCTCGGTCGTACCGCCGCCGATGTCGCAGATCGCATTCCCACGGGGCTCGTTGATCGGTAGGCCGGCCCCGATCGCGGCCGCCAGCGGCTCGTCGACCAGCCAAGCCTGGCGCGCTCCGGCGCTGATCGCCGCCTCGGTGACCGCCCGCCGCTCGACGGAGGTCACACCGGACGGCACGCACACCATCACCTCGGGCTTGAAGAGCCGGTTGCGGCCCTGCACCTTGCCGATGAAGTAGTTGAGCATCCCCTCGGTCACCACGAAGTCGGCGATCACCCCGTCGCGCATCGGCCGAACGACCTGGATCGTCTCCGGGGTCCGGCCGACCATGTCGAGCGCCTGCCCGCCGATGGCGAGGATGCGGTCGCCGTCGCGATTCACGGCGACCAGGCTCGGCTCGTTGACCACGATGCCCTCGCCCCGCACGTAGATGAGCACCGTGCTGGTTCCGAGGTCGATCCCGATCTTCTTAGAGAGCACTGAGATTCGAAGCTTAATCGGGGCGCGTAGGGCCGGCTTTGCTGGCCCGTATGAGTCCTTGATCCAAACGTTGGCCAACGTTGCGCCGAGTTCGGAAGGGGTACGTGGGGGAACCATTTGGGTTCCCCCGCGCTTCTATTCGTAGCTGCGCTCGGTTGAGGGGCGCGGGGCGCCGGCGCCGGGCTCGAGG
>CAZXGB010000052.1:0-2452 GCA_964640005.1 uncultured Actinomycetes bacterium | reverse complement strand
CTATTCGTAGCTGCGCTCGGTTGAGGGGCGCGGGGCGCCGGCGCCGGGCTCGAGGCGGTGGATGCGGGCGCCGAGGTCGGTCAGCTTGCCGACCAGGTCCTGATAGCCCCGGTCCACGTGCCAGGCGTTCAGCAGGTCGGTGGTGCCCTGGGCGCAGAGGCCCGCGATGACCAGCGCGGCGCCCGAGCGGATGTCGGGCACTGTGACCTCGGTTCCCCGCAGCTCGGTCGGGCCGTGCACGAAGCATGTCCGCCCCTCGACGTCGATGCGCGCCCCCATCCGCACCAGTTCCGGGACGTGCTGGAAGCGGCTCTCGAACAGGTACTCGGAGATGACGCTCTCGCCCGTGGCCTGCGTCATCATGGCCAGGTACTGGGCCTGGAGATCGGTTGGAAAGCCGGGGTGCACCCAGGTGACCATGTCTACCGGCCGCAGAGGCATTGCCTTCGTCCGCCAGATCCGGATCGTCCCCTCCCCCAGCTCTATCTCAGCGCCCGCCTCCTCGAGCTTGAGCAGGACCTGGACCAGATCCTCGGGCGGGCTGGCCTCCAGCGTGACGTCCCCGGCCGCCGCCGCCGCCGCGATCGCGTAGGTGCCCGCCTCCAGGTAGTCGGGGATCACCCGGTGCTCCACGCCTCGCAGCCGGTCGACCCCCTCGACGACCACCTCATCGGTGCCGACGCCGAAAATCTGTGCGCCCATCTTCTGGAGGAACCGGCAGAGGTCCTGGACGTGCGGCTCGCGCGCGGCGTTGAAGATCTCCGTGCGCCCCTCGGCGAGTACCGCCGCCAGGACGATGTTCTCGGTGCCGGTCACGGTGGGGAGGTCGAAGATCACCCGGGCGCCGTGGAGACGGCGAGCCCGCGCGACGAAGTCGGTCCGGGTCTCGCTGATCTCGGCACCCATGGCTCGAAGTCCGCGCACGTGCTGCTCAACCCGGCGGGCGCCGATCTCGTCACCCCCTGGCTTGGGCAGCCGCGCGGCGCCTGTGCGCGCCAGCAGGGCTCCCAACAGCACGATCGAGGCGCGCATCCGCTTGCCCAACTCGTCCGCGACCTGGGAGCCGATCTCGGGAGCGCTGACCGTGACCACGCCGGGGCCGCCGGTGCGTGTGCGCCCACCCAGGGACCGGATGATCTCGCGCATCAGAGCGGTGTCCGCGACTTCCGGCACGTTCGTCAGGCGGACGGGTTCGGCCGTGAGCAGCGAGGCGGCCATGATCGGCAGCGAAGCGTTCTTGGCCCCGCTGATGCAAATGCGTCCGTGCAGCGGATGTCCTCCCTCCACGCGGAGGACATGGTCGGGCCGCTTGTGGCTCTGCTTTGGACTGGGCACCCTCAGACCTTAGCTAACGGCGGCTGTCCCCCGAAGGGCCCTCTGCCCAGGCGTAGCGCGTAGGCCCGGCTTCGCTGGGCCGTTTGAGTCGGTGATCCAGGCGTTGACCAATCGCGGCGCCGAGCTCGGAAGGGGTCCGTGGGGGAACCATTTGGGTTCCCCCGCACTACTTAGCGGCCCCCTGACCTTCTTAGGCGGGCCATCCGGAGGCGGGCCTCGGCGACGCCGAGCGCCGCCTCCATATCGAGCCGCTCGCGGTCCGACAGCTCGTGAGCCCCGGCCAGCCGCTCCTGGATCTCTCTGCGCGCGTGCTCGGCTGCCTCCTCGGACAGCTGCTCCGCACGCTCGGCGACGTCTGCCAGCACCGTCACCCGGTCGGGAAGCACCTCCAGAAAGCCGCCGCCCACGAAGAACTCCTCCCGCTGATTGGCGCCATGCTGGATCAGCAGCGGCCCGGGCTTGAGCGTCGTGAAGAGCGGCGCGTGCCGGGGAAGAATCCCGAGCTCGCCGTCGGCGCCGTTGGCGATGATGAAGTCGGCCTCGCCGTCGAACAGGCTCGCCTGCACAGAGACGACTCGAAGCGGTACTGGCACTTACGACTCCTGCTTCATCCGCTCGGCCTGCTCCATGGCCTCGTCGATGGTCCCGACCATGTAAAAGGCCTGCTCCGGCAGGTTGTCGTGCTTGCCCTCGAGGATTTCGAGGAAGCCGCGAACCGTCTCCTTGACCGGCACGTAGCGGCCCTCGCGGCCAGTGAACCGCTGGGCGACGTTGAACGGCTGCGAGAGGAAGCGCTGGACCTTGCGGGCTCGGGCAACGGTCAGCTTGTCGTCCTCCGAGAGCTCGTCCATGCCCAGGATGGCGATGATGTCCTGCAGCTCCTTGTAGCGCTGCATCGTCCGCTTGACGCCCTGCGCGGCCTCGTAGTGGTCGCGCCCCACGACTCGCGGGTCGAGGAAGCGGGAGGTCGAGTCGAGCGGGTCGACCGCCGGGTAGATGCCGATGTCGGTCAGCGCCCGGTTCAGTGTGACGATCGCACCCAGGTGGGCGAACGTGGTCTGAATGGCGGGGTCCGTGAAGTCGTCGGCCGGCACGTAGATGGCCTGGACCGACGTGA
>CAZXGB010000051.1:0-16509 GCA_964640005.1 uncultured Actinomycetes bacterium | reverse complement strand
CAGGCGTCCGGAGGCTTCAAGGCGACCGGCACGAAGACGACGCCGGCGGCGGTCGCAACCGGAGCGGTCGTATACAACAACCGGTGCCCGACCGGATTCATCATCAAGGACGGTCAGCGCCTGTCAGGCGGCGGTCAGACTTTTGCGCAGAAAGGGGACATAACCGTCGACCCGGGCCAAACTGGTTCAGCTCCAGTCGTGGCCACCAACCCCGGAGCTGCCGGAAACGTGCCCGCCGGGGTCATCAACACGATCCAGAACGCGCCGTTCGGCTGCCTCACGGTCAATAACCCATCGCCAACCGGCGGGGGCGCTGACGAGAAGAAGGAGCCCCAGATCCAGACCTCCGACATCGAGAACGCACGCTCCTCGCTCGAGGCTCAGATCCGAAAGGACATCGGCGACGATCTGACCAAGCAGGTCCAGACCGGTGAGAAGCTGGCCGACACCGCGATTCAGTACTCACCGCCCGATTTCAGCAGCGATCAGCCGGTGGGCACGGTGACGGGGGGCTTCAACGCGACCATGAAGATCGCCGCCGAGGGCGCCTACTACTCGCCGGACGACGTCCAGAAGGCGATGAGCGACCTGCTCGCCAAGAAGGTCCCGTCCGGCAAGCAGCTGACCGACAACAAGGTCAAGACCACCTACAACATCGCCAATGCGAGCGGCGGCGGCCACCTCAGCTTCAAGGGGACGGCGAGCTCCTTTGTCGCGCCCAAGGTCGACCGCGAGCGCCTAAAGGGGCAGCTGGCGGCGCAGTCCGTGGGCGGCGCCAAGGCGCAGCTCGGCAAATTGCCAATCAAGAGCGCGACCATCAAGCAGTCACCGTTCGCGCTGCCTTTCATGCCGCTTTCCTCGAGCAGGATCACGATCGTGTACGAGATCGACCAGGTGGCGAGCACGCCGAGTTCGGCGTCGTAGAGCTGACCGGCCGCGTCCTCGCCGTCGACCCCGGTACTAAGCGGGTGGGGCTCGCCGTGAGCGACCCCACCGGGACGATCGCGTCGCCGCTCGAATCCATCCCCGCCGAGCCGGCGGACACGCTGGCCGGCCGGATCGCGAAGGTGGCGCGCGAGCAGGAGGCCTCCCGCATCGTGGTCGGCCTGCCCCGGCGGCTGGACGGCACCAGCGGTCCCGAGGCGGCCGCCGCCCGCCGGCTGGCGGACGCCATTCGACGCGAGACTCGTTTACCCGTCACCATGTTTGATGAGCGACTGAGCAGCAGGTCCGCCGAGCGCGCCCTGCTGGAGGGTGGTGTCTCTCGGGCCCGGCGCCGGCAGCTGTCGGACCGCGTGGCCGCGGTCATCATCCTGCAGTCGTACCTCGACTCGGAGGCTGCCCGCCGTGCAAGATGACGTGCAAAATCATCCGCAAGATTCGACCGACGAAATCCAGAGCGTCACGTTGATCGACGAATCAGGGTCGGAGCACGATTTCAAGCTCCACGACGCCTTCGACTTCGAGGGTTCGACCTACTACCTGGTCGAGGCCGCGGACGAGCCAGAGATGGTCCTCCTCCTGAAAGAGACCGAGGGGGGCTTGGAGTCCGTCGGCGAAGAGGAGTTCGACCGCGTGGTGGCGGGCCTGGAAGCGGAGGGGGACCTTTGAAGAAACTGGTTGGACTGCTGGTCATTCTGGGCATCGCCGCCTTCGGAGCCAGCCAGGCGTATGGCTGGTGGGACTATCAGGTCAACACGCCGGTTTCCTCGCGGCCGGATCAGGTCAGCTTCAAGGTGTCGGCCGGCGAGGCGCCGGCCGACGTGGCCGACGATCTGCAGCGGAAGGGCCTGATCCACAGCGCGGACGCCTTCAACTGGTACGTCAAGCTGAACGGCCAGCGGGGCACGATCCAGGCGGGCGACTTCCTACTCCGCAAGAACATGACGATTCCCCAAATCGTGGACACCCTCCAGCACGGCAAGCTGCAGCAGGTCGTGACGCGGATGCCCGAGGGCATCCCGACCAAGTTCGCGGCCGAGACGGTGGCCTCGGCGGGCGCTTTCAGCACGCAGGACTACCTGAATGCTGTCAACGATCCCAGCTGGAAGTCGCAGTACGACTTCCTGTCCGGCATCCCGGCCGGGCGCAGCCCGCTGCTCGAGGGCTACCTCTACCCGGACACCTACTACCTGGACAAGGGCCAGACCGCGCACGATCTGGTCAAGAAGCAGCTGGACTCGTTTGCGAAGCAGCTGACGCCGGAGGTGCGGTCAGCGATCGCGCAGAAGACGCCGGCCCGCCCGGCGGTGACGATCGACCAGGTCGTGATCCTCGCCTCCATGGTCGACCGCGAGGTGAACAAGGACTCCGAGAAAGCGCGGGTCTGCGAGGTCTTCTACAACCGCCTGCAGTCGGGCGAGCCGCTCGGCGTCGACGCCACCATCGTCTACGCCCTCGGCGTGCTCAAGAAGGACCTGACGATCGACGACCTCAACCTCAACTCGCCATACAACACGCGGAAGCGTGGGGGGCTGCCTCCGGGGCCGATCGGCAACCCGACGCCGAGCGCGCTCCAGGGCTGCATCAATCCCGAGAACAACGACTACCTCTTCTACTTCACCGACAAGAACGGCTCCACGCACTTCGAGAAGACGATCAACGAGTTCAACAGCGACATCCAGAAGTACGGCGTCTCGGGCGGTTGAGAGTCGTACTGCTTGGCCATGAGATCTCTTACTCGGCGAGCCCGGTCATGCACAACGCCGCCTTCGCGGCGGCGGGACTGCCGGGCTGGACATACGAGCTGCTGGACATCCCAGGCCCACAGCTGCCCGGCGCCCTCCAGCTCCTGCGGACCACTGACTATGCCGGTGGCAACGTGACGATCCCGCACAAACAGGACGTCATCCCGCTCCTCGACGAGGTCGACGAGGAGGCACGGGCATTGGGGGCGGTGAACACGATCGTGCGCGAGGGCACCCGGCTGCACGGTTCCAACACCGACGTGGAGGGGGTGCGGACGGCCCTCGGGCTGGTCGGCGTCGAGCCGGCCGGGGCCCGGGCCGTGATTCTGGGTGCCGGCGGCTCGGCGCGCGCCGCCCGGCGGGCATTGGAAGGCGCGGAAACGGTGGTCGTGGCGCGTGACCCGCGGCGCGGACACGACCTGGGCGGTGTCGTCGCGTGGGATGACCCGGGCTGGCACGAACTCGTCCGCCACGCCGACGTGGTCGTCAACGCGACCCCGCTCGGCCGGAGCGGAGAGATGCCCTTCCGGCCCGCTCTGCTCAATCCGCGAGGCGCCGTCGTCGACCTGGTCTACGTGCCCGGGGGCACGCCTCTCGTGCACCGCGCGCGGGCCGTCGGCATCCGCTGCGTCGACGGCTGGCCGGTCCTGCTCGCGCAGGGCGCCGCGTCCTTCCGGGTCTGGACCGGCCGTCAGGCGCCGGTCGAGGCGATGCGCTCGGCCCTCGAGAGCGTGGCGTGAGCCACTACGTCGTCGCCGGCGCCTGGCTGGTGGCGGGTGCCGCCGCCGGCTACGGCATCCGCCGGCTGTCGGTCTGGCTGGCCCGGCTGGAGGAGCTCGAGCCGGGGTTCAAGCCCTGGCAGGTTTGGGGGCCGGTAGCCGTGAGCGCCATCCTGTTCGCGGCCTTCGGCTGGGTCTTCGGCGCCACGCCGCTGCTTGGGATCAAGTCGCTCTGGGTCGCCGTGCTCGTGCAGGTGATCTTCTTCGACCTCGAGCACCGCTTGATCCTCGACCGCTTGATGTTCCCGATGATGGTGGCGGCGCTCGTCCTCAGCATCTGGACCCCGCACCTGGGCTGGAAGCAGAGTCTGCTCGCCGGGCTCGCGGCGGGCTTCATCTTCCTCGCCATCGCGCTGCTCGGGGCCCTGGCGTTTCGCACCGAGGTCATGGGTTTCGGTGACGTAAAGCTGGCGCTCTTCATCGGCCTCACCCTGGGGTTCTTCGCGACCCTCCAGGCTCTGGTGCTGGGCGTCGTGCTCGCCGGCGTGATGTCGATCGCACTCATGGCGGTGCGGCTCAAGGGCCTGCGCGACACCATCGCCTACGGGCCATACCTGTGCGCGGGCGCAATCTGGGTTCTGTTGACGGCCGGGCCACACTAAACTCCGTGCACCATGTCGAACCTGCTGCCCGGAGAGTCGATCGTGATGCGCCGGCACCCGCACTGGATCGTTCCCTTCCGGTCGCTGCTGCTGCCGGTGGCGATCGTCGTCCTGGTCGGGCTGCTGGACGTGATGCTGAAGCCGTCGCTGGTCGCCTCCGACGTCAAGATGGTCGTCACCCTGGCGGCGCTCGCTCTGCTCGGAGGCTGGGCCATCCTCAACTGGCTGCGCTGGACGACGACCTCTTTCACGATCACCGACCAGCGCGTGATCCTCGACGTCGGCATTCTTTCGCACGCCAGCAAGGTGATCCCGATCGACCGCGTGCAGGACGTGTCCACGCGGCAGTCCGTGTTCGGCCGGATCGTGGGGTACGGGCGGGTCGAGATCGACGCCGCCGGGTCGCAGGGGGCCGAGGTGCTCGACTACCTGCCCTCGCCGGGAAGCTTCCGGGACCAGGTTTTCGTGGAGTCGGACCGCGTGCGGAGGCTAGCCACCGCGCGGCCGGTGGAGGCGCCGGCCGGGTTCTAGGGAAATCCCGATGGGACGTGTGACCGTGATGGTCGCGGGCCGCCCCTATCCGGTCCTCGTCGGCCAGGGGGCGCTCCAGGAGGTAGGACCGCTGCTGCGTGAGAGCGGCGTGACGCAGGCGGCCGTCGTCACCGACCAGCGTGTGGCGCCGCACTGGGCGGACGCGCTGGTCCAGGGACTTTCCGGCCAGGGGATCACCGCGGGGGTGCTCGCCGTGCCCGCGGGCGAGAGCGCCAAGTCATTCGAGCAGCTGCGACGCGTGCTCACGTTTCTGGAGGACGAGCGGATCGATCGCCAGGGCGTGGTGATCGCGCTCGGCGGTGGCGTGGTGGGCGACCTGGCCGGATTCGCGGCCTCCATCTGGCTTCGCGGAGTGCGTGTCGTCCAGGTACCGACGACGCTGCTGGCCATGGTCGACTCGGCGATCGGCGGCAAGACCGGGATCGACACCGAGCGGACCAAGAACGGCATCGGCTCCTTCTGGCAGCCGGTGGCGGTCGTCTCCGACCTGGCGACGCTGGGAACGCTGCCGGAAGACCAGTACCTGGCCGCCTTCGCGGAGGTCGTCAAGTACGCGATCGCCCTGGACGCTGGGCTGGCTCCGGTGCTGCTCGCCGAGCGCGAGCGCCTCCGGCGGCGGCATCCGGACGCGCTCGAACCCGTCGTCGAGCGCTGCGTGGCGGCCAAGGGCACCGTGGTCGCCGCGGACGAGCGCGAGGGCGGTGCGCGCGAGATCCTGAACTACGGGCACACGGTGGCGCACGCGATCGAGATCGCCACCGGTTACCAGGCCGTTCATGGCCACGCGGTCGCCCAGGGCATGCGAGCGGTGGCGCGGATCGCGGCCAGCGTGGGCTTCTGCGGCCCGGAGCTGGTCGACGAGCAGGACGAGCTGCTGCGGGCCTTCGATCTGCCCGGGCGGCTGCCCGCCTACGACCCCGAGGCGGTGCTGGCGGCGATTCCCAGGGACAAGAAGACACGCGCCGGGGCCGTGCGTTGGGTGATGCCGCGCGAGCTGGGTCGGGCCGAAGTCGGAAAGCGCTTGCCGGACGAGGTGGTCCGGGAGGTCGTCCTCAGCCTCCGCTGACCCGGGCGCGGCACGGATGCAGCCTGCCCAGAGGCACCGGTACGACCTAACTAGACTGAAAGGGCATTGATCGAGACCAACGACTTCCGACCTGGCACCGCCTTCGAGATGGAAGGCAAGCTCCTGACGATCGTCAACGTCGAGCACATCAAGCTCGCACGGGGCAGCGCCGTCATCAAGGCCAAGCTTCGCAACATCCTCGACGGCTCGATTTACGAGCAGAGCTTCCGCAGCGGCGACAAGTACAAAGCCGTCCGCATCGAGAGTTCGGAGGCGCAGTACCTCTACAGCGACGGCGACCTCTTCCACTTCATGGACAGCGATACCTACGAGCAGGTGGCGCTGAACCGCGACCAGGTCGTGGATGCGCTTCCCTACTTGAAGGAGGGCAACCCGGTGCGCATTTTGCGCTACGAGGAGCGCGTGATCGGGGTCGCCATGCCGATCACCGTCGAGCTCAAGGTTGCCGAGACCGATCCCGGTCTGAAGGGCGACACCGTCTCTGGAGCGACCAAGCCGGCCAAGCTGGAGACGGGCGCGACCGTGCAGGTCCCGCTCTTCGTCAACGAGGGGGACGTGCTCAAGGTCGACACCCGAACTGGCAACTACATCGAACGGGTGTAGGGCTGGGAGTGAGCAGGAGCCTGTAGGATCGTGCGCGTGACGGGCACCGAAGAGGTTGTGGCGCCTGCCGGCGCCGTTCGGGTCGCCAACCAGGTAATCGCCAGCATCGCCGCCATGGCGGCGCGAGAGATCGAAGGCGTGGCCGGCATGGACCAGGCACACGCCCGCCACTTCGGGGACTGGATCAAGCGCCAGAGCGCCCACGACGGGGTTCGGGTTCTGGTCGACGCCCGGCGGGCGATTCACCTCGAGGTCTTCCTGACGGTTCGCTCGGGCGCCGAGCTCGCCACGGTGGCCGAGCAGGTGCAGGCCAACGTCGTCGAGGCGGTCGAGCGGATGCTCGGGCTCGAGGTGGCGGAGGTTCACGTCTTCGTCTCCTCGATCGCATTTCCCGATTAGCCAGCCACGCGGGCGCCACCAGGCCCGTGAGCTGGCCCTCAAGGTCCTCTTCCAGCTGGAGAACAAGCCCGAGGACGACCCCGAGGAAGTTCTCGACTACCACGCGATGGAGGCGCGGGCGTCACCGGAGGTCGTCGAGTTCGCCCGCCGCCTGGTGCGGGGCGTGCTCGAGCACCGGGCCGAGCTGGACGAAATGATCGCGGCCGCGAGCCAGAACTGGAAGCTTCAGCAGATGGCGAAGGTGGACCGCGTCCTGCTCCGGATCGCCATCTATGAGATCGCGATGGCCCGGGAGGTGCCGGTCAAAGCGGCCATCAACGAGTCGATCGAGCTCGCCAAGACGTTCTCCAGCGACGAGTCGGGGCGGTTCGTCAACGGTGTTCTCGGCAAGGTTGCGGCCGGACTCGAGCAGTGAGCGAGCCGAACCGACCTGAAGAGGGCCTCGATTCCGTGCTCGACCGGCTCGAGAAGCAGATCGGCCGGCTGGCCGACGGCTCGGCGCCGCTCGACGAGCTGGTGGAGGCTCACGAAGAAGCGCAGAAGCTGATCGACACTGCCCAGGGACGCCTGCGCGAGCTCATGGCGAGGCTGGAACGGCCGGCCGGAGAACCGCGAGAGCCAGGCCAGTGAGATACCTGCTCGCACCGCTCCTCGCCTGGGCGATCGCCCAGGTGACCAAGGTCATCCTGACGTCGATGCGCGAGCGCCGCCTCAACCTGCGGGTGCTGGCGGAGACCGGGGGTATGCCCAGTTCGCACAGCGCGATCGTCATGGGGCTTACCTCGGCCGTCGGTCGCATTAACGGGGTCACTTCCGCCGTCTTCGCGGTGGCGCTTATCTTGTCGCTGGTGGTGATGTATGACGCCGCGGGGGTTCGCCGCGCGGCCGGGCGCCAGGCGGCCGTCCTCAACCGCCTCGTGGAGGACCTCGTCCATATGCGCGGGATCCAGGAGGACCGGCTGCGCGAGCTGCTCGGCCACACTCCGGTCGAGGTGCTCGTGGGCGCCATGATCGGCGTGCTGGTCGGCTTGCTCCCGATTGGCTAAAGGCACCCGCTTGGACGTCGCCCTCGTTGAGTCAGGCCTGGTGGAGTCGCGCCAGAAGGCGCAGGCGCTGATCCTGGCCGGAAAGGTCAGGGTGGCCGGCGAGACCGTGCGCGAACCATCGCGGAGCGTCGCCGACCCAAGCGCGGTCGAGCTGGCGGAGCCGCTCCGCTACGTGAGCCGGGGCGGCGAGAAGCTGGCGCCCGCCCTGGACGCATTCGGCGTCGATCCCAAGGACCGGGTCTGCGCCGACATCGGCGCTTCCACCGGCGGCTTTACCGACGTTCTCCTTCAGCGGGGCGCACGCCGGGTATACGCGGTCGACGTGGGGCGCGGCCTGATTCACCAGCGCCTGCGCGCGGACCCTCGCGTCATCCTCAGGGAGCGCACCAACGCCCGCGACGTCGAATCCTTCCCGGAGCCAGTCGACCTGGTGGTGATCGATGTGTCCTTCATCGGCCTCCAGAAGGTGCTGCCCGCGATCCGGCGTGCCGCCGCCGCGGCCGAGGTGGTGGCGCTCTTCAAGCCCCAGTTCGAGGTCGGCCGGAGCGAGGTGGGGCGGGGCGGCGTCGTCCGCGACCGCGCCGCGGTGGAGGCGGCTGTGCGGCGATTCGAGGCGTGGTGCTCGGCCAACGGCTACCGGGTGGGGGGGCGCGTGGAGTCGGCGATCCGCGGGGCCGAGGGCAATCAAGAGCTGTTCTTTTACCTTCTTCCCGAGACAGCTTCTAAGCCCCCTCCGCCTCGGCTGCGCCGAGGCACCTCCCCATCGAGTGGGGAGGAGGCGATGCCGGAGCCTGGCCCGTGAGCCAGGAATCGGTCGGCTTCCTCTATCACCGCCAGGTTGACCGCCGGCTGCCCGCCCTCGAGGCGGCGCGCGCGTTTCTTCGCGAGTCCGGTATCGAAGCCTGGGAGGTCTCGCGCGACGACCTGGCCGTCGAGTTCGAGAAGCGAATGACGAGCGGTGGCACGCGGCTGCTGGTCACGCTGGGCGGCGACGGCACGCTCCTCAGCGGCGGCCGGCAGGCGGCCACTTATGGAGTGCCACTCCTGGGAATCAACCTCGGCCGCCTCGGCTTCCTGACCGAGTCCGAGGTCGACGACCTGACGGAGTCGCTGCGCCGCTTCCTGGCCGGCGACTTTCGCCTGGACGCGCGCACCCTGCTCGAGTGTCACTTGCAGCGCGACGGACGGACCATCCATTCGTCGGTGGCGCTCAACGAAGTGGTGGTCCACCGCGGCGAGGATCCGAGCCTGATCCGGCTGCGCATCGTTATCGACGGCGAGGACCTGGGAACCCTGGACGCCGACGGCGTCCTGGTGGCGACGGCGACCGGATCGACCGCTTACGCACTGGCGCTGGGCGGGCCCATCCTCGAGCCCGATCTCGAAGACCTGGTCGTGGTGCCGATGAACCCGTTTGCGCTCACGGTACGGCCGATCGTCTGCACCCCCGATCGCTCCCTCTTGGTCGAGCTGCCCAGGAACCCGGCCACGCTGGTGGTCGACGGCGGCAACTTGATGCGCGTCCGTGAGGGAGACTCGGTGTCGCTGGCGGCCTACGGCAAGAAGCTTCATCTGGTTCGCTTCTCGCCACCGGCGCGCTTTTACCAGGTGCTCCGGCAGAAGCTCGGTTGGGGCCTGCCGCTGGTGCCCTATCCGGGACCGAAGCCCTTCATGCCAGATGCTGACTGAGCTGAACGTGCGTGATCTCGCGCTGGTCGAGAGTGCGCGCGTCAGCTTCAGTCCCGGGCTCAACCTCCTAACGGGCGAGACGGGCAGCGGCAAGTCGCTGATCGTGGACGCGCTCGGCCTGGCCCTGGGCGCGCGGGCGTCGACGGACCAGGTCAGGCACGGCGCCCAACGCGCGGTCGTGGACGCCGTATTCGACGCCGCCGGCGTCCGGGTCAGCCTCGGGCGGGAGGTCGGCAAACGAGGCCAGGCCAGGATCGACGGGCGTCCGGCCACCCCGGCCCAGCTGCGCGAGCTGGGCCGGCGCCTGGTCGGCGTTCACGGCCAGCACGAACACCATTCCCTGCTCGACCCGGAAGCTCAGACGGAACTCCTCGACGCGTATGCCGCGGCGGTCGAGCTGCGCGAGACCGTGGCCACTCGGCACGAGGCCTGGATCGCGGCCGCGGGCCACCTGGCCGGCCTGGAGAGGATGCGCGATCGCGGAGATCGCGAGCGCGAGTACATGCGCTGGCAGCTCGAAGAGCTGCGCGCGGCCGGCCTGCGGGAGGGCGAGGACGAAGAGCTGGCCGGGGAGCGCTCGGTGGTGCGGCACGCGGCGCGCCTGCTCGAGCTCACACAGGGGGCGCTGGAGGCACTGCGGGCGGACGAAGGCCTGCCCCGCGCGGCCGGCGATGTTCGGGCCGCGGCCGAGCTTGACGGCCGCCTTTCACAGATCGCGGAAAGGCTGGCCGCCCTCGAGGAAGAGGCCGCCGACGTGGCGGCCGAGCTTCGTCACTACTCGGAAGCGATCGACGCCGATCCTCGTCGCCTGGAGGTGCTCGAAGAGCGCCTCGCCTTGCTGGAGGCGATCAAGCGCAAGCACGGCGGTTCGCTGGCGGAGGCGATCGCGGAGCGCGACAGGCTGGAGCGGCAGCTGGGCGCTGCCCAGGACATCACGGCGGCGATCGACGCTGCCCACGCGCAGGTCGAGGCGGCGCGCGACGAACTGATCGAGGCGGCACAGCTTCTGACTCTCGAGCGCCGGCGCGCGGCCACTGCGCTGTCGGAGGCGGTGGCTTCCGAGCTGCAGGGCCTCCGCCTCGAGGGAGCGCGCTTCGAGGTCCGGCTCTTGCCCCGACCCGACATCACCGCCGGCGGCGCCGAGCAGGCCGAGATGCTCTTCTCCGCCAACCCGGGCGAGCCGCTGGCGCCCCTGGCGCGCGTCGCGTCCGGTGGTGAGCTCTCGCGCGTGATGCTGGCCATCAAAACCTCGACCGCGGAGGCGGACCAGGTCCCGACGCTCGTCTTCGACGAGGTGGACGCCGGGATCGGCGGCGAGTCGGCCCTCCAGGTCGGCCTTCGGCTGCGAGCACTCGGCGCCTCACGCCAGGTCCTCGTGGTTACGCACCTGCCTCAGATCGCCTGCTTCGCCGACCATCACCTGGTGGTCGAGAAGGCGCCGGGTCCGGGGGGTCGCAACGTCGTGCGGGTACGCGAGCTGGCGGGCGCCGAAGAACGCGCCGCCGAGCTGGCCCGGATGATGAGCGGGCGCGTAACGGAGAAGGCGCTGGCACGCGCGCACGAGCTGCTCGAGGAAGCAAAACAGGAGGCGAGCGAGTGAGACACGCGGTGCTTGGTCCAGGCGGCGTCGGTGGACTGCTCGCGGGAGCACTGGCGCGCGCGGGGCAGGAGGTGACGATCATCACGCGGCCTGGCGCGCCGCATCCCGCTCGAGTACACGTTCGAAGTGAGGTGCTGGGGGACTTCGAGGCCACGGTCAAGGTCACCGAGCGTCTGACCGAACCCGTCGACGTGCTCTGGGTAACGGTCAAAGCTGGGGCGCTTAGGGAAGCCCTCGACCAGGCGCCTGGAGATCGTATCGAGCAGGCCGTGATCCCGCTGCTGAATGGCGTCGACCACATGGAGGCGCTGCGCTCCCGATATGGCGAAGCCAAAGTCTACGCAGGCACGATCCGCGTCGAAGCGGAGCGGGTCGCTCCGGGCGAGATCGTCCAGAGCGGCAAGTTGATCGCCGTCGAGCTCGCCGGTCCCGACCGCGAGACCCTGGAGCGGATCGCCCAGGAGGTCGATGCAACCGGCATCCCGGCCACCGTCCAGGGGGACGCCGACCGAGCCCTCTGGTCGAAGCTGATCACGCTCGCTCCCTTCGCCCTCACGTCGACCGCGTCCGGCCTGGCGCTCGGTGGCATCGGCGCCGACCCGGAGTGGCGTGCTCTGATGCTGGGCTGCGCGAACGAGGTGCGGGCCGTCGCGGCCGCGCAGGGCATCGAGCTGGCGGAGGCGGTGCAGCTCCTCGACGTGGCGCCGCCGACCATGCGGACCTCCATGCAGAAGGATGCCGCCGCCGGCCGCCCGCTGGAGGTCGACCACGTCGCCCGACCGATCCTGGCCGGCGGCCGCCGGCACGGCGTCCCGACCCCGATCACGGAGCGACTCGTCGCGCTGATCCGAGAGCGGTACCCTGCCTAAGCTCTTCACCGGCCCCGGCGACCGGCGGATCAAGCGCGCGCTCTGCGTCGTCGCTCATCCGGACGACATCGACTTCTTCTGTGGCGGCACGGTGCTCCAGCTGACCCGGCGCGGCGTCACCGTCGACTTCGTCCTCGCCACCTCGGGAGACAAGGGAACGGTCGACCCGAGCCTGACCAGCGAGGACCTGGCGGCGGTGCGTGAGAGCGAGCAGCTGGCCTCGGCGGAACGCCTGGGTGCCGGGCGAGTTTCGTTCCTGCGCCATCGCGACGCCGAGCTGACCGAATCGCTGGATCTCCGCGGCGAGCTGGTTCGGGAGATCCGTGCCAGCCTTCCCGACCTGATCCTCACCTTCGACCCCACGCCCGGCTACCGGCAGCACCCCGACCATCGGGTGATCGGCCGGGTCGTCCTCGACGCGGCCTGGCCCTGCGCGCGCGACCGGCTGAGCTATCCCGAAATGGGCCCGCCGCACAAGACGGCTGAGGCGTGGCTCTTCGCGTCGCCCAACCCTAATCTCGAGGTGGATGTCGCGGACGAGCTGGAGACGAAGATCGCGGCCCGGCTGGAGCATCGAAGCCAGACCGCGAGTCCGTCCGGGCTCCGCGCCCGCTGGCGGCGCTTTGCGGGGGTCGAGCGCTTCACCCAGGTCGACCTCAGGTAGCCCGCAGGCGGCTGGCCTGGATGGCGGCCAGCGCCGTTAAGTCGGCGCCGGTCGCGTCGAGGACGAAGACCTCTTCGGCAAGACGACCGACCACGACCTGGCGAGCCGCCCCCGTGCCGAGCGTGCAGGCGTCGAGACCGGCGATGCTCGCGGGACAAGGTCCGGCCACCAGCGGCGCCCGGGCGGCCCCGGCGGCAAAGTAGGCGTATGCCCGCCGTGCGCCATCCTCGCGATCCGTGCGCAGCACGAGATCGTCGACGGTCTCACCCGAGCGTGCCCAGTGCCGGCGAGACGCGGCCGACCAGCCCCAGCCGCTGAACTCCTGGAGGGCCACCACTTGATCGGGGGCAGCGGCGGCCAGCTCGGCGGGCGTGAGACCGTCGGTGGCGCTCTGCGGGGCGCCCAGCTCGGCGCTCCCCAGGATCGCCTGCGCCGGCGGACGAAGCTCCAGGAGCGGGGTCGGGGAGGCGGACGGGGAGGGCGGCGGCTGCGGCGGCTGCTGCGACTGACAGCCGGCCAGGATCGTGACCGCCACCAGGAAGGAGAGCCAGCGCATGGCTCGTTATGATTGCCGGTCGATGGACCAGCCTGACGTTGACGCGCGCCCGGGGCGGCCGGCGGCGCTGGTCGTGTCGACAGCGGTGTTCGAGGGTCCTCTCGAGCTCCTGCTGGCCCTCGCCGAGCGTGAGGAGGTTGACATCCTTGAGGTCTCGCTGGCCGATCTGACCGACGCCTACGTGGGTCAGGTGATGTCCCTCACCGATGCCGATCCACGCGAAATGGCCGACTTTCTCTGGCTCGCGGCCCGCCTGCTCCTGCTCAAGTCGATCCGGCTCCTGCCCGGCGAGCACCCGGACGAGGAGGAAACCGACCTACTCGGCTGGGAGGAGGACGTGCGCCGCCGGCTCGAGGAGTACCGAGCCTATAAAGCGATGGCCGAGGAGCTGATGCGGCGGGCCGACGAGGAGCAGTACGCGTTTCCGCCGCCGGCGCGGGCGATCGAGGTCGAGGGCCAGGAGGAGCCCCTCGAGGTGGCGTCCCTGCTGACCGCCTTCCAGTCCGTGCTCGCGCGAATACCGCCCCGGCCGCTCGTGTTCCAGGGCCGCACCTGGACGCCGGAAGAGAAGATGCTGGTCCTCGAGGACAGGCTCTCCCGGGGACCGGTCGACTTCGTCGGCCTCCTTCTCGAGTCCGAGGATCGCCTGGAGGCGGTGGTCACCTTCGTCGCCATGCTCGAACTCCTTCGGCGGGGCCGCCTGCGGCTCAAGCAGAGGCAGGCCTTCGGCGAGATCTGGCTGGAGGCACGCAGCTGAACGACCTCTCCCGCGCCCTGGAGGCGATCCTCTTCTCCTCCAACCGCCCACTCAAGCTGCGCGAGCTGCAGCAGGCGACCGACAGCGACAAGATGGCGATCGAGGCGGCGCTCGAGGAACTTCGGGAGGCGCTCACGGGTCGGTCCCTGATGCTGCAGCGGCAGGGCGACCAGGTCCTGCTGGCGACCCGCCCCGAGTTCGCGGCGCCCGTTCGGCGGGCGCTGCGGCCCGAGGTCACCGGCAAGCTCTCGCCGGCCGCTTATGAAACCCTGGCCATCGTGGCCTTCAATCAGCCGGTTACCCGCTCACGGATCGAGGAGATCCGGGGTGTGAACTGCGACAGCGTTCTCGCCAATCTGGAGCTGCGCAACCTGGTGACCGAGGTCGGGCGCGGCTCGGGGCCGGGCCAGCCCAAGCTGTACGGGACGACCATGCGCTTCCTGCAGGTGCTCGGGCTCGAGTCCCTGGACGAGCTGCCCGCCCCCGAAGGTCGCCAGCGGGAATGAAATGGACGAGCGGCTGAACCGCTACTTAGCCCGCAGCGGCGTCGCCTCCCGGCGAGCCGCCGACGCCCTGATCGCGTCCGGCCGCGTGCTCGTGAACGGCCGCCGGCCGCCGGCCGAAGGCCGCTTGATCGACCCTGAGCGGGACCGGGTGACGGTTGACGGCGTGGCGGTAGAGCCGGCCGGGCGCCACCTCTACCTGGCTCTCAACAAGCCGGCCGGCGTCGTGGTCACCGCCAGCGACCCGCAGGGCCGGCCGACCATCTACGACCTGCTCGGCGAGCACACGTCCGGCCGGCGCCTGTTCTACGTGGGCCGCCTGGACGCTGACACTCGTGGCCTGCTGCTGGTGACGGATGACGGCGAGCTGGCCAACCGGCTGGCGCACCCTCGCTACAAGGTTCCGAAGGAGTACCTGGCGACGGTGCGCGGAGTGCCCTCGGAAGCCGACCTCCGCTCCCTCGGCGAGGGCGTCGAGCTCGAGGACGGTAGGACACAGCCCGCCGAGGTGGAGCTCCTCGGGTCGGCGGGCGGCGTCAGCAGCGTGCGCATCACGATTCGCGAAGGTCGCAACCGCCAGGTGCGGCGGATGCTGTCTGCGGTCGGGCACGAGGTCAGGGACCTGCAGCGGACGGCATTCGGTCCGCTGCGGCTCGGCCGCCTCAAGGAGGGCACGGCGCGAAGGCTGCGGCCGCCCGAGCTCGACGCTTTGCTAAAAGCCGCGGGGGTGGCGGCATGATCATCGCCATCGACGGCGGAGTTGCCTCGGGCAAGTCGGCTGCCGGCCGGCGCGTGGCCGAAGCCCTCGGGCTGCCGTTCGTCGACACCGGCCTCATGTATCGCGCCGTCGCCGACACCGCGCTCGAGCGGGGCGTGAGCGTCGCCGACGGAGCCGCCCTGGCGGCGCTCGCGAACCACATCACCGTGCGGGTCGACGGCCGGCGGGTCTGGGTGGACGGCGAAGAGATCACCGACCGCGTCTACGCCCCGCGCATCTCGGAGGTGGTGAGCCGGGTCGCCAAGGTGGCCGGTGTCCGGCTGGCCATGGTCGCCGAGCAGCGGCGTATGGGCCGGGGTGGCGTCGTCATGGCCGGCCGGGACATCGGAACGGTCGTCTTCCCCGATGCCGACCACAAGTTCTTTCTCACGGCGAGCGTCGATGAGCGAGTCCGGCGGCGGGCGGCCCAGATGGAGGCTCGTGGCGAAGCGGCCGACCCCGAGAAGATGCGCCTCGAGGTGATGGAGCGTGACCGCCTCGACAGCGAGCGGACGGTGGCGCCGATGCGGCCGGCCGACGACGCGCTCATCGTCGATACCGACGGCCTCGACCTCGAGGGCGTGGTCGCGCGCGTCCTCGAGCTCGTCAGGGCGTGATGTACGCCTTTTTGCGCGGCCTGCTCCGCTTCATCGTGCACGTCTACCTGTTCGGCCTCTGGAAGCTGATCGGGGCGGAGAACGTGCCCCGTGAGGGTCCGCTGCTGGTCTGTGCCAATCACATCTCCGCCGTCGACACGCCGATCGTCCCCGGCTTTCTGCCCCGCAGCGACAGCTGGAGCCTGGGCAAGTCGGAGCTCTTCGAGAAGGGGCCGTTCGAGAGGTGGCTCTTCACCGCCTACCATGCCTTCCCGATCGTTCGCCACACCCCCGACCGGCGGGCCCTGAAGCGCGTCTTCGAGACGCTCGGGCGAGGCGAAACGCTGGTCCTCTATCCGGAGGGGACGCGCATCGACGAGGGCGGGCTGCGCCGGCCGGAGCCGGGAGCCGGGTTCATCGCGGCTCGTTCACAGGCGCCGGTCGTGCCGGCGGCCATCGTCGGCACTCGCGACTGCTTCCCAAAGTCGGCGAAGTTTCCGAAGCGCGTGCCGGTCACGCTGACGTTCGGGCGCCCCTTCCGAGTGGCCGGACACCGGCCGGACGGGTCGCGGGTGGGGCCTCAGGAGGCGGCCGATGCGATCATGCTGGGGATCGCCGAGCTGCTGCCGCCCGAGCTGCGAGGCGAGTACGCGGACCTGGAAGCGTGGCGCAACCGGGTCGACGAGCTACGGCAATACGACTAGGCGATAGGCCTCCTCCCCGCTCGACGGGGAGGTGCCTCGGCGCAGCCGAGGCGGAGGGG
>CAZXGB010000050.1:0-16719 GCA_964640005.1 uncultured Actinomycetes bacterium | reverse complement strand
CCGGCAGCCCGAAGATGCCCATCAGGCCGAAGCGGTCGAAGAAGGTGGACTGGCTGGACATGTAGAGCGTGACCCGGCCCGATGCGTCATAGTCCGCGAGCACGGCGTGCGGCTCGAGGCAGGCGTGGCACTGCCGGCTGGTCACGAACCGGTCTTCGAAGATGTGGTCGGCGGCCGCAAACCCTGCCTCCACATCGCCGCCGATGACGCGGTTGTGGGCCACGACGTTCCGCTCCACCCCGGCGTGGACCTGGGGGGCGCCCTCCTTCATCGCTTCCTCGGGGTCGAAGACGCCGGGCAGAGGCTCGAACTCGACCTCGATCTCCTCGAGGGCACGCAGGGCGGTCTGCTCGTCCACCGCGATCACGGCGGCTACGCCCTCGCCGGCGTAGCGAACCGCGCCGTCGGCGAGCGCCGTCTCGTCCTGCACGAAGGCGCCGAACCTGGTCTGCGGCATGTCCTTCTGTGTGTAGACAGCGAGCACGCCCGGCATGGCCAGCGCTCGCGAGCCGTCGACTTTGAGGACGCGCGCGCGCGGGTGCGGGCTGCGCAGGATCTCGCCGTAGACCATCCCCGGCAGCCGCATGTCGTACGCGTAGTCCGCCGTTCCGGTCACCTTCTCCAGGGCGTCCGTGCGGGGCAGGGAACGTCCCACCACCTTGTAGGGGGAGTCGTGCTCCGCGCGGGTCACGGGCTGTCCGGAGGCGGCCAGGATCGCGTCCACGATCTTCGCGTAGCCGGTGCAGCGGCACAGGTTGCCGCGGATCGCCTGGCGGATCTGCTGCTCGGTGGGCTTCGGGTTTTCGGCCAGCAGGGCCTTGGCCGTCATCACCATGCCCGGGGTGCAGTAGCCGCACTGCGTCGCGAAGTGCTCCGCGAAGGCCTGCTGGACGGGGTCGAGAAGGCCGTCGTGCGCCAGGCCCTCGATCGTGGTTATCTTGCGGCCCGCCGCCTGCACAGCCAGTATCAGGCAGGAGTTGACGACTGAGCCATCGAGGTGGACGGCGCAGGAGGCGCACTCACCTTCGTTGCACGCACGCTTGGTGCCCGTGAGTCCGAGGTCGTCGCGCAGGGCGTCGACCAGCGAACGATCCGGTTCGATCAGCAGGTCGTAGAGGACCCCGTTGACTTCGAGTTGGATCGGTTGCTTGGCCATCGCCCTGCCTCCTGTCCTCTACAGTCCGTCCTGCTTACCGCCGGCGAGGAGATCGACCAGGCGATCGACCTCCTCCGCATCCGCGATCTCCTGAAACCGGTCGTCGCCGACCCACTGCCGGGCCCACCACTCGTAGATGTTCATCTGCCGCTCCCCGTGGAACATCTGGATCGCGGCGCTGCGCTCATCCGTGAAGCAGATGTACAGGGACGGGATGTCGCGGGCGATCCGCGCCAGTCCCTGGAAGGTCCTCACGCCGTGCGTCGGCATGCAATCGCTGATCAGGACCACGTCGGTCGCCTCCGGCAGCCGCTCCGAGAGCTGGGCGGCCAGCCGCAGTACCTCGCCCAGGTCTGTAGCTCGGCCTTCCGGCAGGCGCAGGATGCGATCGACGATCTCCTCGGCGTCGCGCTCTTCGCCCAGAGGCTTGATCTCCAGCACCGCCTGGTCGAAGGCGAGGACCGCGTAGTCGGCGCGGCCGGCCGCGGACAGCTCGGCCAGGATGGCCGCCAGGGTGGCTCCCACCTCGAGCTTGCGGCCGACCATCGAGCCCGAGTGGTCGATCAGGATCACGTAGTTGCGGGCCTGGCGTTCGCGGGTCAGGACCCGGAAGTCCTCGGCGCGCATGTCGGCCGACCTGGAGACGAAGGCGTCGATGGTGGCGTCGAGGTCGAGTCCGCTATGTCCTTGTTGAGTCAAGGGCCGGCTGGTCAGCCAGGATCCCGCCTGCGCCCCATCGGCGACCGCCGCCCCGCCGCGTGGCCGCAACACCAGTTCTCGAGCCCGGCGCAACACCTCGTCGAGATCCCGCAGGTGCCTCGCCAAAGACTCGATCGAGTCCTGCTTGGCAGGGCCAGGGCCGGGCGGCAGGTCGCGCTCGACCATGGGCACCGAGCGCGACTCCCCAGGCTCCCCGCTGCCGCCCGGCCGGGCCAGCCCGGGGATCTCGTCCTTGTCGTTCTCACCGGGCGGCGGCGCCCGCTGGCCGCCCTGATCGAGCGCAACCTCGGCCTCCTCGCCGGACGTGGAGAGTCCACCGCCCTCGGGTTCGGCGGGATTGCCCGACGGCGCCTGGCCGGCCAGTTCGACCAGCGCCTCGAAGCTGTCGCCGTAGTCGCGCTGGAGGACCAGCGCGATCAGCTCGTGCACGATCGCACAGGCGCTACGCGTCACGGTGGGCCGCACCCGGACTTTGCCCGCGTATGCCGTGCAGGCGAGACGGCGCACGGTGTCCAGGTCGAGCTCGTCCAGGTCATAGGAATCGAGCAGGTCGACGAAATCGATGGCTGCCCTGACCGAAGCGCCATGACGCAGCTCGGGGTGCCTGCGGGATTCGCGGCAGATCTCGATCGCAAAGACCTGGAAGGCGGCGCGCTCGGAACCGCAGCGCCGGCGGACGATCTCGAGCTCCTCCTCAGCGGGCTGGTAGTCGAGCTCGAGGACGATGAAGCGGTCGGCCAGCCCCCGCGACAGGCGCGCCGTCCCCACGTCGTCGAGCGGATTGAGCGCGCCGACAACGGTGAAGCCCGGCCGGGCTTCGACCCGGCCGAAACGGGGCACCTCGATGTAGCCCTCGGAAAGGGCGGTCATGAGCGCATTGAGGGCGCCGCTCGGGGCTCGGTTCAGCTCCTCGACGTAGAGGATGCCGCCGGCCAGCATCGCCCGGGCGAGGGGGCCGGGCATGAAGTAGTCGGGCTGATAGCCGCCCTTGAGCACGAGGGCCGGATCGAAGGTGCCGACGAGGATCTGGGCCGTGAGCTGCTCATCGCCGGTGACGTCGATGAAGCGGTCGGGCTCGGTACCGAGGTGGCGAGCCAGCGCCCGCAGCATCGTCGTCTTGGACACCCCAGGCAGCCCAACCAGAAGCACCGCCTTGCGGCGGTGAATCGCGCTCAGAAGGAGGCGGAGCTCAGGCCGCCGCCCCACCACCTCTCGACTGATGCCGGCCGGGAGTTCGGCGCCCACCTTGTCTCCGATCGAGACCGCGACTTCTTCGATCCTGGTTTAAGGGTTGACCCTGATGGTGTCAAGGTTCCTTAGTGGCCCGCAGCGCGGGCCACTAGTCGAAATGGCGTGCCAGATCGAGATCGCTGGGAAGCAGCTCGCCCGTCTTCACCGGCTCCAGGTCGGCCACCACCAGGTCGGCGCCGGTCGCAATCGAGAGAGGGCGGAACGTTAGATTGCGCGGCCGGCACGTACAGAAGTGCTTGAACGTCTGAGGGTGAAAGTAGCGGACGTGGGTGGGGTCGGCGATCGCGTTGACGTGGTCCCAGCGGGGGACGATGGCGTGCAGCACTCCGCCGGGGCGCAGGACGCGGTGTATCTCGTGCATGAGCAGTTCGACATCCCGGACATGCTCGAGCACGTGCACGGCGAAAACCTGGTGAAAGCTTTCGTCGACGAAGGGAAGGCCTGAGTCGAGCTCGGCGATGACGTCGACCGCGGGATACCGGTCGCGGTCGAGGCCGATGCTCGAACTCCACTGCTTGGTGGCGCCGCAGCCGATGTCCAGCACGCGGTCTCTCGGCTGACCGGGTACCTGGATCAGGTCCCAGACCGCGCTTACGCCGCGGACGCGGCGGACCACGTCGCCGGCCAGCCGCCGCTGTTCGGCCGTGCCGACGAGGCCGCTCAAGTGGGCGATGCAGCCGCGCATGTCCACCGACAGGGGCAGCGCAGCCAGGACGGGGTGCTCGGCGAGGACGTCGTTCACATCCTCGGCTATCGCACGGTCACGGAGGCTGCCGGTATCGCCGGCTCGGGCCGCCACCTTCACGACGTTCTGTCGCGCCACTCCGCCTCAGAGGCACGCTACCAAAGAAGCAGCGGCGCGACGTCCCCCGCCATGGGGGGACGAGAGATTGGTTTGAGGGGGCGGCGAGGCGCCGCCCCCTCGGTGGTTTTTAGTGTCCGTGGACGGCGTTGACCAGGTCGGGCACCAGGTTGGCCGCGTTCGGCGTGCCGAGTCCGGTCACCGGATCCCAGCCCTTGCCGGCGGCGTAGCCGGGGATGCTGGGGTCGGCCTGGTTGGTGTTGCCGCTGTGGACGTCGAAGAAGTCGGCGGCATACCGGCCGGCGTCGGCACCGATCCGGTACAGGCCGGGGTTGATCAACCCCAGGCCGCCACCGTTGATCTGGTCCGCGATTGCGACCAGGCCCGCCCACTGTGGGCAGGACAGCGAGGTGCCGCCGATGTCGTACCAGCCGGTCTGGTTGATGTTGCTGCTCGTGCCGTCGGGGGGCAGGCTGAGGTAGACCAGCGCTCCGGTGGCCGAGCTGGCCTGGAGTCCCACGTCGGGCACGCCGCGCATGGAGCCGATGGCCGTGCTGCCCGCCGGCAGGGTGTTCTGGTAGTCGGGCTTTGAGAAGACGCGGCTGAAGCCGCCGCCGCTGAAGGTCCAGGCGACCTCATCGAAGGCGGCGTAGGTCGCGCTACCGCACTTGGCGCCGATACCCGGCTTGTGGACAGGCGTGCGCGGCTGATACGTGGTTGCGGTCGGATCGGTGCACAGGTACGTGCCGCCGACGCCCGTCACCAGCGGGTCGCTGGCGGGCCATTCGACGGTCGGGTAGGGGATGGTCGAGCCGCCCTGGCCGACCGGCTGCTTTGCGCTGTTGGCGGTCCCACCGTCACCCGATGAACCGAGCACAGTGATTCCGTTCTGCGCGGCCGAGATGTAGGCGTGGCGCAGGCTCTGGAGCGACTGGGAGCTTCCGAAGGCGTCCTCGGCGGAGGCGAAGCTCTGCGAGATGACGTTGGCCAGGTGATGGTCGACCACGTACTGCTCGGCGTTCATCATGTCGGGGAAGCCCTGGACGCCGAGCGTCTCGGCCGTGGGCGTCGTCACGAGCAGGATGTTCGCCATCGGTGCGATCGCGTGCGAGGTCTCGACGTCGAGCGCGACCTCGAGTGCCCAGGCGGCCTTGTTCTCCTGGCCGGGGCTCTTTGCGGTGGGCGGCGGCGCCGTGGTCGCCGGCGCTCCCTGCACGTGCAGGACGCTGAAGGTCGGCATGCCGGGCGTACAGGTCACGGCCTCCTCGCCGCACATGGGCTGCAGACTGAAGGCCTGATTGAAGACGTGCAGGTCGTGCGCCATGTTGTCGTTGCCGTAGGAGTCGACGATCGCGATCGTCACTCCATTGCCGTTCCGTCGCGCTTTGTACAGCGGTCCCAGGTTGTAGGCCGACTGGATCGCCTGCGGCGTGAAGCAGGTCCGGTGGACGGCTTCGCAGTCGGCCTCGGTTGGCGTCGCCGCGCTGATGAAGGCGAAGTCGGAAACCGTGGGGTGAAACGTTGTGATTGCCGCGGGTGCCGCCTGCAGCGGCGCGGCGATCGCCAGGCCAAGGCCGCTGACCGAACCGATCGCGAGCCTGGCGAGCTTCGCGAGCGGGCGTAGACCGATGGATCTCGCCATCGCACACCTCCTCCAGCGGCCGCTTGGCGGTCGGCCGCAACCCCCTCCGGCGCCCTGCCGGCGCCGGTCATCGCTGCCGGCATTGTGCCGCTTGTTAAGGATTTCTTCAACAAGCCGGCTGGTACTGCTGGCTGCAGCAGGAGGTGTCGACAAGCTACGACAGCCGCGAGTCTCCTGGGGCCTGCTTAGAGCTGGCGCGCCAGCGACGCGTCAGCTTGCGCTGGCCGGTTCCGTCAGCGAGTGCTCGAAGTCGCGGTAAGCGCGGAGGCCGGCGTGGAGGGCGTTGACCTCCGCCTCCAGCTCGCGCCGCAGCTGAGCCGCTTCGAGATCGATGGTTCCGCCGGCCAGCGCCGCGGCCAGGGCGCCCAGAGCGCCGGACATGCGTTCGACCTCCTGAACGCTCGCCGCGGTGCTCGTGAGCTCGGGAACCTGGAGCCGAGGATCGCCCAGGGCCTCGACGACCTGGAGGCGCCGGTCCAACCGAATCCCGAGCTCGCGAAGCCGCTTGACCAGCACCGCCATCTGGGGATCGACGCGGCTCATCTGGACGAGCACTCGGGCCGAGGCGCCTGCCCGTTCGAGGGAGTTCACCAGCCGCATGCGCAGGACGCGGGCCTCACGGAGGCTGCCATGAGGAGTGAGCATCAGCTGGATCTCGCGCAGAGCGCGCTTGGTCATGCTCAGGCGCGGGAATCCGTTGATGAGGCGCCGGTGGGCGGCTCGTTCGCGAGCCGCACGAAAGCGCGGAAGGGAGTCAAGGGCACGGCGGGCGATCAGGAAGACAAGCAGGGAGCCCTGTGCCACGCAGACGGCACATACGACAATCAGGGCCTCTGTCTGGCCGGTCATGTCGGACTCACCATAACTCGTGTCTCAGGACACGGAAAGTGCTCAACTCCTGTCGCAGACCGCGTAGCCAGGACTCAGGTTCGATGTAAACGTGGGCCTTGCCAGGGCCGGGGCCCTGCTTGCTAGGCTGGCTGCTGGTTCGAGCGTCAGGCCGGCGCCGCAACCTCTGTCTGAGAGCGACCGGTCTGTGGCGCCCATTTGCCGGGGCGAGGAGGAAGCATCGACCTTGCACAGCACACCCGTACCGAAAGCTGTCGCCACTGCTCGTGATCTGCTCGCGATCGGTACAGCCGGGCTTGTGATCGTTGTGATCGCGGCATGCGGCCAGTTGGTCCTGCCATCCGCCGGCGCGCATGCCGCCAGCCGCCAGCCAGCGCCGTCGGGTGCTGTCCTGGCCGCGCGTGGCTTTCCCGTTCAGCTCGCGCCGGGCCCGCCAAGCGCACTCAAGGCGGAGGCCGGCGAGGGCTCCGCCAGGCTGTCCTGGAGTGCTCCCGAATTCGCAGGCAAGGGCGGCCTTCAGGGCTACCTGATCAGCGCGGAACCGGCCATCACCCCGGTGGTCGCCGAGCCGGCCGCCACGTCGGCCGAGGTCCATGGCCTGCAAGACGGCACCGGGTATCGGTTCTCGGTCATCGCGGTCTCCGAATACGCCAGCTCACAGCCCATCACCTCCGAGGAGGTGACCCCGAAGGCGCCGCCGGCATCGCCTCCGGCGACTTCAACTGTGCCGCCCGCAGCCCCCGCCGCTCCTCCGAGCTATCGGGTGCTGAGCGTGCCGGTCTACGCCCAGCAGCACGCGCTGAGCTGCGAGGCGGCGGCGCTGCGGATGGCGCTGGCCAGCCGCGGCATCAATGTCTCGGAGTCGCAGATCCTGTCGGCGATCGGGATCGACGGCCGGCCGGCACAGATGAATTCGAACGGGACCGTCGCCCGCTGGGGCAACCCCTACACGAACTTCGTCGGCAGCCCCGACGGGAGCGAGCGCAACAACACCGGATACGGAACCTACTACCCGACCATCGCGCGGGCGGCGCGGACATTTGGCGCCGGGGTACTGGCGGCCGGATCGCTCAGCCCCGACCAGGTCCGCCAGGCGGTGCTTCAGGGCCATCCGGTGGTGGTCTGGCACGCCTACGGCGGTGGCAGCTACGCGCCGGTGGGCAACTTCTACACGTACACCGCGTGGGACGGCACGAGGGTGCCTTACTACCACGGCTACGAGCACAGTTCGGTGGTGGTGGGAGTCGACGGCCAGAGCGTCCTCATCAACAATCCCTGGGGCGGCCGGCAGGTCTGGCTCGACGGCGGCACCTTTGCGATGACCTACGGCGCTCTCGGCGATATGGCGGTGGTCGTCGCCTGACCGGCTCCGCTCGACGTTGAGCCCGCGTACTTAGAAGAGCGTCGTCAGCCAGCGCTTGAGTGGTTTGCGACCGGCCGGCTCCTGATACGCAGGCAACAACGCGGCAACAGCGTCCTGCGCAAGCGCGGTCAGCGACTCCGGGGTATGGCCGGCTGGGTCGATCGGGCTGCCGATGATGATGGTGATGCGTTTGCCCGCCCACAGTTCCTTCGTCCCCGAGAGCGCGACCGGGACGATCGGTACGCCAGCTCGAATCGAGAAGTGGGCGAAGCCCTTCTTGAAAGGCAGCAGCCTCCCTTCCTCGGGGCCGTACTCGCCCTCGGGGAAGATGGCCACGGCTCCACCCAGATTGAGGCAGCGGTAGACATGCTCGTACAGCGTCGAATCGCCGTGGCGTGAGCGGTCCACGGGCACGTATCCGCCCGTCACGCGAACAAGCCACCACTCAACAGGACGTTTGATGAGCCCCTCTGGATTGGCCAGGAAGTGAAGCCGTGGCTCGGGAGGGAAGACCAGCAGCAAGGAGGCCCAATCCATCCATCCCAGGTGGTTGGCGATGACGATGTAGTTGTTTCTGGCCGGGATGTTCGCGCGCCCGGTGACGCGGATTCGAAAGACCGCTTGCACGGCTGCAGCGCCAACAAGACGCATCGCACGGAACGCGAGATTCGCCTTCGCCGATACGGGAAGTAGGTCGGCCGGTGGCTGCTCGGTCGGCATCGCCTTCTGTCCGGCGCACTGTACACATGGCTGCCCAGGAGCAGAACCCGATCTATCCTGACGCGACCGTGGAGCGCCCGACCTCGGCCCGCGTTCTGGCCATGCTTGCCTTCGCTGATCGCGTCCGTGCAGGCAGTAAGCCGTCACTCCCGATCGGCAAGCTCGCACTGCGGCGGATAAAGAAGCGGCGAGCCATTGCGGTGGCGCAGGCGCTGGCGATGACGCTCGCGGTCGCTCTTCCCCTGGCGCTCCAGTTCGTGTCGACGATCTCCGCTGATACCGGCTATCAGGCGGCCATCGATGTGAGGAGCCCCGATTCGCTGGTCACCATCGAGAAGGTTGGGGCGCAGAATCCTCAGAGCTATCAGGCTGCGCAGGATGCGACGCAGGGCTCGGTCCAGCTCAACACCGGGAACCGGCTTTCGGAGGTGTCCGAGTACGGGCGGGTCTCGTCGCTCCTCATCACGACGCTGAACGGCCAGGTCTACAACCCCGATCCCAACCTGCCCCGATTGAGCGGCGTCTTCTACCCTCAACTCGAGGCCAACGCGGTTCTCGTCAGCGGCGCCTGGCCGGCAGAGGGGGTGAAGTCAGAGCCGATCCCTGTCGCGATTTCGGCGCTCGGTGCCGATTTTTACGGCCTCCATGCCGGAGATGCCGGCTGCCTCGAGTCCATCGACGACACGTCAATTCCGCGCACCCAGACTTGCTTCAAGGTCACAGGGCTGTATCGCCCTAAGAACGCCGCTGATCCCTTCTGGCTGTCGGCGCCAAGTTCCAGCGATCTTGCGTTTTCCAAGGATGGCTACTGGCTCTTTCAAGAGCTGATCAAGCACGTCCATTCGGTTGCCGGCAGGGTCTACCTGCCGAATCGATCCGTGCTCACCGTGTCCCAGGCGCCCGCCCTGGAGCGGGGCGTCACGCAACTGAGAGGCAGGGTTCAGTTCTCCGGCGGTCAGACCGTGCTGACCACGCTCGACCACCGTATCGCCGTCTTTCTCCGCCGAACCGCGGTCAATCAATTTCCGGTTCAGCTGGTTGCGATCGAAGTCATCGCCGTCGTGCTGTATGGCCTTGCATTCATTACGCAGAGCTATTTGGGGTCGCAGGCACAGCAGGCAGCGCTGTGGCGGATTCGCGGCTGGTCGCGCCTGCGCCTGTTCGCCTTCCTGACGCTTCAGTTCCTGATACTTGCTGTCCCGGCCATCCTGGCCGCGCTCGCCATCGCGTTCTCGGTGACGTGGCTGGTCGTGGCCTCGCACCATGCCGACTTCGCCCCACTGGCGGCCGATCTGGCGAACACCTTCATGAGTGCGCTGGCAATGAGCATTCTGGCAACCCTCGTCATCTGCTTCGCTCTAAGCGCCCGCTTTGTGGCTCGCTCCGTCTCGGCGATGCGAAAGGCTCTTGGCACGACCGGTATGGCCGCGTGGTGGCGTACGTGGAACCTCGATTTGGTGCTGGCCGGCCTGGCGGTGCCGGTCCTGGCCGAGTCGTCGCTGCGCGCCCAGGAACCGGTGCGCTCGGCGACCCCGAACGCCGACCCCATCGGGATCGCTTTACCGATCCTCGGCCTGGCCATGCTCTCGGGGGCGACGCTGCGCCTGCTGCCGCTGCTGGCGCGACCCATCCGTGTATTCGCACGTGGCGTGCCGGGGCGGCTCAGCTTCTGGCGTTTGAGCCGCCAGTCCGCCGAGCACGTAGGCGCCGCGATGGTGCTCAGCCTGACGCTGGCGGTCGGCGTCTTTGCATCGGTCTACGACCGGACGGAGACGAGCAACGCCGTCGATCGGGCGGATTACGCAACCGGCGCGGATGTTCGGATCGCCTTTTCGGAGGGAGCCAATCCTGGCACCTTGCGCAGCGAGCTGGCGCAGGTCAAGGACTGGCGGGCGATGACGCCCGTGCTCCGCCAGAAGGTCTACCCCAGCGGTTCGTCCGAAACCATCACCGCGCTCGGGATCGACCCTGCCTCCTTTGCCGCGGCCGCTTGGTCACGGCCCAACCTCTCCAGCCCGCCGCTTGCTCAAGCCGTGAGTCCGCTCTCGGCCGCTCGCGGCTACCTCGAGCTCGGGAAGCCCCTCACCGAGCTGACGGTCTACGTCCGCGGGTTGAACCAGCCAGGGACACTCGAGGTGGACCTGCGGGACGCCGCCGGACAGAGGTGCGCCTGTTCTTTGGGCAGCCTCAACTTCGCCGAGTGGCGGCAGCTTCATCTCAAGCCTTCGTTCCCGTCCGCGCCGCAACTTCCGCTGAGGCTCTACTCGTTCGTGTTCACTGCCCAGGGAGCGATCAATTCTGGTGACTTCGCGCTCAGCTGGTTGCAGGCCGTCTACGCCGACTCACCCGACGCTGCCCTCCTCGAGAGATTCGAAAACGCGGACGGCTGGTGGGTCCGCGACGCCCAAGGGCTGACGTTTGCGCCGGGCACCGGGCCGCCGCTGCGCCTCCAGGCGCCGGCGATAGACATTCCGGTGGCCGGGAGCGGAAAGGTGACGATCAACGCTCCCTTCACTGGCACCGACCTTCCGATGCTGATGTCCGGACCGACTATGTCGCGGCTCGGACTTCGGCCTGGTATGACGGCCCGAATCGACATTGCCGGCCGGGAGATCGCGACCAGGGTGGCGGGGACGATCGATTACGTGCCGACGCTCTATCCCGGCAATGACGACTTCGTCGTTTTTCCGCTCGATCGGATGGCCAGCGCCTTCTCGGCAGCTACCACCGGAGCTGCGATCCCGAACGAGCTCTGGGTTTCCCTCACCGGCGCCGGATGGGCCTCTGCTCAAACGCTGGGACCGACGACGGCGGTCGATTTTGTGGTCAACCGCCGGACAGCCGAGCAGGTCGCTCTCAACGATCCCGTGCTCATCCAGCTCCGCGCGAACCTGGCGATCGGGTTCGCCAGCGCCCTCGCGCTTGCTGTCCTGAGCTTCACCGTCCACTTCCTGATCGCCACCCGACGGCGGCTTGCCGAGCATTCGGTCCTCCAGGCAAACGGGCTCGATCCTGAGGACATCCGGCGGGGGATCGCGATCGAGCAGGTTGTCCTGGTCGTCTTCGCGGTGCTGGTCGGAGTCGCGCTCACCGCCGTCGAGATCAATGTGCTGCTCTCCTCCCTTCAACTTGGGAGCGCGCCCGAGGACATCATGCCGCCGACTGTGCTCCGATTCGATCTGCCGCAGATCGGACTGGCGGCGGTCCTGGCCGCCGCGCTGATCGCCTGCCTCGCCTGGCTGACCCGCCGGATCGCAACCGCGGTCAACGTCGTCGAAGAGCTGCGGAGGCTTGGTTGATGGCCGCGGTCGTGAACTGCGAGGGACTCGTCCACATTTACAAGACGCGCGAGGTCGAGGTGGTCGCTCTCCAGGGCCTGGACCTGACCGTCGAGGAGGGCGAGGTGGTCGCGATCGTCGGCCGCAGCGGCAGCGGCAAGACGACGTTGATGAACATCCTGGCCGGCACGGAGACGCCCACGGCGGGTGCGGCCGAGGTCAGCGGCCACGATCTGACCCGGATGGGTGAGCGGGAGCGCGACGCCTACCGGCGCCAGGTCGTCGGATACACGATCCAGCACTCCCAGGCCAACCTGGCCACAGACCTCGACGCTCTCGAGAACATCATGCTGCCGATGGCGGGTGGCACAGCCGGCGAGCGTCTCGAAAGGGCGGGTTCGCTGCTCGAGGCGATGGGGATACCGCACCTGGCTCACCAGTTCCCGGGGGAGCTCTCGGGTGGCGAGGCTCAGCGGCTCGCGATGGCCATCGCGATGGCCAACCGCCCGCACCTACTGCTTGCGGATGAGCCGACGGCCGAGCTGGACCGGAGCACCGCTCGCAACCTGCTGCGTGACTTGCGGGCTTTACTTCGCTCGCGCAACGCCTCGGCTGTGATCGTCACGCACGACGCCGACGTCGAGCGTCACGCCGACCGGGTGATCCAGATCCGCGATGGCAGGACCAGTACTGAGACGAGGTGGCGCCAGGAGGAGGGGAGCTACATCGCGGACGAGCTCTTGATCATGGACCGGGCAGGCCGGCTGCAGCTTCCCAAGCGGTTCGTCGAGCACCTCGGCCTGGCCGGGCGGGTGCGGGCGCACCTGGACGGGGATGAGATTCGCATCCGCGCCGCCGATGCGGAGGGCGAGTGAGCGCGGCAGTCGCGGTCAGGGCAAGCGGTGTCGTCAAGCACGTGCGGGTCGGCAAGGCGACCAGGGCGGCCGTCGCCGGCGTCGATCTGCGGCTCGACGAGGGCGAGTACCTGTTGCTGCTCGGACGCTCAGGGTCGGGCAAGACGACCCTGCTCAGCATCGTTGGTGGCCTGATCGAGGCTGACGACGGGCATGTCGAGGTGTTGGGCCACGACCTGGGCCGGATGGACGAGCGGGCCAGGCGGGCGCTGGTGCGCCGCGACATCGGCTGGATCTTTCAGACCGCCGGCTTGCTTCCGAGCCTGACGGCGGCCGAGAACGTGGCCTTCGCTCTTCACCTGCTGGGCGAGGAGGGGCCAGAGGTCGATCGCCGGGTGGCCGAGGCGCTCGAGTGGGTGGGGCTGGGAGCGAGGAAGCGCCATCGAACGGACGAGCTCTCCGGCGGTGAGCAGCAGAGGTTGGCGCTCGCTCGGGCCCTCGTCAAGAGGCCTCGGCTGATGCTGGCCGACGAGCCGACCTCGCAGCTGGACGCGGAGACCAGCCGGTTGGTTGCCGAGCTGGTGCGAGAGGTCGCGCTGAGTGGGACGGCCGTGCTCGTCGCCACCCACGATCCTGCTCTGCGCGAGTTCGCCGATCGGGTGGTCGAGATCGAGGATGGGCGGGTCGCGGAGGCGCTCGGGCCTTGAAGCTGCTCCTCCCCACGCGGGGAGGAGGAGTGATTCCGTTAACCCACCGGGCTTCCGGACCAGTCGATCTTCCAGTCGGCGAGTTCGACCACGTTTTGATCTGGGTCGCTGACGAAGAGCGAGCGGTTGCTGTCCGAGAAGTTCACTGGCCCCTCGACCGTCACGCCGGCATCTTCCAGCCGCCGCTGCCAGTCTGGCAGGCTGCCCTGCTCGACGTAGATCGCGAAGTGGACGTGGCTGCCGCCTCGGGAGCCGGCGATCGCCACGCCGGCGCCTCCGGAGCTGGGCGCCCAGAGGCCGAGGACGGCATTGCGGCCGATAGCCACCCACGCCGCCGCCCGGGGAGGCGGCCAGCGCTCCACCACCTCCAGCTGGAGCAGATCGCGATAGAAGGCCAGCGATGCATCCAGGTCTGCGACCTCCAACACGAGTTCGAGCAGGCCGTTCATGCGGTAGTGCTTCGACCTCCCGTCAGAAAGGGTAGAGGCCGAGGCTTCGGCCGTATGATCGCTCGACCGATGAGTGGTGAGACCCGTGGTGGACGCGAAGATGACCGGCAGGCTGGGAAGGTGAAAGCACAGCCGCCGGGCGAGTGGGACGGCTTGCTGTCGCGGTCGCGAGCCGATCCATCGATGAAGCCGCGATCTCCCAATGCCGTCAGTACTCGGTCGAGACCGCGTAAGCCACGGTGACGGCCGCGCTCTGAGGCGCCCCGGCAGCGGATAGAGTTGAAGGGGCTCCGACCCGCGGCTCTGGGCTCTTGAAGGCCCATGGACATGGAGACGGAATCCTGACTGCACTCAACGTCGTCGAGGTGGCGGTTGGCATCGCCATCGTCCTGACCATCTTCTACGACCTGTTTCAGGCGGTCATCCTCCCGCGACCCGCCGTCAACAAGACGAGCCTGGTCCAGCCGCTGCTCCGGTACGAGTGGCTGCTGTGGCGGTGGATCGGGATGCGAAGCTCGGACCTTCCGTGGAGAGAGCGCTGGCTGGCGGCCTTTGGGCCGGTCGGTGTCCTGACCATGTTCGCCGCCTGGCTGGTCACCCTATGGATCGGCTACGCCCTCGTCATGAACGGCCTTGGCGATCAGTTTCGTCCGGCCGCCCAGAACCTGGGCGACTCCCTCTACTTCTCGGCGACCACCCTGACGCCTCTCAGCTACGGCGAGGTCCTCCCGATCGGCCCCGCCGCGCGGATCGCCACCGTGGCGGAGAGTGCGACCGGCGTCCTGGTTGCAGCGCTGGCCATCACGCTGCTCTTCTCCCTCTACTCGTCCTTCCAGTCGCGCGAAGAGCTGGTCGTGACCCTGGACGCTATGGCGGGCGCGCCGCCTGCCGGCGTCCAGATTCTCGAGACCGCTCGCAAGCGTGGGCTCGGTCAGGAATTGCGCAGCACCTTCAACGACTGGAAGTGCTGGGCGGCGGCGGTCCTCGAGAGCCACCTGGCCTATCCCATCCTCTTTTACTTTCGGTCCAGTCACGACAACGAAGCGTGGATCCATTCATTCGGGGCGATGATGGATGCCGCCACTCTCTGCATGACAGCGCTCGACGACGACGCGCAGGGGACGGCGCGGCTCATGTTCACCGTCGGCAATCACCTGGTCGAGGACATGAGCTGGTACTTCGAGCTGGAAACGTCGGACCACCCCTACATCGAGCGGGAGGAATTCGACGTCGTGCTCGACCGCCTCACGAAGTTTGGATACCAGTGCAAGCCGCGAGATGCGGCTTGGGACGCATTTGCAAAGCAGCGCGCGAAGTATGCCTTCCCGCTAAACCAGGTAGCGGATTGGCTGGCGGTCGTTCCGACCCAGTGGTTGGGGGACCGCTCGTATCTCCCGCACCGCCGCGGCTCGCGCGACCGGCGGAGGCGGCTGCTGCCGACCCGCGTCAGGGGCGCGCGCGAGTGAGTGGCGCTTGGACCTGACGGCTCCGGCCATCTTCGAAATCGGCCTGCTGCTACTCCTGACCGTGGCGGCGGGCTGGCTGGCGCGACGCCTCGGCCTGCCGGCAGTGATCGGCTACATTGCGGTCGGCCTGGCGGTATCGCCGTTCACGCCGGGCTACGTCGCCGATCGCAGCCGGTTGCAGCTGCTGGCGGACATCGGAGTCGTGCTGCTGCTCTTCGAGGTCGGGATCGAGATCGATCCCCTTCGTCTGGGAAGGGAGCGCGGACGGCTGCTGATCGCGGCACCGGCCCAGACGCTGCTCACGGCTCTCATCGCCTTCGGCGTCCTGCTCGCCTTTGGCCTTCCGCGGCCGGGCGCAGCCCTGATCGGGCTTTCGGTGGCCCTCTCCTCGAGTGTGGTAGTCGTCAACATCACACGCAGCCGGCGCCGGACCACGGACAGCCGAACCGAGGAAGACCTGCTTGGCTGGAGCGTCGTCCAGGACCTGACCGGCGTGGCCGTCGCCACGGTGTTGCTGTTCGTCATCGGAGCCGGCTCCATCGGGACGACCGCGAGGGCGATTGGAGTCGTTGCCTTTCTCGCGCTGGCGTTGGCCAGTGCCTGGCTGCTGCCCCGGGTCCTCAGGCTCCTCGCGCCCCAGCACGATCTGTTTCTCATTCTGTCGCTGGCCAGCGGTCTGGCCCTCGCCGGCATCGGCTCCGAGATCGCCGGCATCCCGCTCGCGCTGGCGGCGTTCGTAGCAGGACTGGCGATCAGCGAGAGCGAGCCGGCCGCCGAGGCTCGGCGGCGGCTCCTGCCTTTTCGGGAAGTCTTTGCGGTGCTCTTCTTCGTGAGCATCGGAGCCCTGATCGATCCAGGACAGCTCCCGACCGCGCTGCCGTGGATCGCTCTGCTGCTGGGGCTCGTGGTGGGCGCGAAGGTTGTGGTAATTGCCCTACTCGCCCGTCTTGCCCGGCTGCGCGTGCGCTACTGGCAGCTCGCAGTCGGCCTCGGGCAGCTGGGCGAGTTCAGCTTCGTGCTGGCTTCTCTAGCCAGTGCGGCGGGCTTCATCACGGCGGCTCTGCACGCCGCGGTTCTGGCTACGGTTGCCTTCTCGATTGCTGCTTCGACGCTGCTCGTTCGGGTTGGGTTCCGGCGGGCGTCGGAGCCGGAGGTCGCGGCCGGCTAGGGACTCAGCACTCCCCGGCTGATGCGGTGTACGGCACGCCCGTCTGCGGCTCCGGGTAGTGCGTGCAGTCGAGATTCCGCTGGTTCACAACCGGCACCTCCCAGATCGGTCCCGGCCCGTCAGGGTCGATGATCGTCGTGCCGCCGGAGCTGATGAATGCGAGCACCTGCGCCTGACCCTGGTTGCGCCCGAAGAGACGCGGGTCGAGCAGGAAGCCGTGCGGATCGGAGCTCGCCGTCGGCGTCTTGTCGTTCCGGTAGTAGCTGACGAGGTCGAAGAGGTGGCCCGCGCGGT
>CAZXGB010000049.1:0-16737 GCA_964640005.1 uncultured Actinomycetes bacterium | reverse complement strand
GGTGCAGGGCATCGCCAGTTCCCCATCTAGCGCGGCCACCCGAATCTTACCCCTCGGGGGCGTCTCCCGAACCCAGGGCGCTGCGAACCTGCCAGGCCAGGTTGGCAAACGTCGTCAGGGTCGCGACCGGGATCACCACCGACGCGATGGCGACGACCGCGATCGTGTCCTGGCCGAGAGCGCGCAGCAGGGCGACCAGGCCGAGCAGGCAGGCGATGAGCAGGGTCGACAGCTGCCCGAAGAGGGTGTGCCGGAGATCGGGGCGGCGCCCCAAACCGAACAGCACCGCCCCTACGAGCGCGGGCAGCGCGTAGCGGCCGACGACCACGCCAGCCAGCCACGCCGGGTAGGCGCCGCCGATAGCCAGCCCGACGGCAACCGACCCGAAGTAAACCCCGTCCACTACCGGGTCGAGCCCTCCCCCCAGCTGAGTGGTGCCGAACCGGCGCGCCAGCGTGCCATCCACGAGATCCGTGACCCCGGCCAGCGCAACGCAGACTGCCAGCGGCCCGTACGTCGCAGGCGAGAGCGCGTAGACAAACGAGGGCAGAGCCAGGTAGGCGCGGGCCAGCGTCACCTGGTTGGCCGCGCCGGGCAGCGAGAGACCGACGAGCAGGAGAGGGATGAACCAGAGCTCGAAGAGGAGCCGGTTGCCGGGCGGGCGGGCTATGACCAGCCAGAGCGCCGAGAGCACGAGATATATGGCGCCGCCGATGACGCCCGCCCGCGCGATCCTCAATATCCGACTAGTGTGGCGTCGGCGGGTGGCTCGGTGAGGCCGTCGGACCGGGCGAGGGCGACGGCGAGGCCTTGGCGGCCGCCGCGATTGCCGCGCACTGGCCGGGACCGGGCTCGCCCGAACCCTGGATGAAGATCTCGTTGTACTTCTGATCGGCCGGCGTGCTGGGGTCGGCTGCGCTGCCGTCGGCCTTGCACACCGACCGGGTGACGATGCCCGCCGGCTTCGACCACGCGGCCGGCCAGGGATGTGACTTGTAGTAGCCGTCGACGAACGGCTTCCAGACGCTCTGCCCTACGTGCTCGCCCCACAGAACATTGGTCGGGCACAGCCAGCCCGAGGGCTGGAACCCGTCGGCCAGCCGGGCAAAACCCGAGTTGCAGGTGTCGCCTTTGTCGATGTGAGCCATGTAGGTGGCGACCGCCAGGTCGGGCGTGTAGCCGATCCAGTAGGCGCCGGTCCACGACTCCGTCGTGCCCGACTTGGACGCCACCGGCTGCGCGCCGTAGCCCAGGTAGATGCGCGGCGGGCCGCGCAGGATGTCGGTGGTCAGGTAGGCCAGCTCAGGCGAGATCACGCGGTCGTGGGAGGCCTGGCGGTCGAAGGACTCCAGGACCTTGCCCTGCGGGTCCGTGACCTTGAGCACCGCGTGGGCCGCCACCTTGTTGCCGCCGTTGTCGAACGCGGAGTAGGCGGCGAGGTGCTCGATCATGCTCATCGAGTTGGTGCCCAGCGTGGTCGGCAGGCTGTCCTGGTTCTCGATCTTGGTGGTGATCCCGAGCCGCTGCATCAACGACACCACCTTGGCCCCGCCGACAGCTTTGTACGACCAGAGCGCCGGCAGGTTGCGCGACTCCTGGAGCGCCTGCCGGAGGGGGATCATGCCCTCCTTTTTGGTGTCCCAATCGAAATAGCGGTGGCCGTCGATCACGTCGGTCTGGTCGTCCACCCTGGTCGCTGCCGTCAGCTGCCCGGTCTCCAGCCCGCTGGCGTAGGTATACGGCTTGAACGACGACCCCACCGGGCGATAGCCACTCGGATTGCCTCCCGTCAGGTTGACCTGGCCCCGGATGTCCTCGTTGTTGTAGTCGGCGCTGCCGACCATGGCCACGATCTCGCCGTCGGCGGGGTTCATCGCCAGCAGGGCACCCGTGTTGGCGCCTTTGTAGGCGTAGGTCTTGACCCCTGCCTTGACGGCGGCGTCGGCCGCCATCTGGGTGGGCAGGTCGAGCGAGGTCTGGATGATGAGTCCGCCCTCGTAGATCTGGGCGTCGCTGTACTTCGACCCCAGGTACTGGAGCACGTAGTCCACGAAGTGGGCAGTCCGCGGGTCGCGGCCATGCGCCTGCGCGTGGTGGTCGGCCATCTGTTTCCAGATGTCTTCCGCCGCGATCTTGTCGGCCTCGGCCGGGCTGATCGCGCCGGCCGCCACCATGGACTGGACGACCGCCTGGAAGCGCACCTTGGTCGCCGCCTTCTGGGACTCGTTTCCGAACGCGTTGTAGCCGGCGGGATATTGCGGGAGACCGGCCAGGAAAGCGGCCTGCGCGGCGTCCAGCTCCGAGGCGTGGATGCCGAAGTAGGTCTGCGCCGCCGCTTCCGCGCCGAGGGCGCCGTTGCCGTACGGGATGGTGTTCAGGTAGAGCTCGAGGATCTGATCCTTCGAGTACCGCCGCTCCATTTCCTCGGCGAGCATGACCTCCTTGACCTTGCGGTTGACCGCCTTGTCCTGCGCCTGGTCCTTGAGGAGCGTGTTCTTGACCACCTGCTGGGTGATCGTCGACCCGCCGTAGGCCGCCGAGTGGTGGGTCATGTCGAGGAAGGCTGAGATCGCGATCCGGCGGTAGTCGACGCCGGAGTTCTGATAGAAGGTCCGGTCCTCGGTCGCCACCGTCGCCTTGCGCAGGTTGGGCGAGATCTGGGCCAGCGGCACGACGGTGCGGTTCTCGTGGTACAGGACCTCGATCAGGTTCCCGTTACGGTCGACGATGCGCGACGTCTGCGGGAGCGCGGTTTCGTTGATGGTCTCGATCGACGGCAGGTCAGCTGCGTAGTAGTTGACCGCGCCGAGCGTCGCCAGGCTGCCCAGGACGCCGAACACGAGGAGGGCCGCCAGCAGCACGCCGAGCACCCGGCGCCCCCGTCCGCTACGGGGCGTGCTGCGCCGGCGCGATTTGCGGGAACGTGTTGAAGACGTCAAGAGGATGCTGCTTCCCGGAGGGTAACGAGGCCCGGGTGCCTCGGGTTACGAGGCTAACGCAACCCTAACGCCTCGGCGCTCTGGTACGCGAGGCCGCTGATGGGGTTGGCGAAGACCGTGTACGCGAGCAGCAGCGCCCCGGAGAGGAGCGCGCCGCCGGACGCGGCGGTCAGCACCGCCGGGACCGGCGCCCGCCTTCCTCGCACCTCCTCCACCTCGCCGCCGGAATATGCGGCCTGGACCACCCGGAACACGCCCAGCCAGCAGAGGAGCGTGCCCGCCAGGGCCAGGCCGAGCGCGGCGCCGTATCCCGTGCGGAGCACGGCCAGGCTCACGAGAACCTGCCCGACGAAGCCGCCCAGGGGCGGTATCCCGGCGAGCGAGAGGCCCACCAGCGCCAGGCCGGCAGTCCGGCCGGGCGCGCGCTGCGCCAGCCCGGAGGGCTCCAGCGCCCCGCCCAGCTCGAGCGTGCCCAGGAGGACGGGCGCCGCCGCCAGGGCCAGCACGGCCGAGCCGAGAAGGAGCACCGCGGCCGCCGTGCCCTCCCGATCATGTGCCGCAATGCCGGCCACAACCCAGGAGAGCTGCGCCACCGCCGCCACCCCGAACACGGTCCGGGCCCGAGCGCCCGCGCTTACCGCCGCCAGGCCGGCCAGGGCGATCGCGACGGCGGCGACGGCGGCCAGTCCGACCGCCCACTCGACCGCCTGCGGCACCACGACCGCCCCGAACTTGACCAGCGCCACGCCGGCAGCGCCGGCAGCGAAGGCGGCCGCCACTCCCGAACCGAGAGGTGAGGCGATGGCCGTCGAGGGAGCAGCGAACCGGAAGGGCGCCAGCAGCATGAGCGCGAGCAGCGCGCCCATCCCGACCAGTGCGGGCAGGGCGCCGGCGGCGCTCGGGCGGTGCGAGGCAAGCCCCGCGGCCGCCTCCGAGAGATTCGAGCTGCCGGCAAAGGCGGCGACATAAGCGAAAGCCAGGCCGGCCAGCATGACCAGGGCGCCGGCGGTGAGCGCGGCCCGGGCCGCACCCTCTCTGAGCGCCGCCTCATCGCCGGGAGCCACGGCGCCCCGCACGCGCCGGCTGAGCGCCGTCACGCCGGCGATCGCGGCCAGCGCGAGGCCCACCCAGAGCTGAATGAAGCTGGCGGCCGAGGCTGCCGTCATCATGCCGAGCGCAGCCAGGAATGCGAAGGGAAGCGCGCCCGGCAGCGTTTCCTCGTTCCAATCCGTCACCGCGATCGCGACCAGCAGTGCCAGCAGCGCGGCCGCCTTGGCGAAGAGCGCGAACCGGTCCTGAACGAAGCCACCGGCGAAGAGCGTCCCGACCTGGCCGCCGGCCCAGAGCTCGAGGCCGAAGGCCGCCATGACGAACACGCCGGCCGCCCAGCCAAGCCAGCCGCGCATGCGTCCGCGCGCGCGCGGCGACGCCAGCGCCGGCAGGACCAGGGCCCCGATCGCGCCCAGCAGGACCACGCCTTCCGGAGACAGCACCCAGAGCGTCACGAGCTGGCGCCTCCCCCCGCAGTGGGCGGCGGGGATGGCGGCGCGTAGGGCGACGCCAGCTCGCTCACCGTGGCATTGACGACGTTCGTCATCCCGGGATCGAAGAAGGGAACGCCCGCCAGCTTGGGCCCGCCGGGGAAGAGGCCTACCCAGAGGAGGGCGCCCGCAAGAAGTCCGAGCGCCCAGGTCTCGGTCAGCCCGGCGTCGACGGGCTGGGGCGCCTCCGGGTGTGGAGCCCCAAACAGGACCCGGTGCAGCAACCAGGCCACCGCCGCGGCGGCCGCGATCAGCCCGGCGGCGAGGATCAGGGCGCCCACCGCCGATCCCTTGAAGGAACCGAAGAGGATCATCAGGAGCGCGACGAAGGTGCCGGTCAGGGGCAGACATGCCACCCCAAGGCCGGCCAGGACCATGATCCAGAAGAGGCGCGGCGTGCGGCCCGCCAGTCCGCCCAGCTGGCGCAGGTCGCGAACCAGCGCGAATTCCGCGGTCACCGCGCAGGCCCCGGCGATGAGGGCCGCCGCCGCCCCGCCGGTGAAGAGCGAGACGGCCGCCCCATCCAAGGAGAGCGGCGTGACGCCGGAGGCCCCGAGGACGGTTATGGCCCCGGGCACGAGAGCCAGGTACGCCCCCACCCGGCGTACGTCGAGGGTGCGGAAAGCGGCGAGGGCGGCGAAGAGCACGGTGACCCCCGCCAGCGCCGCCACGAAGGGCGCGAGCAGGCGCGTGCCGTCGTTCAGGCTCCCGTCGAGCAACCGGATGAGCACGTAGCCTCCGCTGCGGGTGGCCGCGCCGGCGATCAGGATCACCACGCCGGCCGGCGCCTCGGCCAGCGCCTCTACCCAGCCATGGAGCGGGAAGAGCGGCAGGCGGGTCGCGACCGTGGCCACGATCAGGATCCCGGCGATCACCTGGACGCGCGGCGAAGCCGCGCTCCGGCCGATCGTGTCGAGGTCGAAGGTGCCGGCGCCCGAAGCGACCACGATGAGCGCCACGGCGGCCAGGAGCGCCAGCGCGCCGATCCCCCAGTAGGTCACGAGCCGCCAGGCGGCGGCCGTCCGCCTCGGCCCGCCCCAACCCGCGACCAGCAGTCCCACCGGCACTGTCGCGGCAGCGAAGAACATGAAGAGCAGGAAGAGGTCGCGCGAGCAGGCCAGGCCGTTGACCGCGGACTCCGTCAGGAGCAGGAGCACGAAGTAAGACCGGGGCCGGATGCGGATCGTGTTCGAGGCCAGGACCGCCGCCGCGCCGGCCAGCCCGTTGAGCAGCAGCATGACGATCGAGATCCCGTCCGCCCCCAGGTGGTAGGTGACCCCGAAGTTGGGCAGCCAGGCCAGCTTCTCCTCGAACTGGAGCCCGCTCGAGTAGGTGGAGAACTGCATGTAGCCGATCAGGGAAAGCCCGAGCTCGACGAGGACGATCACCCAGAAGGTGCTGCCGTAGAAGAAGCGGTCGTAGCGGCCCCGCGGGTTGGGCAGGAACGCGAGCACCGCCGCCCACACCACCGGCACCCAGATGATCGTGCTCAGCAGGAAGCTGAAGGTGAAGGGGTTGACGGCGAAGACGCCGGGCGCCGCCGAGGGCGAGGGCGAAACCGCGAGCAGCCAGGTCATCGCCCGCTCACCGCGAGAACGCCGATCAGGGCCGCCCCGACGGCGACCGCGAGAACCGCGAAGCCGAGCGCCCCGCCGCCGACGTCCAGGAGGTAGGAGCGCAGCCAACCTCCACCGCGGCTGAACAGACGCCCCAGGGCGGACCCGCCGGCCTCGACCACGATCCCCTCGGTCGCGTCGACGATCCCGAGCACCGGCTGTCGCAGGAACCGGTCCCATGCGATCACGGCCAGCCCTGAATAGCCGGCGACCAGAGCCTGCGTCCGCGCACTCCAGCCGATGACCAGGTCCCGCCGGAAGCCGCCGCCGAAGATCCCGGCTGCGCAGCCGATGAGCGCGAGCGCGAGCCAGACGAACATCTGTTCCACGCCTGCAGCATGACCTGGGCCTCCAAACCAGGCAACCCAGGGTGTTAAGAACCCAAGCACAGTGGCCACCGCCGCCGCCAGCGCGAGCGCCAGCACGGACGCCGACGCAGCCGGCGCCACCTCGCGCACGCGGGTCGGCTCAAAGGCGCGCCGCCGGCGCAGCTCTCCGTAGGCCGCGGCGGCGTATGGCCTCAGCAGTGCGGCCCCGATCAGGACCAGGGCCACGCCCAAGAACCAAGAGCCGCGCCATCCGTAGGCGGCCCGCGCCGCCGCCTTGGGCACGAAGGCCAGGGCCAGGGCGAGCGCCGCGATCAGGTAGCCGAGCGACGTCCGGCGCATGCGCTGCCAGGCATCTCCCATGTCGGCCAGATCGCCCGACTGCATCGCCGCCGCGATCGACCACGACGCGCCCGCCAGTGCCGGGCGGGCCACACAGAAGGCCAGCATCCCGGCCAACGACGTCGCGAGCGCGCCCGGCTGGCCCAGCCCGAGCATGGCCAGGGCGACGAGGGCGGCAGCGGCCCAGGCGACCGACCGCCTGAGGTCGTTGACGAGCAATGAGAGGAGCGCCGCGGAGATCAGAGCGATCGCGCACCCGTAGGCCAGGATGCGGTAGGGCTCCGGGCCCGCGGCATCGAATATGGGCAGCACCCGGGCCAGCACCACGAGCGCCGTCAGGGGCCAGATCGCCTGCACCCAGGCGGCGGCCGCCGGCGGGGCCTCGAGCGCCGTCTGCCAGGCCGTGAAGGGGAAGACCCCGCCTCGCACGAGCGCCGCCAGGCCGAAGAGCACGGCCGCCAGACCGATCGACTTGAGGCCCGCCCCGTAGGTGTTGTGGAGGATGCCGGGCGCGACCAGCTTGTCCAGGGTGAGCTGGCCGAAGCGCGAGTACAGCACCGCCACCGCGCACCAGAGCGAGATGTCACCGGCAAACGGCAGCCAGAGCCCGAGCTGGGAAGCTCGCCCGGCCGCCTCCGTGCCCCATCGATGGGCGAGAAGCAGGTAGCTGGCGACCCCGCACAGCCCCCACCATCCCGCGAGCGCCCCCAGGTCGCCCGAGACCAGGACGCCCATGGCCGCGCCCACGGCGAGCATCAGCACCGCGTGGAAGCGGGCGGGACCCGCCTCGCGGCTGGCCGCGCGGTGCCAGAACACAATCCCCAGCGAGGCCAGCAGCAGCGCGGCCGCGCCGGCGAGGGCGAGGTGGTCGACCCGCAGCGAGATGTCGATGCCGAAGCCCTGGAACTGGGTGGCGCCGCTGAAGGACACCGGCACGTTGATCCACTGGTAGCTCGCCAGATAGGGCGCGGAGATGCGGTAGCGGGCCCAGCCGACCAGGACGACGTCGGCCAGGGTCACGAGGAGGCCGAGGATCGCGGTGTTGCTGGTCGCCCGCCGGGCGCGCACGCCGGAGACGATGAACACGAAGGTCAGGAGGGGCACCAGCAGCAGGAGCGGCACCGACCAGCCCAGCGTGGAAGCCGGATCGAAGCCGCCTCCCCTGTGCGCGGACGAGGCCGCCGAGGCCGCCGAAGCCGCGGCCAAAAAGGTGGTCAGGGAGAGGCCGCTCAGCGCCGCCTACCTCCAACCCGCGCGCCCTTTCGCGTAGGCGTGGTCGCCCTCCGGCTCTCCTCTTCCTCTGAGCGTGTCGGAGCCGCTCCGCCACGGGTCAGGGCGGTGACCAGCGCGACCAGCGCGAATCCCGCCACGGCAGCCGCGACCGCCAGTTCCTGGCCCGCGGCGGCCGCGCCCGAGGCGGCCGTATAGCGGGAGACGCCGGCGCCTGCCAGACCGAGCCCGGCGGCCAGCACGGGGAGGCCGGTAATGGCGCCGCTCAAGTCGGGGCGCCAGACGGCGGCCAGCAGGCCTGTGCACGCGAGCGCGGCGGCCACCAATAGGACCGCGGCCGCGCTCACCGGCGCCTGACCCGCCAGGACGCGGCCGCTCCCGCGAGCGCCGTGAGCAGCATCGCGCCCAGCGCAGCGCCGGCCAGGCCGTCGCGGTCGAGCAGAAGCCGGGCCACCGCCGCGCTGTTGAAGGTGCCGCCCGGATAGGACCCGGCCGCGACTCCCCCGCGCCAGGCGGCAACCGCCAGCACCCCGAAGAGGAGCGCGCAGCCGGCCGCGGCCAGCTGCGCCGGCCATGCCGGTCGCCGCGGTTCGCGCTTCAGCACGGGCTCCTGAGGCGTCCGCCGGAGTCCGATGAGCAGGGCCGAGCCGGCGCCGGCGGCGAGTTCCACGAGGGCGGCGAAGCCGGCCGAAAGCAGCGCCAGCATCGCCGCCGTGCCGATGGTCACGGCGAGCAGGCTTAAAACGCGCTGCGCGCGCGAGCCGGTCAGGGCGGCGAGGAGTGCGCCTCCGATCGCGACGGCGGCGCAGATGAAGAAGGGAATCGTTGAGAGCAAGGACTAATCGGGAGGCCCGTAGGCTCCCAGGCGCCAAGCATATAGGACACCCGAGAGCACCGAGACGGCAAGTGCGACCGCCGCCCCCCACGCTTCCGGATGCACGCCCGAAGTGCCCGCGACGATCAGGAAGCTGACGAGCAGCAGGCCGCCGAGGAGCAAAGCGGCGCCGGAAGCCAGCCGGGCCGGCCCGACGCGCGTGGCCAGACGGTCGAGGAGGATATCCACTCTTCGCACGGCTCCGGATTGTTACTGAATCAACTAGGTCGCCGCCAGCCCGACCGATTCCAGCCAGGCCTGATGGAGCGCGCCGTAGCGGCCCTCCGCGCGCACTGCCAGCTCGCTCGGCGGCCCATCCTCGACGATGCGCCCAGCGTCCATCACGAGAACACGATCCGCGACCTCGACCGTCGAGAGGCGGTGGGCGATGATGAACGCCGTCCGGCCCGCGAGCAGCGTCCGCAGCGCCCTCTGGACGAGGCGCTCCGAGGGCAGGTCGAGGGAGGAAGTCGCCTCGTCCAGGATGAGCACGCGCGGGTCGGCCAGGAAGGCCCGAGCGAAGGCGACCAGCTGCCGCTGGCCCGACGAGAGCCGGACGCCCCGGCGCCGGACGTCGGTGTCGTATCCGTTGGGCAGCGCCGAGATGAACTCATGCGCCCCCACCGCCCGCGCCGCCGCCTCGATCTCGACCGCCGTCGCACCCGGACGGCCGAACGCGATGTTCTCGCCAACGCTTCCGGTGAAGAGGAACGACTCCTGCGTCACCACCGTGATCGCGCGCCGCAGGTCGGGGCCGGCGATCCGGCGGAGGTCGACCCCGTCCAGCTCGACCGCGCCCTGTTGAGGATCGTAGAAGCGCGCGATCAGGCGCGCGGTCGTCGTCTTGCCGGCGCCGGTTGCGCCGACCAGCGCCACCACCTGGCCGGCGGGCACCTCGAAGTCCAGGTTGTGCAGGACCGGCCGCTCGCCGTAGGCGAAGGTCACGTGCCGGAAGCGCACCCGGCCCTGGACGGCCGGCATGGCAACCGCGTCCCGCGGCTCCGGCACCGTGGCCGTTTCCTCGAGCACGCCCGACAGCTTCTCGAGTGCGGCGCCGGCGGCCTGGATCAGGTTGTAGAACTGCGAGAGGTCCTGCATGGGATCGAAGAACTGCCGCACGTAGAGGATGAAGGCGGTCAGGACGCCGATCGTCAGCGACCCCTGCACGACGAGCAGGCCGCCATAGACCAAGACCGCCGCCGTCGTCAGCCGCCCGAGCAGCTGAATTCCGGGCGCAAACGTGGAGGCGAGACGGTTGGACCAGACGTTGGCGTCGCGATAGCGCGCGTTGACGTCTTCGAAGATGTCCTGGTTCCGGGGTTCCCGCCGAAACGCGTGGACCGCCCGGATTCCGTTCAGCGATTCGACGTAGTGAACGATCACGAGCGCGATCGCGCGCCGCACCGCGCGGTAGGCGCGAGCCGAGTTGGAACGGAACCACCACGTGAGCAGCACGACCAGGGGGAAGGAGGCCAGGATGGCGCCGCCCAGACGGAGATCGAGGCGGACCAGGATCACCGCGATCGCGACAACGGAGATCAGCGACGTGAGAACGCTGGCCAGGCCGGTCGCCAGCAGCTCCTGGAGGGCGTCGATATCCGAGGTCAGGCGCGCGATGATGCGGCCGGACGTGTAGCGCTCGTAGAAGGAGAGGCTGAGCGCCTGCACGTGGCTGAAAATGCGCAAGCGGAGGTCGTAGAGGACGGTCTGCCCGATCCAGCCGGAAAGCCGGAGAAACGAATACCCGCACACGGCGACGCCGAGGATCGCCAGTCCCAGGAACGCCACGTACTGCTCGAGCACGCGGCCGTCGGCGACCGCCGCGCCCGGCCGGATCCCGTGGTCGATGGCCTGGCCGACCAGCCAGGGGATGGCCAGCGTGGAGCCGGTGCGGCCCAGGATCAGGATCACGGCGAGGACGATGCGCAGCCGGTAGGGCCGGACCAGCTCGCCGAGCAGATCGCGGCTGCGCCGGCGGAGCCGCCGCGAGACCTCGGGCGGTACCTCGTCGACGTCCTCGCCGGCCACGCCACGCCAGGCGTCACGGTCCTTCGTCGCTGTGACCGCCATGCTCAAGCCACCTCGGTGGCCATCTGGGCCAGGAGCGATCGGTAGAGAGGCTCTGAATCCAGAAGCTCGGAGTGGGCGCCGACGGCCGTGATCCGCCCGCCGTCGAGGAGCGCCACCCGGTCCGCCAGCTGAAGCGTCGAGGGCCGGTGGGCGACCAGGATCGCGGTCCCGCCCTCGAGCACGCCCCGCAGCGCGGACTCGATCTGAGACTCGGTGTGCACGTCCACCGAGGAGAGCGGGTCGTCGAGCACGAGGATTCGGGGACCGCCGAGCACCGCGCGGGCGAGGGCGATGCGCTGCCGCTGCCCGCCCGAGAGCGTGTGTCCCTGCTCGCCCACCCGCGTCTCCAGACCCCACGGCAGGTCCCAGACGAACCCGGCCTGGGCGATCTCGATGGACCGCTTGAGGGCCTCGGCGTCGCGGATGTCCCGGCCCATGACCAGGTTCTCGTGGACGGAGGCCGAGAAGAGCACCGGGTCCTCGAAGGCGGTACCGATCAGGGCCCGCAGCGAGCGCAGCCGGATGTCGCGGACGTCGCGCCCGTCGATCGTCACCCGCCCGCCCGTCACGTCGTAAAGGCGCGGCACCAGCATCGCCAGGGAGGTCTTGCCGGAGCCCGTGCGGCCGACGATGGCCATCGTCTCCCCCGCCCTTACGTGCAGGTCGACCCCCTTGAGCACGGCCTCCTTGGCCCCCGGATAGGCGAAGGTAACGTTCTCGAAGCGGATGTCGCCGCGCACCTGGCGCGGCTCGACCTCGACCGCCCCTTTGCGATCCACGATCTCGGGCTCGGAGTCGAACACCTCCGAGAGGCGGATCGAAGCCGTGTGCGCCTCGTCGCCCATGGCCAGGATCCAGCCCAGGGCATCCATCGGCCAGGTCAGCATCATCAGGTAGGCGAAGAAGGCGACCAGGCCGCCGATCGTCAGCTGCTGGTGGAGCACGGCCAGGCCGCCGAGCAGGAGCACCACCGCCAGGTTGAGGTTCGGCACCAGAGTCATCAGCGACCAGAAGCGCGCGCGGGTGCCGACCGCCTCCAGGGCGGTCCCGCGCAGCGCGTCCACCTGCTCGCGGTAGCGCGTGCGCAGCAGAGCGTTGCGGCCGAACGCTTTGATGATGCGGACCCCGGTCGCCATCTCCTCGATCACCGTCGTCACGTCACCCAGGCGGTCCTGCATCTGGCGGGCGATAACCGCGTAGCGGGTGAAGAAGTGGCGCGAGATGGCGGCCACGGGCAGCGCCAGACAGGCGGTCAGCAGCGCCAGCCAGAACTCGAGCCGGAAGAGCATCACCACCACGGCAACGAACTGGACCAGGAAGACGAGCCCGAACATCGCCCCGAAGCCGACGAACCGGCGCACCGTGTTGATGTCGCCGACCGCGCGCGAGAGCAGTTGGCCTGACTGCCAGTTGTCGTGGAAGGCCACTTGAAGGCGCTGGAGGTGCGCGTAGAAGTCGTTCCGGAGGTCGTTCTCCATCCCGAAGCTGGTCACGCCGGACAGGTGCCGGCGCACGTAGTTGCCGGCCGCTTCGACGGCGGCCAGGCCAAGGATGAGCAGGGTGTAGGGCAGCAGCGCGGCCGGCTCGTGGTGCGTGACCGGGCCGTCGATGATCGCCTTGATTACCTGCGGGATGGCCGTCGCGGCGGCGATGGCGACGATCGCCGAGACACCCATCGTGAGCAGCTGCGGCACATACGGCCGCATATACGGCAGGTAGCGACGAACCCCGCGATGAGGGGTTGGCACGGGGACCGGTAAGTTTACCCCAGGTCGGCTACGAAGCCATGGATGGCGGCCCCGATCTCGGCCGGCGAGTCCTCCTGGATGAAGTGGATCCCGCGTACCGTCACCTCGCGCTGGTTCGGCCAGGAGCGCGCGTACTCGCGCTGCCGGCCGGTCAGGATCGTCCCCGGCTCGGCGTTGATGAAGAGCTTGGGCAGGGAGGTTCGCTCGAGCCAGCGCCCGTATGCCTCGACGCGCTCCGTGACATCGCGGGGCTCTCCGTCGATAGGAATCTGGCGCGGCCAGGTAAGCGTCGGCCTCCGGGCCTCGCCCGGCTCCGCGAATGGACGCCGGTAGGCCTCCATCTCTTCCGGAGCCAGCTGGCGGAGGATGCTGGCGGGCAGGATGCGCTCCACGAAGACGTTCTTCTCGAGGACGATCTCCTCGCCCGCCGGCGAGCGCATGGCCTGGAAGATGCCGCGGGCCACCTCCGGCCAGTCTGTCCAGGTGACCGGACACACGATCGTCTCCATGTAGGCGATGCCGGCGACGCGGTCCTGGTTGCGCGCCGCCCAGTCGAAGCCGAGGGCGCCGCCCCAGTCGTGCCCGACCAGGACGACTTTCTCCAGCCCCAGCGCGTCGAACCAGGCGTCGAGGTAGCGCGCGTGGTCGGCGAACGTGTAGCGCTCGGGGCCTTCGGTGGCAGACGGTCCTGAGTACCCCATCCCGACCAGGTCGGGGGCCAGGCAGCGGGCGCCGCCCTCGACGTGCGGGATCACGTTGCGCCAGAGGTAGGACGACGTCGGATTGCCGTGCAGGAAGACGACCGGCCGGCTTGATCCGGCAGGTTGCCCCCTCTCCTGGTAAGCGATCGAGGTCCCGTGGACCTGCAAGCTTTTCACGACCGTGGGTTGACGATAGCCGTGTTGACGTGGTCTTCCCAGCGGCCGTTGATCATCAGGTAGGCGGTCGCGTAGCCCTCGATCAGGAATCCGGCCCGGCTCAGCACCCGCGCGCTTCGCTGGTTGTGCGGCATGTAGCTGGCCGCCACTCGGTGCAGGCGGAGCTCTTCGAAGGCGTAGCGGACCGCGCCCTCCACCGCCTCCAGCATGTAGCCCTGGCCCTGCTCGTCGGCGGCGAGCGAGTAGCCGAGGTTGCAGGTTTGTGACGGCCCGCGCTGGATCTGGGTCAGCGACAGGTTCCCGATCACTCGCCGGGGACGCTCGATCGGGAAGACGAAGAACCGGGCGCCCAGCCCGTCCTGGAACTCCGCGTGCCGGGTCTCCACCTGGTCGTGCCAGTAGGGCTCCGTGAAGAAGGCGGCCGAGGCGGCCGGCGACCAGGGCTCCAGGTGCTCCCGGTTCTCGGTGTAGAACCTGACGACCTCCGGCACGTCGTCATGCTCAGGAAGCCGCAGGAGCAAGCGCCGGGTTCGGATCATCCAGTCAGTTTGGCGAAGATCTCCTCGGCCGCGACATCCGCCAGCGCCCGCATCTCTGCGTCGGTCCGGTCCTGGATGGGATGGGCCACGAAGACCGCGGCCGGCTCGAATCCCAGGGCCCGCGCCTGGACCGCCGACGCCTCCCTGAACTCACGCGAAGCGACGAAGACGGAGGGCACGCCGCGAGCCTCCAGCTCGCTCATGTCGTGCACACTGCACGACGTGCAGGACCCTCAATCGGCGAGGGCCTCGATGACCGCGTGGGCGCGGACCGCGATGTCATGGCGCAGGTCGGCGGGCGCCGGCTTGGTGTAGGTCGGCTTTCGGAAGCGAAGGACCTCGACACCCCGGCCCTCGAGTATCCCTGCCAGGTGGTCGAGGAAGACGTCGCCGCGCGGCTTGGAGATGTCGAGGAGGGCGATCGTCCGGCCGGCGATCGAGTCCAGCCGGGGCGAGAGCTGCCGCGAAGCTGGCGCTCGTTCGGATGTGGGGTCGAGCAGTTCGATCATTCGGCGATCTCCTTTGTGACCGGCTCCGAGCCACCGGGGCCACTCACCCAGCCGCCGATTATGGCCGAGAAGAGGCCGGCGGTCCCACCGGCGTGAACGATCAGCAGGCCGCCCGGGCGGAACTTCGGCACCTGGCCGGCGACCGGCTCCGGCATGCCCTCTTCGATCCCCCGCGCGCCCCGCTCCATTTCGGACGCGGGCCTCGTCGTCAGTGCTCGCACCTCTTCGTGCAGCCGCTGCTTTGACCACCCCGCCTCGCGGAAGACCCGCCCGTGCTCGGGCGAGACGACGAGGAGAGCGTCCCAGGCCAGGGCCAGCTTCGGGTGCGCGACCACCTGCAGGCACTCGGCAAAGCTGCGCGCCAGTGACTCCGGCGTGCGCGAACGCTGATCCGCGACGCCCTGCACACCCGATCCGGCGAAGAGGGTCACTGTCGAAGTTCCCTCTGGAAAGCCGCGCTCAACGGACAGCGGCTCCCAGGGCGAGCCCGACTCGTCCTCGGCGAAACACCATCCGACCTTTCCGGGATTGCCGAGCGCCGCCCGATCGACCTCGCCCGGGCGGCCGCCGCCGACGTTGCGGACGACCAGCTGGAGCGCCCGGCCGATGCTCGAGTTGGCGCGATTGCCCTGTCCCAGAGCGTTCACACCTGAGTTCAGTCCCACTCGCGCCGCGAACGGGCCGTTGACGATGACGACCGGTCCCGAGAACCAGGTCGTGGCGAGCAGGCCGTGCATGTTGAACTCGCTCGTGCAGGCGGCCTCGACCGCCGCCAGGACGGCCGGGAGGTATTCGGGGCGGCAGCCGGCCATGACCGCGTTGATCGCCACCTTCTCGACCGTGCACTCGACCAGGTCCGGCGGGATCACCGCCGCCACCGCCTGCGGATCGCGAGACGTGCCGGCGAGCATCCGCAGGACCCGCTCTCGGGTCGGCGGGACGACGGGCAGTCCGTCGCTCCAGCCCCGGGCGTACATGGCCTCGAACTCGTCCTCGGCGGCCGCCAGCTCAACCCGGCGCGAGCGCAGCTTCTCGCCGTCGTAGCGCGCCGCCAGCCGCTCGGGCATGCCCACATCGAGCGTGCGCGAGCCGCACCCGGCACGATAGTCGGGCAGACCCTCCCCGAGTCCGGTGACGCCGGTGAAGGCCTCCCACTGCGGGCGCATCCAGCCGATGGCGGTGTCCAGCACCTCGCCGTCCTGCACGCGCATGAGCGTGGGCACGATCTCGACGCCGGCCCGCCAGGAGCGCTCGAGCTCGGTGTCGTCGACGGGATCGCAGCCGGCCGGAAAGGCGGGGTCGTCCTGCGTGTAGATCGTGATCGGAACGCCCCGCCGGCGCAGTTCGGCGAGTACGGGAGCCACCGTCTGGCACGTCGGACACTCGGCCTTGACGAACGCCAGGATGCCGTTTGGCAGGTCCATTGAATGCAGGTTAAATCCGCTGCTCCGCGGACTTGACTACGCCGGGTCCGTGGCGCACGATGGGACAAGTCGGTAATCCAGCTGCCACGGAGGTGCCTATGGCAAGTGAGCCGCCGGAGACGTCAAAGCCGTCCTGGAGCCACCGCTCCGCGGAGGCCAGGTAGCGCTTGCGGCTAATAGCCGGCGCAAAGGACTGGAGCACCTAGACGCTCGGGCCCCTGCTCGGGCGGCGAGTTCCAGGACGGTTCTTTAGAGGAAGAGCAACGAGGGAGTCGGCCAGGCCGGCTCCCTCTTTTTTCTGTGAGGAGTCACGCGATGAGCGAGCATGCCCAGCTGATTCGAATCAGCACGATGCACCCGGCCGAGGGCCGGCGCCAGGACCTGATCGGCCTGGCCGAGCGGATTGCGGACCAAGCGCGGCCTCTGCCAGGCTGCTTCGGGCTCCAGGTCTGCTCGGTGCGCGAGGAGCCGGAGGCGGTGGCGGTAGTGAGCCGCTGGAAGGACGCCGCGGCGGTGGCGGGTTTGGAGGCGATGCTCGCTGACATCACCGACCGCGAGCGCGACCTTCTCCGCGAACCGCCGATGACCTACCACCTGACCCCTCTCTAACCGTCAGGTTCCCACTGACCGACAGCTCCTACCTACTTCGAGGTACCCCCCACCAAACCCCCCGCCCTCGGGGGACCCGTGCATCGTAACGA